>JAFOZZ010000095.1 GCA_017390945.1 Akkermansia sp.
ATTCTCATTCATCACATGAATTTCATCAAAGAAATTCATCTCCTCAGCCTGTTTGGCAATTCGCGTTGTCGCTGCGGACATTCGAGAATCAGCAAAACTAATGAAGTATTTTTTTTGAGAATGAAGCAGGTCACTCATAACATCGATTAATCAGCTAAAATTTTCTTATAAAGAGAAGAAAAAGTATTATACATCGTTTCTACACTCAAAGCTTTTCGGCTTTCTTCTTTCCCGCACTCGCCCATTCGCAATGCCTGCTCTCTTGATTGGGTAACATCAAGCACTGCATCCACTAATGCCTGTTCGTCATTGGGAGAAATCACATACCCATTTTCTCCATGCTTCACATGCTGTTTAGAGCCGCAGTCCGATGTTACAATGGCAGCCACCCCCACAACTCTGGCTTCTTTCACAACGGTCGGCCCAGTATCAGCCAAACTGGGATGCACAAGACACCAGGCACTCGCCATTAATTCGGACACTCGCTCCAGATTCACACTACCCAGCGGGATGATATTTTCAGGAAGGCCTGAAAAACTTTCCTTTTTACCTCCAGCCATATACAACTTCACGTGGCGGAGCTCAGGGCGCGAAAATGCAGAAATCGCTAGTTGGATATTTTTCACAGGTGCATGAGAACATGCCATCAAGCATGTAGGATTATCGGACAAATTGCGTTTGATGTCAAAAAAACGAGACTCAACAGCATATTCACACAGCGATATATCTGCATTTGGCGCCAACTCCAACACTCGATCCCGAGCCCAAGGCGATTCAGTCGTTACATATCGAACCGAACGAAGCGTCGTTTTCTCATACAACTTTTGCTTATTCTCAAATGAAGAAATTTTCGCACGCTGACTATACGCAACAAGCAATCCTTGAACTGACAACAACGATTTCCCCTTAAAATCTGATGCGGCAAGCCCATAAAAGCGTTCCGTCCCCCAACCATGGAAAATATCCGGCTTTATTTTGCGAACACATTTAGCAACCTTATAACGATTATACCAATATGCGGTGTAAAGACCAACTGTAAGTCGAGAACCAGGTAACAAGTGAAATGTCTGACCTTTAACCTGTATTTCCTCTTCCTTCTTCAGCGACTTATCAACAATTATCCAATGAACCTCAAACTCATCATTGTCAGCAAAAGCCTCATACAAATTATATAACCAAGTCGGATAAAAGCGCTTACGCTCCTCATATCGGCTACACACTTTCCCAATCGGGAAATCCCCTAAAATGGCTATACGAGGTTTTCGTTTCATCATCAATGCTTTCTTGTACCGAATAAACAGTGCCTCTCTGCTTAGCAGAGAAGCTGTTTACAGTATGCCATACGCGGTTATTTTTGCAAGCATTTTTTCAGCCTGCAAGAGACAGGCGATAACGCGGCACCCTATATTGTAACCGCCCCGACAGCACGCTCAACTCGTCATTGCGACCAGTGTACGGGCGAAGCCTAGGAGATTCACGGCCTCGTCGGTGCGCAGATAATCAGGTTTCAGGCCGCGAGGGCCGAGGCGCCAGCGGTCCAGACCATCGGCATCCTTAAAAATCTGGTAGAGCAACTGCACGCGCTCCGTTTGCTCCGTAAAAGTCGCGGCAATGGCGTCACGCCCACGTTCATCGCGGCGGTCGTGATAGCGCATCAGACAAGCAGCCTCGGGATGATACGTCATGTCATCATTATCCCGGCAAAACGCCTCATAAAAATCCGCACCTCGTGCGCCATGCCCCTTATCTGCCCACTCAGTCATGCGCCGCGTATCGTGGAAAATAGCAGCATGCCCCAATACCTCCAGCGCCTCAGCGTCTCCAGGCAGCAATTTATCACCCATCATCAGCGCATACAGCAGCACACGCTCGCTATGCGCGGTGGCGTGCATCTTGCTATCCGGCATATTGAACGGCACACGCTCATACATATAATCCGCCCACTGACGATACGCCTCCTTCACGGCATCCGGCAACTGGCGCACAAGCTTCTGAGGTACAATTTTCCGCTTCATCTTATCCCTATCATACCATATATCAATGAGAGCGCAAGTAGATTCTGCCACGGCACCCACACCTTGGGTCTGTTTCAGATTTGCTGGTAGAATGAGCGAGACGTTTTGAACTTCCTCTGAAGTCTCAGAAAGTAAACTTGCCGTAGTTTCAAGAATAGGTATCCAACATCAAACAGACCACATGATTTAGCTTGTATCCGTTTAATTGCGGCATTGGCAGATTCTATGCGTGCCGAGTTTATCCTGTATCGAATACCATTTATCACCTCATTAAATTGTTCACTGATTTTCTTAGCGAAGTTACGCAATATCTTAACTTTGCTTTTCATACACATTTTTATCCAGAGGATTAGCCGTAGTGTAGCGGCGTTTACTTCCCTGGTCTGAAAGACCTGTCTGAATTGTTCTTTGAGCAAGTAACCAATGTATAGGTCTCGATTCAGAATACTCAGCTCTTTCAATGTGGCTCTTGCATCCTGACTTATGTTCTCTCTCCCTCGGAGTAATACATAGCGCTTTCCTTTCATAAATTGTTCGAGTGAATAAGAAGGATGTTTCAACGTAAAACGGCGTATTTTATCGAGCACCTCATTCATGTTACTCACTAAGTGATAAGCATCGTAGCAAACTTTGATGTGAGGTATATGCCTGATAGCAGCGGCTTTGTAAGCATTGGAACGATCAATGCCAAGGTATTTGATTTTTCTTTTCTCTTCATCATTAAATTTGTTAAAGAAGCTATCTAGGCAATGACTGTTTTTACCTCTGACCATCTCTAATGGTTCCCCTGTTGCAGCATTAAGGCAGACGGTCACAAAGCCTTGGCTGGAACCAAGGAACTTTTCGTCTATCAACACACCTTGTACATTCTTCAGTTTGGGTTTAGGAATATCGTTTTCAAGAACTTCCTTATCAATTCTAAGTATGGTGGTATATGAGATGGAATACTCATCTTCCAAGAAACGCGCTGATGTATGTACGAGGAAACGAGAAAGCATCCTCATAAGCCTCCAAGTATAACCGCATGTTGGGTGGCAAATCTCAGGCCGCAAGGTGAGGTAACGCTTACAGCAAACACAGTATCCTTGCATTGTATCAACGTACAGCGTGACATCCTTATCTGCGATGGGTAAATCACGCACGCAAATCTCTCTTACAGAATGAGTTTTGAGTACAGTTTGGCACTTAGAACAACAAAAATTGTATCTATGGTCAATTGTAAGCTTGACCTCAACGCTGTTTTGACGGACAATAGCGCTGGTGGCAGTCCAGCCCTTTAGCTTGTATATTTTTTTAAGCATCAAATCTTTGTAACGAGTGTTGCAAAGACAAGCAAGTCTGGACTGCTACTTTTTTGTCATCAAAGGGCTACTCTGACATCAGCAGATTTGAAACAGACCCCACACCTTTTCCTATCTTATCATCTACACATAACCCTCACGATGCAGCCCTACAAGAGGCCACCACACTTTTATGTAGAATTTGCACCATCAGATGCGTTCTATCCATCGTATGAAACGTTTTCTTGCTCTTGCAACATTGATGTTGGGTGCAGCTATCCTCACAGCCACTCCCGCGTTGGCAGACACTGATGCCCCTGCTACTGAGGCTACCGAAACTCCGGCGGCCGCCGAATCAACCGAGGCCACTACCGTCAGCGTAGCCGACATGCTGTCCGAGGTAGAATACCTCACCAAGGCCAAGCCCAAGAAAAAGGCCGTAGTTTATTTCTTCCTGCGCTCCCACGCCAAGTGCGGTTTCTGCCGCAAGATTACGCCGGAGCTCATCACCCTCTACAAAGCCATGAAGGGCAAGGGTGCCGAACTCATCATGCTCAGCAGCGACAGCGACCTGGAGGTTGCCAAGAAGTGGGCCAAGGAAGCCGGTATGACCTACCCCATCATCACCAATACCACCATCGGCGCCATTAAGTTCCCGGCCGGCGGCAGCGGTGGTTCCCCCAACGTCGTTGCTGTGACCGCTGATGGCAAGGCCATCGAGAACACATCCGGCGCCAGCGGCTGCACCAAGCTCATCGGCAACTGGAAGGAGCTCGTGAAGGAAGCCAAGGCTGAGAAGAAAGCCGCAAAGGCTGCTGCCAAGAAAGCCAAAAAAAAGGCCAAGGCTGCCGAGGAGGCCGCCGAAGACGTAGCGCTCTGAGCCACCTGCCATATCCTTTTCCATCCCCGTCCCCTGCAACGGACGGGGATTTTTTATTCAGCGCCCTACCACAAGCCACCAGCTGCGTGCGAGGGACAGCATTTATACTTGCATGAGTGCACGCTATGTGCTACCCTCTCGCGTGTACAAAATCGGCATTGCGTTATGATAGAGAACGAATTCATCAGCATCGACATCCGCACCGCCGGCCGCAGCTTCTCAGGCGTGACCGTGCGTGACAAAGTAAATGGCCGCAGCTACGACCTGGGCAAAGAGGTCTTCACCCTCCAATTGCAGGAGGCAAAAACCGATGAAGCCTGCTCCAAAAAGGAATACACCGACGTGTGCATCCCCCTCAGCTCGCTCGATCTGATGTGTGGCGAGCTCAGCATTGCCGACATTCCCGCCCAGCCCGATGCCCGCCGCCTGGTGGACCGCCGCGCCGGCCAGCGCGCCAGCCTTTCCTTCGCCGTCACGACAGACGGCTATAAGCTCGAATGGTGGATTGAGCTGCGCCAGGGGCAGCCCTATTGCCGCCTGGGTCTGCACATCACCCCCATGCAGTTTGCCATGCCGGCTCGCAAAATCACCCTGCTCAACCTCACTGCTCCCGAGGCACGTGTGGAGGGCAGCGTGAAGGGCGCCCCCGTCGTTGCCGCCGGCAACCGCCTGTTCGCCGGCGTGGAGAGCCCGCTGAGCCTGGGCGAGCTCACGCCGCAGGGCTTCGCCTGCTCCCTCGTGCGCACCACTCACCTGCCGGCTCGCACCACCAGCAGCATCTCCGCAGTACTGGGCTTCTGCACCCCCGGCCAGCTCCGCCGCACCTTCCAGCTCGCCTACCTCAACGAAGAGCGAGCCCGCCCCTACTTCCCCCTGTTCAACTACAACACTTGGTACGACATCGGCTACTTCTCCCGCTACACTGAGAAGGACGTGCTCGACACCGTGCGCATCTTCGGCGAGGAGCTTGTCCGCAAGCGCGGCGTCGTAATGGACTCCTTCCTGCTCGATGACGGCTGGGACAACACCGAAACCCTCTGGCAGTTCCACGCCGAGCTCCCCAACGAGTTCCGCACCATCCGCGCCCTCATGGAAAGCTACGGCTCTGCCCCCGGCGTCTGGTTCTCCCCCTGGGGTGGCTACGGCCAGCCCAAGCTCAACCGCCTGGCCGCCGCCGGCGACACCTACGAGACCAACGAGCGCGGCTTCGCCCTCTCCGGTCCCAAATACTACGACCTCTTCCGCGACATGTGCCTGCACATGATTCGTGAGAACGGAGCCAATCACTTCAAGCTCGATGGCTGCTCCGGCATGGCCGATCCCGCTCCCGGCTCCCGCTTCGGTTCCGACTTTGAGGCCGCCATCTCCCTCATCGATGAGCTGCGTGCCGAGAAGCCCGACATCTACATCAACCTCACCACCGGCACCTGGGCCAGCCCCTTCTGGTTCAGCATCGCAGATTCCGTGTGGCGCGGAAACTGGGATCACGATTTCTGTGGCGTAGGCACCGCCCGCCAGCAGTGGATTACCTTCCGCGACGCCATGATTTACGCCCACAACGTGAAGATTTCCCCGCTCTTCCCCATCAATTCGCTCATGACCCACGGCGTCATCTACAACAAGGGCGCCCGCGGCCTCATGACCACGGAGGGCGATGACCTGGCAGATGAAATCTGGAGCGGCCTTGGCCTCGGCACCCAGATGCAGGAGGTCTACATCACCCCCTCCATGCTCCAGCCCCACGAGTGGGACACCCTCGCCGCCGCGGCCAAATGGACCCGAGCCAACGCCGACACTATGGTGGATAGCCACTGGGTAGGCGGCGACCCCGCGGCACTGGAGGCCTACGGCTTCGCCTCCTGGAGCCCGGCCAAGGGCATCCTCGTGCTGCGCAACCCCGCCGACACGGAACAGGATTTCAGCTTCGACCCCGCCGCAGTCTTCGAGCTTCCCCTCGGCGCCCCGGTGCGCTATGCCCTCAGCTCACCCAAGGGCGATGCCCTGCCCGCCACAGCTCAGGCCGGACAGCTCACCACCCTGCGTCTTAAGCCATTCGGCGTCGTTGTGCTGGAGGCCACTCCGCAGGCATAATCCTGGCACTCAGCGTTTCACACCTTGCCCGGCCTTTTTCCCTTGCGAAAAAGGCCGGGCAAAATCTATATTGACTTTGGAACGCCCGTATGTTACAAAAAGCCAATAATCCTCAGCGTATGAACCTCCGCCCTTTCATCACAGTAGCCAGTCTTACGTTCAGCCTCGGTGCCTCCGCACAGCTACCATCTCCCCACAACTCACTGACACTCACGCCCGAGCACTCACAAGACGACACACTCCGGCCGCTTTACGCCTATGATTCCTACATTAACATGCTGACAGGAAGAAGCAGAGCTGACGTGCGCAGAGAGCTCCAAATGAAAGGGTACATGTTCCCAACAAATGCAGCGGCGAAGCTTCGAATCCCCTTGTACGAAGAATACAAAAAAGCCTTGCGTTACGTGGACGAGACTAACCATTTCGGCTATTACGACGGCATCAGCACCGATATCACCATTCCTCCATTACCGGCGCACAGCGTCATCATTCTCATTTACAGGCAGGACAAACTACATGAGCATATAGTACTAGGTTTTACCATGCCACACGCACCCACTGAATAGCGGTCGCGATTGTTACTCTGCGCCCTGTTGCGGCACAATAGGTGCCACCACACCCCGGTCGGATTCTGGTAGCGGTTGGCTTTGCCGCACCGGTGCCATGAGGACATACGCGCAGCCTCCCACCACAAGCGCACCATTCAGCGCAATGGAACATGGCACGTCCACCCCTGCCCACAACGCCACAGCCATAGGATATTTATAAGCAGCATCCCAGCCCAGACGATACGGGAGCTCAACCTCCAGTCCACCATCCTTATAGCGACACGCGGCCTCATCTGCCGCCAACTTCACATTACCACGCACACTCACTCGCTTGCGGGCAATGCTTGTCTTGCTCTGGCATAGCTGTGCTGCCGCAGCCTCCCACTTGTTCTCCAGGATAAGTTTGGGCGCAGTCTTTGGTGGCTCCGTCACCGTGAGCCCCAGGCATTTATGCACCATCTCAGCCGTAAGCAACACATAGAGCGTCTCCTCAGCCTCTTCCTTCTCCGGCCACTGCACAAGGCTCATACCGGGTTTGCCATGGCCAGCCACAAAAACCAACTGAATAGGCCGGGGCGCGCGCACATACTTTGCGCGAAGAGCCATATAATACGCATCCCCCACGCGGTAAAAGCTACACTCAGACTTCACCTTTTCGCTAGGACGAGACTCCGCACTCGTTGCCAAAGCCGGAGCCGTCTGCAACACACACGATGACAGCCCCGGCACCGACAAACACGTTAGTAACAGGCACACTTCTCTCATTCTCATGCCCACATTCTACCACATCGGAATCCATAAACAAGACGAGAATCCGCGCCACACACAAATACGCCCCTCGTTTTAGCGCGCCCCCCTCACCGTTAATCATTGACACCAGCTCCACAATCTATATACTATTGCTGAAATGGATTTTACCAACAAAGTCGTCATCGTCACCGGAGCCGCGCAAGGTATCGGCCGCTGTATTGCAGAAACATTCCAGGCACACGGCGCCATCGTATGCTCATTTGATGTGCAGGCCAATCCCTATTTCGTGGGCGACCTGTCCCAAGAGGAAGACATCCGGCGCTTCTGCTCCAAGGTCATTCAGGAATATGGCCGCGTGGATTACCTCATCAACAACGCCGCTCCCCTGTTCAAGGGGCTACCGGATTGCACCTGGCAGGAGTTCAACTACGCTCTGCAAGTAGGCGTAGCCGCTCCCTACCTCCTCACCCGCTTGCTCATGGAGCATTTTACTCCCGGTGCCGCTATCGTGAATATCTCCTCCAGCCGCGACCGCATGAGCATGCCCGGCACCGAATGCTACACAGCGGCGAAAGGCGGCATAGCAGCTCTCACCCATGCCCTGGCCGTCTCCTTGTCCGGCCGCGTCCGCGTGAACTCCATTTCTCCCGGCTGGATTGAAACTAACGGCGTGGAATACACCGGTGCAGATGCCTCGCAACACCCCGCAGGCCGCGTTGGCAAGCCCGAGGATATCGCAGACATGGTACTCTTCCTCTGCTCCGACAAAGCCGGCTTTATTACCGGCGAAAACATCTGCATTGATGGCGGCATGACCCGCCAGATGATTTACCACGGCGACCACGGCTGGCAGAAAAACATATAGGTCCGCTAATAGAGAATGACTTCGGCTCCCCATCGCGACACATGGCGCAAATCATGGCTCTTGCTCAGCAGCTTCTGGCTGGTGATGAATGCCTTGTTGCACCTGCTACTGTTCCCCTTCTTGCTGTACACGGGGCTTTGCACGCTACTCATGCCAGTTTCCCTGTGGATTCTCTCATCCCTGACCACCAACATCAGGGTCTATGCACTGCTGAATATTCCGCTACTGCTCTACACCTTGGCATGGTGGTTCACCACCCCGTTATTAGGGGGCTGGTTTACCCTACTGTGGCTGCCCTTCATACCTGTGGGGGACGCCCTCCGCTGCCACCCCAGCCTGAGCTTGCGAATGCGATGCGTGTTGTATCTGGTCGCGCTGCTGCCCTATATCGCCATGGTGCCGCTCCTTGTCTTCGCCATACAAGCCATCCACACCTAATCCCCTCCCATGTTTGCCTATACATCCACCTCCATCAGCCTGCCAGAGGAATACCAACCCTACGCCATCCTCATCACCGGCGTCGTCATGGCATGCATCAGCCTCCACATCCTCCTCAAAACGCGTAGGCTCACCCGGCACGGCATCCAGACCACCGGCACACTGGTGCGCGTGGAGCCGAATCGGCTGCCCCGGATTCACTTCGGCGAAGATACAACAACAACGTACAACGACACCCACCACAACAGGCAGCATACCGGCATCTACTGCTATACGGATGCAGCCGGCCATTGCTACGAGGTAAAAAGCCCCGCCCCCACCTACCCCGTCATTGGCAAGAGCACCATCACCGTGCTGTACAATCCGCTCCGCCCCAACGATGCTCTGGCGGTGGACGCCATACGCCCGCTGCTCCTGCCCACCATTACCGCCATCGTAGGCATCGGTGCTACCATTGTCAGCCTCTGCCAACTGCTTTCATAAGCTCTGTTTACCATGAACCGTATCGTCAAAATCAGTCTCTCAGCCATTGCCACATGCTACCTGCTCGGCCTGTTCCTTCTCAGCCTCGTCCCCAGCGCGGCAGATGCCGATGCGAGAAACGAATACATCAACCGCCTGGAGCATGAGCTGGATATGAAAGCCGAGTTCGCAGCCCTCGGTGCTACCTATTACGGCACCCGTGGAGATGTCAACAGTTATTACACCGCCATTCTTATCCACACGGATAAGCCATGTCCCCTGCCACCCGCTGTCGATGCCTGGTTCCGCACTCACCCCTTGCGCTTGGTAATCAGGGTGGAGCAAATCCTGTATTCCCCCACGGGAGAAGTCAGCCCCGAGATATATAACACTCAATACTACTGGTAAAATGCCCGCTCTTTCGTCATCCATTGCCAAAAGTCTGAGGTTGTATTTTGCAGCAACGCTCCTTGCCATCTCTACTTCCTGCGAGCCGATGCAGGAGGAGGAAGGCAGCTTCATCGAGGGCGCCACGATGCCAGCGAATTGGAATTTCGATGGCAAGAAGAAGCTCGAATCCCATCATCGGTTCAGCAACGGAGAAGAATATACGCTCTTCACCTACGATTTTTCCGACCAGCCCCCCTTCAGCGCTTACTGTGGCAAGGAGGTTACCTTCTCACCCGCCTGCGCCATCAAGCGAGTGGACCACGTAGCCGGCACTTCGTATAGCCTGATAGACCACCAGCCGCTCCCCGGCGGTGTTGTCAACCTGTATTCCATGCCCGTCCAGAAAGCCAAGCTCCTGGCTGTGCGCGGCAGGTGCTCATGGATTGACTCAGAGAAAGTCTTTATCCCCATCGCCTGCACCATCGAAGCTCTGCTGGAAGTCTATCACCCGGATACCAGCGTGAACGGAGGTAAACCACTCTACCTCGTCTACAACCTCGGCCATGAACCCACCAAACGCCCGGCCAAGGGCTTACCGTGGTACGAACACATCAAGCGGGCACCGTGGGAGCCCGCCTCTACCCCAGCCACACGTTCCATATACGAGCTCTTTTATCAGGCGGAAAAATCACGCCGAGACATCAACCCCAAGCCCTGATTCAGCCACCACCTCTCAACCGATACTTCCATCATGCCTACAATCAAACCGACCTCTACCGACCCCACCTGCCGCCTGCACGTGCGCCAGGGCTGCGGCTGCTCCCCCCGCGGCTGCCTGCTCACCCTCTGTTTTCTGTACCTCCTGCAATGCCTGCTCGCCCTTGGCGCCCAGTGGCACAAACACGACACCCGTACCATCAATGGCGTACAACTCACCCTTCATTACCCCACCCACGAATGCGTGACGATGTACACGCCCATCCTCGGGACATTGCCGCTGATAATTCATTGGTCCACATGGGGCAAAGACCTCGAGCTCGTAAAAGAGCTCGACATCCGACTCCCCGATGGCCGCACATACACCCTCCAAAGCGAAAACTACCAACGCCTGGAGCAACTGGGAATTCGCCAGACACCGGAGGGAATCCAACTCACAGATGACAAAGGGAAGAATTACGTCGACACCCCACTCATCCCCTACTCCGCGTTCCAGAAGTAAGTAGCCCCCTACTTCTTTACATATTTTGCCCAATCGGCCGCTGTAAACTGAGTCTTGTGCGCCCCGGCTGCGCGCAAGAGAGCCTCTATCTCAGCATTGCCGTATTCAAGAGCCCACCAAAGCGACGTATACCCGGCGATGTCGGGTATATGCGGATCTGCCCCGGCGGCCAGTAGCGTACACACAAGCTCCGCCGAATTCGAGCGGATAGCCTCATGCAACGGAGTAAACTCATCCACATCCGTTTTGTTCGGGCTGGCGCCATAGCTCAACAGCAACTCAGCTAACTCCGTATACCCCCATCGGCAAGCATCGTGCAGCGGCCCGCCAAAGGATGCGTCCTCCCCATGCTCATCCGGATGCACCCCAGCCTCCAACAACAGCCTGATGACAGCCATGCCAACCTTTTGCCGCTCAACCGAAGGGTACTTATACGCATAATCCTCCGCCACATCACTTGCAATCGTCACCAGAGGCGTTTCCTCCGGACGTTTTCCTGCACCGAAATCCTCCAGCACATAGCTGTTCGTCTGGTATTCGGCCTCTTCATAGGGTTCCTCCCGACACACATCGCCCCACACTACCGCCATATCCCTTTGCCGTTCAGGCGCCAGCGCCACCCAGGCCTCTACCTCATCAGGAATTCCTGCTGTCCGAATGGCAGGCCACTCCGCCTCCCTCCTATTCATCAGGGAATAGAGAAAGTCAATAACAGGCTGATAGCGTTCAAGCCGCGTAACTGATAGGCGAGGCACCTGTTTGCTTTTATGAGGCATGAATGGAGTATATACTATTGACGAAAACCGGACAAGAACGAAAAAAGAGAATTTCCCCTATGCGTCGTATTAACCACACGCCCCTCCGGCATCATATAGATTGACACAACGCGTCTTTTATGGTAAGTTGTACGCGCAACATACTGAAATCGAGATAAGAAATCCCATGAAGAGACTCCTCATTCTTCTCCTGCTTGTGGCGGCAGTGTTTGCCATGCAAAGTTTTGGTGCTACCGAGCTGCCGGTGGCCGGAGAAGCCGCCGCTGCGGCAAAATCTCCCCTTTGCGGCACAATGTGGTCGCTGGCACCGGCGCTACTGGCTATTGTGCTGGCTCTTATCTTCAAAGAGGTATATTCCGCGTTGTTTGCAGGTGTGGTATTAGGAGCGTGTTTCGTGACTCAATTCTCCCCGCTGGAAACGGTGGACTTTGTGGTGAATACCGGCCTCATCGAGGGCATGAAGGCCACCACGGGCGTATTCATTTTCCTCGTGATTCTCGGTGCCTTTGTCTGCATGATTAACCAAACAGGTGCCGCTCAAGCCTTCGGTCGCTGGGCTCAGGCTCACATCAAATCCCGCATCGGCAGCCAGCTTGCCACCTTCTTCCTCGGCATCCTCATATTCATCGATGATTATTTCAACTGCCTGGCAGTGGGCAGTGTGATGCGCCCTGTGACCGATGCCAAGCGAGTTTCCCGCGCCAAGTTAGCCTTCATCATCGATGCCACGGCAGCCCCCGTATGCATGATTGCCCCCATTTCGAGCTGGGCAGCGGCGGTTTCTCAATATTCGGCCGGTACGGGCTACAATGGTCTGGAGCTTTTCATTCAGGCGATTCCGTACAACTTCTACTCACTGCTGGCGCTCTGTTTTGTGGTCATGCTGGTGCTCATGCGCTTCGACTACGGTCCCATGGTGCGCTATGAGCGCAATGCCATCATACACGGCGACGTACACACCGTACTGCCCGAACAATCCTCGCAGGAACAGGAGCTCAGTGGCTCCCGCCGCGGCAGACTGGCCGACCTGATTATACCAGTACTGATGCTCATTGGGCTGGAGACCTTTGCTCTGGTATACGTAGGCGGCATACTCGACGGTAAGTCCTTTGCCGAGGCCCTGAGCGCCACGGATGCCACCGTGGGTCTTCCCTGGGGTGCCATCATTGCGCTGGTGTTCTCTGTAGCCTTCTACCGCATCCGTGGTGTGCTGAGCTTCCGTGCTGCCATGCGCTGCATCCCCAAGGGCTTCATCGCCATGGTGCCCGCCATCCTCATCCTGACCCTGGCCACAGCTCTCAAGAACGTGACCAGTGCCCTGGAGGCACGCGAATTCATCGCCTACCACATGGAGCACTCCGCCGCCGGGCTCGTGAACTTCCTGCCGGCTGTGATTTTCGTCGTAGCGGCCATACTGGCCTTCTCCACGGGTACATCCTGGGCCACCTTCGGCATCCTTATCCCCATTGTGGTCAGCACATTCGACCCGACAAGCCCCCTCATGTTCATCGGCATGTCGGCCTGCCTTGCCGGTGCCGTAGCCGGCGACCACTGCTCCCCCATTTCCGATACCACCATCATGTCCAGCGCCGGTGCCCAGTGCGACCACCTCAGCCACGTATCCACCCAGCTGCCGTACGTACTCACCGTATCCGCGGTGTCCTTTGCGGCCTTCCTGCTGGCTGGCTTCGTGCACAACTGGTTCATCGTGTTCCCGCTTGCCCTCGGCTCGCTCTTCATCACCCTGCTGGTGCTGAAAAAGCGTAGCGCTAAAGCGCAAGCCTGATAGCCACTCTAAATCCCGGAAATTGAGGCCCTCATGGCAAGCGAGACTCAATTTCCCATCAATAGAAATTCCTGAGTGGCGACGCAACGCGCCTCACCGCCGTCGGCCGGAGTGAACCAAATTTCCCAGACGGAGCCATAATACTGCCCCTCTCGGCCGCTGTACACGCGCATATCCCAGGAGCAGGATTGTTCCTCTCCGTTTTCAAAGTTAATATTATCAAATCGGATATGCTTTCGCTTGGTGGATTCGTATGCCTTGAGGCTGAATTTCCCGAGCGGATACGAGTCCGGAACGACCAGCAAGGCGCCATAGCAGAGCTTAACATTATGGTCGCAGCTCCAACCCTCCCGGAGCGATAAGAAAGGTGCATTCGGCACAGGCGGCAGCATGGCATCCAGCTGTGCTATGGTGGGATTCTGCGCCAGCGGTGCCAATTCGGCTTCCAGCCGAGCGGCATCGCCCTGCGCATCCACGGCATCTCGGTAGCGCCATTTCCACCCATTGCCCAAATCAATTTCGGTCTGCTCTTCCGACTCTTCCCAATACCGGTACATTTCCGGAGACTCTGCATGCCACAGATAGGCGTGCAAAGAATCATAGTAGAGAACCGCCGAGAAAAAGCGAGGATTCACCGCCTCTGCATACAGGCTGCGGATTACATACTGGCGCAGCAGTTCAGGCGCTTCGAGCGCCAGTTTCTTCGTATACGGTAGCGCCAGCGCATCTGCCGGAGTTTTCATCGGTTCCGGCAATCGAGGACGCAGCGCGCACAGCTCCCGTACCCGGGTAGCACGAACATCCTCCGGGGCAACATTCACCCCGTCCATATAGCGGGGACACACCAACTCCCGACCGGGCGGCAGCTGCAAATCATCAGCAAAGGGATTAGGACCACCTCCTGCCCAGAGCATGAACAAGAACAGCAAACATCCGCCCCAGACGCCCCACGTCACTGATGCCAGAGCCAAGCGTCCCAGCAGCGACCACCACCACCGCCGCCGCACACAGCTGACGATGGAGCCCACCACCCACACCAGACAGCAGACAAAAACCAGCACCAGCAGACAAAATACCGCCACCACCAATGACCCACAATCCCCTTCTTCACCGCTGATATCAGCCGCCTCCCGCATAGCGAGCATCACCTCATACACACCCCAGACCATCAGCACGGAAACCAGTGCCAACAGCACCGGCACCCACCATGCCCATATCATTCTGTACACCTTGCCGTCCATTTCTGCCTAATACTCTGAGCATGATAACAAAACATGAGCGGCTAGTAAAGAGCAAAGGCGCCTTTATTGCTCTTCCCGATATTGATATTTTGACGTAGTTTTTACATCATCGGCAAATAACGAGTGAATACAGACAAGATAACAACTTGTTATCCAAGCTTTTTATGATAAACTGAGAGCATAATTGAACAAAACGATTAGGTTTTGATGCGCTGACCATAAGCTGCCGTGATTTACGAGTCCATTTCCTTTACACACAAGCCGTACTTTTATGAGTAACTCCTCCAAGTTTTTCGCGCTCTGCATAGGGGGCATTTCCCTCCTTGCAGCAGCGAGCGCAAAAGAACATCCTTCCCAGGACTACCTCTGGTACAAGCAACCAGCCATTGTACACCCGGCACCGCTGCCATGGTGCGAGGGCGAGAGCGATTCCGGCAACCTGCCAGGCAAGAATACAGCCGATCCCTGGGAATCCCAGACGCTCCCCGTTGGCAATGGACGCATTGGCGGCACCATTTTTGGTGGCAACCGCCGCGAGCGCGTTAACCTGAACGAGGTAAGCCTGTGGAGCGGCGGCCCCAATCTGCCCAACAACGGGCATGGGTACAAATACGGTCCGACCGCCGGCAAGAATGAATTTGGTTCCTACCAGCCATTCGGCAATCTGTACATTGATTTCGAGCTGAAGGGCGAAACAACAGAATACTCCCGCTCGCTCAATCTGAAGGATGGCATCGCTCGCGTTTCCTTCAAGGATGGTGACGTGAAGCATGAGCGCGAATGCTTTGTGAGCCACCCGGACAATGTGCTGGTCTACATGGCCAAAACAGATAAAGAGGATGGGCTGAATGCCAAAATAGCGCTGACTCCCTGCCACACTGTCACTTACAGCAAAAGCAAAACCGGCATCACCATGAGCGGCAAGCTGGCCAACGGTGAGAAGTTTGAGGGGCAACTGCTCATTAAGGTACAGGGCGGCACCATGGCCGCCAAGGGCAAGGCCGGGACCGTTCCGGTAAACTACAAGAACGGAGGCGATAACATGGCACCGACATTCTCTGCGGACAATATGCCCTACATTGAGGTCAAGGGTGCCGAGGCCGTGTGCATTTACGTCTCGCTCGCCACAGATTACAAAATGAAATACGAGGCCAACTGGAAAGGCGCAGACCCGCATGCCTCCAATACCGCCATTCTGTCCAGGCTGGTCAAAAAGACATTCAAAGCCATACGCACAGACCACCGAGAGAACTATAAATCTCTGTACAACCGGCTTCGCATCAAGCTCGGCAAAAGCGATTCCTGGGTCGCCAGTCTGCCCACCGACGAACGCATCGACGCTTACAAGAACGGCGGTCAGGACCCCGAACTGGAGGCCACCATCTATCAATATGGGCGCTACGTGCTCATCAGCGGCTCCCGCCCCGGGAATCTGCCCGTCAACCTGCAAGGCATCTGGAACGACAAGGTGCACGCCGCCTGGGCATGCGACTATCACAACAACATCAACCTCCAGATGTGCTACTGGGGTGCCGAGGTAGGCAACCTCTCCGAATGCCACATGCCGTTCATCCAATTTATCAAGGCCATGGAAAAGCCTCTTACCCAGATGACGGCCAAGCACTTTGGCGCCTCGGTAAAGGGCTGGACAACCCGCATATCCCAGAATCCCTGGGGCGGTGGCGGTTGGGAAAAATGGAACCCGCCGGTGAATGCCTGGTACGCGCTGCACGTGTGGGAGCACTATAACTACACCCGCGACAAAACCTATCTGAAAAACATCGGCTACCCGATTCTCAAGAATATATGCGCCTTCTGGCAAACCCGCCTCAAGAAACTGGGTAAGGGCGGCGAGGGGCTTGTTTCCAATGGCAAGAAAATCAACGTAGCCGATTACCCGGAGCTGAAGGGTATCAAGGCAGGCTCGCTGGTATCACCGGAAAGCTGGTCGCACGAATGGGGTCCCATTGAAGATGGCGTCATGCACGACCAGCAGCTTATCTGGGAGCTTTTCGACAACACCGCCAAGGCGGCCAAAGAACTGGGAACCGATGAGGACTGGGCTGAAAAACTGCTCAGCATGCGAGATAAGTTGGTCCCCAGCCGTGTCGGTAAAGGCGGGTACCTGCAAGAGTGGATTATCGACCGCGACAAGTTCAACAACGGCGGCTCTGCCTTATCAGGCCACCGCCACACCTCCCACCTCATCGGCGTCTTCCCCGGCACCTCCATTTCCATGGCAAAGACGCCGGAGCTGGCCAAAGCCGCCATGAAGAGCCTGGAGCTCCGCGGTTGCGGTGGCGACAACCGCCGCAGCTGGACCTGGCCCTGGCGTACGGCGCTGTGGGCGCGATTCGGCGACACGCAGCAGGCCTACGAAATGGTGCAGAGTTATATCCGCTACAACGTGCTCGACAACCTGTTCGGCAACCACCCGCCCATGCAGATGGATGGCACCTACGGCATGACCGGCGGCATGAGCGAAATGCTGCTGCAAAGCCACGCCGGGCATATTCACCTGCTGCCCACCCTGCCCGCCGCCTGGAGCAATGGGTACGTGAAGGGCATCCGCGCCCGCGGCAACATTACCGTCGATATGGAATGGCAGGATGGTCAGGTGACGGACTACAAGCTCACCACCACCAGCACGCCGGAAAAGGTCACAGTCATTGTCAACGGCAAAAAGAAGAGCGTGCTGCCCACCCTCGCTAAACAAGCGAAAGCCGCAGCTGAGCCCGCCGAGCAAAAGGACGACAAAACGAAAAAGAAGAAGAAAAAGAGCCCCAAGGCATAGTTTCCCCACAAGCCTCCTTACTCCGGTAAGGAGGCTGTTTTTTGCGATGCAACACACAGCCTGTCAGGCGATTTATTTAGGACATCCAGGGATGATTGCTTGATTTTATGGTAGATTCTGGTATCCTGTAGGGAAGTCCACCGATGAAAGGGAAATACATACTCAGCCTGATTGCTCTGTGCATGCTGCCTGCAAGCCTTGCAGGCGAGCGTGAAAACTTCGGTTTCGGCTGGAAATTCAAATATATGGGGCCATCTGTACCGACTGAATCAGCGGGGGCTTGCAAGGCTCCGGCATCACAGGCAGGGCATGAGCCAGCTATGGCGGTGGATGGCGATACCTCCACCCGGTGGACAGCCCCGAATGGCAAGACCGGCCACAGTATTGAGGTGAACCTGGGCGGATTGAAAAAGTTAAGCTCCATTGTGGTGCTTTGGGAAAAGGCGAACAGCTTTGATGTACAGGTGGTAGTGGGAACAAAAGAGCGTAAGGTTTCCCGCAAGATGCGTCTGGAGAACACAGACACCTTGACGATTCCGCTGAAAAACACCTCCGTGCGTTCGCTTAAACTGACTGTAACCAAGGGTACAAGCGAATCCAGCTGGGCCAGCATCCGTGAAATTCAGTTCCTGGATAGCAATAATAAGCCACTGGACCTGACACAACTCAAGCCGGCACAAAAAAGCGGCTGTCTGTCCGCGGATTTTAATGATTCCTCATTCAAAAAAGTACAGCTGCCACATGACTGGGCTATCGAGAGCCGTTTCCTGATAGACAAGCCCAATGAGACCGGCAAACTGCCGTGGGATGGCTGGGGCTGCTACCGCAAGACATTTCAGGTGCCGGCGGATTTTGATAAAAAGCTCCACCGCTACTATCTGGATTTTGACGGCGTGATGTCAAGCCCGAAGGTCTATGTGAACGGACGCTTTGCCGGGGAATGGGCGTATGGCTACAACTCCTTCCGCGTCGATATCACCCCCCATCTGCGAGCCGGGGCAGACAATGTGATAGCGGTACAGGTCAGCAACCTGCCACTTTCTACCCGCTGGTACCCCGGGGCCGGCATCTATCGCAACGTCTGGCTGGAGAAGACCGGCCCAGTACACCTGGCACACTGGCCGGTATACGTGACGACACCCGACATATCAGCGAAAAAAGCCACGGTCGAGATAGCGACCCGCGTCTGCAACACATCCGACACAGAACAGCAGGTCACAGTACACCAGCGCGTGGGCAAGGCCGCCGCAAAACCTGTGACCGTGACCCTGCCCCCCGGTGAAGAAAAAGAGGTACCCCAAACCCTCACCCTGACCAAGCCGAAACTCTGGAGCTGCAAAAAGCCGCATTTATACCGCCTCAAAACGGAGCTGAAAACGAGCGAGGCGGCAATAGACAGCCATGAAACCACCTTCGGCGTGCGCACCATTGAGTGGCGGGACAGCGGATTCTACCTCAACGGTAAACGAGTACAAATCAAGGGCGTATGCGAACACCACGACCTCGGCGCACTGGGCGCGGCGTTCCATACCCGGGCCTACGAGCGCAAAATCGAAATCCTGAAGGAAATGGGCTGCAATTCCATCCGCATGACCCACAATCCGCCGGCTCCGGAGGTGCTGGATTTGTGTGACAAGCACGGCATACTGGTCATTGACGAGTTATTTGACATCTGGGAGGCGAAAAAGTACGACAAGGAGAATGGGTACCACCGCCTCTGGCCCCGATGGTGGCGCAAGGATGTGCGCAATTTCATGCTCAGAGACCGCAATCACCCGTGCATCATCGCTTGGAGCGGCGGCAACGAAGTACCGGAACTGAACACGGCGCGAGGGCGGGAGGTTTCCAACGCGCTGCGTGCTGAGATGCTGCAGTATGATACGACCCGCCCCTACACGGTGGGGAGTAATGCCCCGGATAGTATGAATAATGGTTTTGCGGATACGGTGGATGTGTTCGGCTTCAATTACAAGCCGGATTTGTATGGCGAGTTCCGCCAGCGTTATCCGTTCAAACCGCTATACGCCTCAGAAACAAACTCCTGCGTAGCAACCCGCGACACCTATTTCTTCCCGCTGGGCTGGGGAGTAAAGGATGGCGCACGCCCATTCCAGGTGAGTGCCTACGGGCTCTATGCTCCGGCCTGGGGAACCAGCCCGGATATTGAGATGCACGCGCTGGAGACCAACCCGCACGTGGCAGGCGAATATGTGTGGACAGGCTTTGATTACCTGGGAGAACCCACCCCCTATAATCAGGATGCCTCCAATATCGGCAATTTCCACGGCGCGACCGAAGCGGAGAAGAAGGCAGCCATGGAAGAGCTCAAGAAAATGGGCAACAAAGCCCCCAGCCGCAGCTCCTATTTCGGCATCATTGACCTCGCAGGCTTCCCGAAAGACACCTATTACCTGTACCGCAGCCATTGGGCTCCGGAAAAGAAAACCTGCCATATCCTGCCGCACTGGAACTGGCAGGGGCGTGAGGGTGAGCTCACGCCGGTCATGGTGTTCTCCAGTGGCGATGAAGCAGAATTATTCCTGAATGGTCAGAGCCTGGGTGTGCGTAAGCGCGGCGAGGGTGATACCTATCACCAGAAACTGACAGTGTGTAAGAACGCCTATCGTTTTGTCTGGGAAGATGTCAAGTATGCCCCCGGCACGCTGAAAGTGGTGGTGAAAAAGAATGGAAAACCCTGGGCTACCGCACAGCGTGTTACTACCGGCGCCGCCACCAAGGTGGAGTATGCCGTCGATCGCCCGACGATTGACGGGGACGGATACGACTTAGCCTATATCTCCCTGTCGCTGGTGGATAAAAAGGGCCATGTCGTACCCACGGATTCACGCAAGGTGCGTTTCTCGATTTCCGGCCCCGCCAGACTGGTAGGCTTCTGCAATGGCGACCCGACGGACCATACCTGCATGCAGGACAAGAAGCAAAACTTCTTCAATGGCCGCATGGTGGCCATTGTACGCAGCATCCGCGGCAAATCCGGCACCGCAGTTATCACAGTGAAGGCAGACAAACTGCCGGAACTGACCATTCCTGTACAGGTCAATTCCGGCAGTCAGGATAAATAACACCGCTTTATTCCACACGGAGGCTGTACACCTTGCCCGTGAACGAGGAGCCCAGTGTTTCCAGCGGCAGCACGAATGTGCTCATGCGGTCCTTCTGGTGCAGCGGGAAACGCACGTTTTCCGGCTCGCCGGCGCTGACGCCATTGATTAACAACTCCGTCTTACCCATGCTGCCAATGAGCTCCAGCGTCACGCGCTGTCCTACCGGCAGCTTGGTATTGTAAGCAAATTCGATTGTATCACTGCGGCGCAGGGTGACACGGCCATCCTTACCGGCAGCCAGCAGCTGCCCATGAGAGGATTCGAGCAGCACCTGCTCCTTGCCGGCTTCCGGCGCAGCGGTCATTTCCAATTCCATGGTCAGGTGGTAATCCGGCCCCTTAGACCCCTTCTTTATCTGCATAGGCAGACTTTCCGGGCTGAGCTTAATGCGCTTCTCATTCTGGCTCAGAGGATTGCAGAACGGAATACGACTAATTTGGGAAACAAGGGCATCATGCTCTTCAAAGCTGCGGGGAGCCTGGGGCTGTCCCCACATCTTCTGGGAAAGCACGTTGACCAGCCCCTCAATGCTGTCCCATATATCAATCGCGCCGTAGCCTTTATGCAGGCGGTCAATCTCATCATTCCACACGGCAAAAGCCGCACCCAGCAGCTGCGGGTGGCCAGCCGGAAGCGTTTCTCGCCCGAAGCGGTTGGGAATCCAGTTCTCATAGAGCCCCCTGCGGTTATTGTCGGCGCGGTAGTATCCGGCAAACGGCACCACATACAAATCACGGTCGAAAGTCGTAATCACATCATAGCCAGCGTTCACGGACTGCCAGGCGTTGCTCCAGTCCTGGCTCCACAGATTCATCTGCACGCCGGTCGCCTGCACCGGTGTCTTACCCGGCTTAGCCTTCAGACTGCCCCAGAAACGCGGGGTATGATTCCGGCTCAGGATGTGCTTTAACAGGCCATCCGTAAACCGGCGGTAATCCTCCGCAGCGCCAAAGAATTCATCAGACCCCACATGCACCACAGGACAATCCCCGAACACCGGATTCTGGCCCTGCAGGTACTCATCCCACACCTTGCTCATAAACGCAAGGGTTTTCGGGTTAGCGGCATCCAGCATTTCGCAACGGCGCTCCACATGGCGCATCTCGCCCTGGTAAATCAAATCCGGGCGCACACGCGTGAACGAAAGCGCGTGGCCGGGGGCATCAAACTCCGGTACGATGTTGACGCCACGCTCATTGGCAAACTTCACCAATTTGCGGAACTCGGCCTTACTGTAGCTCAAATCCTGCGCCGTAAGCGGGGTCCCATCAGCGCCCCGCACTTTGCTTTCCATACGGAAGGCGGAGTAGGACTTCTTAAATGGGTCTTCCCCATTCTTTACATAATGCTCGTGGAAGATATAGTTATCATTCAGGTGCAGCTGCAGGTCATTCATCTTATACCACGACATGAGGCGCACCACGTCCTTGATATAATCCATGGGGATGGGCAGACGCCCCACATCCAGCATGAAACCGCGCAGCTGATAACGCGGGGCATCCCACGCCGTACCGCAGGGCAGCTGGGTCGGATTCTGCACCAGCATCTGCAACAGCGTGCGGCTGCCCCAGAAGAGCCCGGTATCGCCCTTCGAGCTGATGCTCACGCTCTTGTCATCGATGCGAAGCGTATAGGCCTCCGAGTCCTTGCCTTTCAGGCGGGTAAATTTAATGTGAGCATTTTCCGCCTGCTCAGCGACACTCACCGTGTAGCCCTTCGGCAGCACAGCTTGCAGTTCGCGGATAAATTCAGCGCAGAACGGCGCATCGCCCGCCACCAGAATTTGCTTGGGAAGCACACAGGCACCCTGCCCGCCGCTCCAGCTGAGCAGCTCCGGAATAATCTGGGGCTTGGGATTACCGTCGGCATTGTTCCTGGCCTGGCCGGGAACAGTGATTTCATAATCACGGCTGATGGCTTTCTTGCCATCCTTGCTCAGCTCAAAACTCAGGCGCACCGCCGTATCGCTCATCGGGAAGCGGATTTTGCCTTTCTTGTCAATAATCTGTTCGTAGTCGGCCCCCAGCAAGCGGATTTTTGCCCCTTTGACACGCGGCAGCGCAAGTTTCTTGTCGCCGGCAGATGGTGCTTTCACCTGCAAACTGTCGGCCATTTGTTGCAAATCACTTGCCAGCAGATTACCCAACGACACCAAAGACAGAGTTATAAGAACGCTCAATTTCACATTCCCTATCCTACCAGATTTCATTTTCTCGTCAAGAAAGATTGACCCATACCCCCGAAGAATAAGCCGATTAAAACTCACATTTCAGTTGATAGACAAGTCAATTTACGATAGACAAGTGAAAATGTGGCGGGTGTACGCCCGCAGAAATTTAGAGCCCGCTCCGCGGGCGGTAGAAAGTAGCCCCGGGTGGAGCCGCAACGCGGCGAAACCCGGGGTAGGAACACAAAAACATCAGAACCCCGAGCGCCGCGAGTGGGTGGCAGAGAGGGCGGCTATATGTTGCAGCTCAGCCCCTCCGACTTCTCTACGATACGCCGTGACAGGCTGCCCCTCGCGTGGGCTGTTTTTAATCCTGCGCCAAAAGGCGCCTGACTTACTACATTGTAGATTCCTCCGCGCTTTACCGGAAGATGATTTCGTTCAGGCGGGTTCCCTTCTCTTGTTTGACCGATATCTCGATACTACCGGTGCCTTTGGGGATGCTGTAGGAGAGCATGCCACCGGAGTTTTTGATAAGCTTGCCGGGGGTGATTTCAGCCTCGGCTCTCCCCACCAGAATGACCTGTTTATGCGAAGGAGAGGGTACCGCCATGGTGAATTTGAGGGGGCGGAGGCTGCAATCGACGGAGGTGGTAAGGTCCGTATCCGTCAGGATGCGGGCATCAAACCATTCACCAGGGGGAGGCAGCAACAGCTTGAATTCTTTAATCTTCACCTGCTGAGCCGTGCGCGAGGTGTTGGTAAGCACAATCTTGCGCACGCCGCCAGCCAGCGCATCGCCACTCAGGTGCAAGGCCGTGCCGTGCAGCTCCGGCGCGGGCGTGCTTTTGCTGCCATTGATGGCGTGCAGCTCAACGCGAGCCCACCCTTTGATGCCCTCGTTCTCCAGGTCAATGATAACCTCACGCGCCGGCACACCTGCGGGTACGAGGAGCTCAATGGATTCCCCGCCGGGCAGGTTGTGGAACTCCATAATGCGGTTCACACCGATTTCGGCCTCCGTCACATTGACAGTAGGCGACACGCCACGCATACCACATTTTGCCGAGGGGGCAGCGGAGGCCGTTTTACCGGCCTTGCCTTTGGCAATGGATTTGTAGAGGGTCGTGTTGCGCTGCTTCATCACGGCATCGATGAGGGGCATCAGGTGCTCAGAGCCCACGCTCACCCCCTGCACCACCGTCACGCCGCTGCCATTCCACTGGCGGCGGGTGGTCTTCTTCATTTTTTCCATGGTATTGGTGGCATTCAGGAAAGCGAGCAGCGGTTCCTTCTCTTTCTCAGAGCAGGAGTCGAGCAGTTTATCGCCCACGTAGCCCATCATTTCAAATTGTTTGAACCAAGGCTGAATCTCCTTGGCCAGCGCCGCCGCAGAGCCCTCTGCCTTGCGGAGCTTTTTGCCCGCCTTGTTTATGGCTTTGAACACCTTACGTATTTCCAGTATGCCATTTTCTGAAAGACGGCCCTTTGCGGCCTGTTGGCGCAGCGCTTTGAGTTTGGAAGCCAGTGTGGCCGATTCTTCTCGGTAGTACTCGTGGACATTGGGCAGCAGATGACTGTTGTGGTCACAGAAAATCTGCATTTCCGCCTTATACTCCGGGTACAGGCGGCGAATACCGGCCCGCCAGCTGGTATGTGAATCAAAGCGGGTGATGTTCCAGGTATAATCCGCCACACCGAAAAGCCCCACCTTGCCGGCTTCTGCGTGTTCCATGGGGTTCGCCACAAAGCCACTCATCTGCTTCTTCATCTCGGACTCTGTACCCAGCCCATACGTACGCCCCATGGAGAGGCGATCACGGCGGAAGTCATTGCAGGGCCAGTTCCACCACACGAAGGTGGGAGATTTGAGAAATTGGTTGACCCATTTTTGCCCATCCAGTTTAATATCATGCACCACGGTGTTGCCCGTCCACATCATGAAAATGTCCTTCGGCAACCCATTGCCCATTTCTCTGAGCACCCCCTCATTTGTCCAGCCACGGTTATAGCCGGTGGGGCACATGATGAGCTCCTGGTTGGCCTCCGGGTGTTTGCGGATGAAGTTTTGCTGAATATAGTTGCAGAGCTGTATCTGGCGGGAGGGCTTGCCGATTTCGCCCTTGGAGTCATCGACAAAGACGCCGAAATCGCGCACGCCGAGGTCATAGAGCTGCTGCAATTTAGCGCAGAGCCTGTCCATATCCGGCTCGCCGTTCTGATGGGACCAGTCGATAGTATTGGCCGGGTGAATCGCCCAGAAGAAGCGTACATGGTTCTTGCGGGCATGCGCTACCACTTTTTTCAACTCTGCGGCTTTGTCCTCGGGGTAAAGCTCATAGCAGCCCGCGCCGTGGTGGTAAGGGTCATCTTTGGGGGCGTAGATATAGGTGTTGAGTTTATTTCTGCCGTAGAAATCCAGCTGAGCCAGGCGGGCTTTTGTGCTCCATGGAATGCCGTAATAGCCCTCCACAACGCCGCGGTAGGGTAAATCCGGCCAGTCGGCAATGCGGCAGAGCGGGAGCTGCCCCTTTTGGGCAACTTCCTCCAGAGATGCCTCCGGAAAGGGGTCTTTGTGGGCATCGCGGGCCTGGTCTACATCTTTCAGCAGCTGGCAGAGCGTTTGTTTGGCGTAGAAGAGCCCGGTGTCGTCATTGACGTAGATAATGGCCTTGCCCTCAGTGATGGAGATAGCGTAGCCCTCTTTGACCTTGGGGAGATTATCCCACATACCACCGCGCGATTTCTTGCCACGCTGGCGCACGCTGACCTCTGTGACGGTGGTGTAGGTTGGGGAAATTTCCATGCGCTGCGGGCGCGGATAAACCGGCGATTCCGCAGCTGCGGAGAGCAGCGGCGCACAAAGCATCTGCATAAGCAAAAGGAGAAAGAGCCTTATCATAAACGGTGAAGGATGCAGCGGCCACCTTTCATGCCACCCAGGCAAGCGTCCTTACAGCGCCTTGCTCTTGCGCTTCTTGGCGGATTTCTTTTTGCTCTTCTTTTTTGCAGGGGACACCTCGCCATCTCCGGATTCGGAGGCCTGCTCTTCAGCCGTATCCTTTTGCGGCGCAACTTTGTCGACCAGCTCTTGGTACGTGGCCAAAATTGCCGGTCCCACCCACTCGTTACCGGTATAGCTTCCCTTGCCAATGGATTTCTTTTCACCGGTCGTGGCATCGCGCATCATCATTTCCCCCTTTTCGTAGCTAAAATAGGCCAGCGGTATCCCCTTGGCATCCGTCGCGCGCAAATCGTATGTACCGTAGCTTTGCTCCTTGCCGCGGGCGTCTTTTTTGAACAACGCTTCACGTGCTTCACTGTGGAACACATTAATCACCGGGCATTTGACCGTCAGCGTACGCTTATCCGTGGTGGCAGTGCGGCGAGCTTTGCCTTTCTTGTCGTTAGCGCCACTGGCCTTCTGCTCCGGCGGAAAATCCAGGTACATCACCAGCTCAGCCCCACTGCCGGCCATTTTCTTATGCACGGGAATCAGAGGCTTGGTAATCGACTCGAGCTTATCTTGTTGGTGCGAGTTGTACCCCAGGTAAAAGAGGAAAAACACCTTTGCGTTCTGGTCATATTTGGGCGTATTAACCACTATTCCCGCCCCTCGGCGGCTGCTTTTAATAAAATCGGCAATAGAATCCGACTTCGCAGCATAGGCTTGCGGTGCTACGGAGATACAGGACACAAGCCCCAGTAAAAGGCTGCATTGCTTCAGAAAGTGAAACATAGTATAAAATGGTTGGAATAACGCAGTTCGATTGTCAGCTGACACACCATTTCGGCATGTAAGCCATTTATAGCACAAACGCTCCCGTGAGTCAATCTGTTTCAATCATTTGGCATAAGCAAATATGTAGACCTGCGATGAGTCCACCCCCTCCTGCAAGACGCGGAAACCTTTTTGCTTTACTTCCTAGGGCGTGTAAGGTAGGATGAGCAACACAGAAAACACCTTACACAATGAGCGAAACGGACAGTAAAACACTTCAGGAACTGTGCGCAGCACTCACTTGCAGCAGCTATGCACGTGTCAGCACCCTGCTGAGCAACGGCGTAAGCCCCCTGACGCGTATTCCCTCGCATGCGGATGATTATCCCGGTCGCCCCGGACAATACATCAAGCGTACAAACCTGACCATGCTCCACTTTGCCGGAGCGTGGACGCTCAAGAAATCGCAGGTGAAACTCATACGCCGCCTGTTGGATGGCGGTGCGGATATAGGTGCTACCGATGACCAAGGCTACACCCCGCTGCATGATGCCGCCGCCGACCTGCGTGGCAGCGCATTCGCAGCCTTCAAGCGCGGTTACGAAACAACGCCGGAACAGGCTACGGAACCCGTGGCTGTCATGCTCAGCGCCGGTGCAAATGCCAACGCCCGGACAAATCTAGGCTTCACACCCCTGCACTTGGCTGCACTATATGCCCCCACAGCTGTGGCCGACCTGCTGATGGCACACGGGGCAGATATTCACATCACGGCGGCCGAAGGCGAAACTCCGCTTCATTTCGCCGCCATGGCCGGGAATACCGAACTGGTGCGCAAGCTTCTGCAGCAAGGTGCGGATGTAAATGCCTGCGAAAGCGATGGCATGACACCACTGAGCCGAGCCGCCTACTACACAGACAGCCCCGATATGCTCAACCTCCTGGTCGATGCAGGAGCTGAGCCCTGCCCACTGGTGGGGGAAAACGGCACCACGCCCCTGCATTATGCGGCCATGGGCGGGCATGACGGCAACCTGCGCACCCTTCTCAAACTGGGGCTCGACGTCAATCTGAGCACGAAAAAAGGCGACACGCCCCTGCTACGCGCCGTGACATTCGGGCACGTTGACTGTGTTCACACGCTGCTGGCCGCCGGTGCCACTACCGAGCTGAATGGCGACGGTGGTGCCTTTTTCTGCCACAGGGCTCTCGAGAGCAAAGAAAGCGCCCTCATCGAACTGGCAAAAAAGCATGCTCCCGCCTTTGACGAGATTCACCGTAAGCGGGAACAGAAGCGCCGCAATCGCAACAACCTGATAATATTTGTCCTAGCGGGACTCATCTACACCCTGCTCCGCAACCTGATGTACTGACAGTCACCGCAAAACGAAAAATCAATCTTGTGAAGCGATAAGTACATGATACACCCGTCTCCCGAGTGTTGAATGGCACTCGTTCATCTGAGATTCATTTTGCGAGCTATCAGAAATAAAGGACACGATACACGCATAGCTTCCGCCCGGCATCCGGATGATTCCGATATCGTTATGTGCAAGAGTCCGCCCATTAACGATACCCGAAGAGCCTGTTTTGTGAGCAAAGGCCACAGGAGCCCCCGAAAATCCGGCTTTTAGGCGATTTTGCCCCGTTGAGCATTGATTCATCATGTTGAGGAGAAATTCTGCAAGAGACGGCGAAAGTATAGGATTTCTCGGGGTTGAGTTTGCCGCGGCATACACATCTTCAAGAATTTGCAGCATCGCTGAAGGAGAAGCCCGATTAACAGACAAAGCCGCAACGGCCTTCATATCAGCCTCCGTACAAGCGACGTGAAAAGAAAAGTC
This sequence comes from Akkermansia sp., assembly GCA_017390945.1. Classification (GTDB taxonomy): domain Bacteria; phylum Verrucomicrobiota; class Verrucomicrobiia; order Verrucomicrobiales; family Akkermansiaceae; genus Akkermansia. Next base: position 28,393 of record JAFOZZ010000095.1, read on the forward strand.
GGCTCCATATCGAGTGGTAAAAAAATGCTGCACAGACGCCGGACCTCCCACCAAATCAAAGAGGTAGTTGCAAGCATTGTTATCGCTCTCGCACAGGCATAACCGCAAGAGTTCAGCCAAGGAAAATGAGCCTCCATTCGGGTGGCGCTTTTGCATAGGGCTCCATGTGTGAGGATCCATGTCATTCGAAGTCAGGTGATATTCCTTATTTAGCGCCAGTTCACCATTTTCTACTCGATGAAGGACCACAATCGCCAAAGGGAATTTGACAACACTCATCAGCGGAAACATTTCCTCTGTGTGACTGTCAAACGTCTCTTGGCGCAATCCATCAATCGATACAGCAACTCCCTGACGGAAGTCCGCAGCTTGAATACAGTAAGATGACAGCAGCAGGCACAATACCAGCCTCATCACATGCAACCAACATTTTTTGATGCTTACCATACGTCAAAAGATATACAACACCCTCTGAAAAGTCAAGTGCAAATAAGCAGAAAAACAGACACTGCGTCAAAAATCAATTATCGACTTCATACAGACCCATTAAACAAAACCGGATTCCGGCAACCGCCAGGTCACAACGGGATGGATTGCTTACCATTTGCTACGGGATGATTTCCCGGATGCAGAGGTGGTGCTGGTCAATTTCTTGCCGGATGGAGACAACGGCTCCTACAAGTGGCATAAGCACGCCTGGCAGTACGAGGCCGAATACTACCGGAAGCACGATGTGCCTATCAGGGTGCTGTTTTAGTCAGGAATTCAAAAAGCCGCTGCCCAATTATGGGCAACGGCTTGAATTTACATTTACCGAAAATTATCTTACTTGCGGCCTGTCTGGGCGAATCAACGAGAAGCCCGACGGCGACGTGCTGCCAGACCAGCCAATGCCAGCAGGGAAAGTGTGGCGGTGGTGGGCTCGGGGATGGTACCTGTTACCACAGAACCATTGCTGAAAGAAACAGCTGCTTCCTTTTCTG
>JAFOZZ010000096.1 GCA_017390945.1 Akkermansia sp.
CTACGGGCTCGTGCTACGGCACAAAGCCGACGCGCGGCACATTAGACTTGCATCATAGCAAATATAATGATACAAAACTTACGCGCAAAAGTGTAACCTATGTAGTTGAACTAAAGTGTTACCCATGTGAGTGGCGCGCCCGCCCCCCAATCCCCCCCCCTTCAACCGCCACCCGAACCCACGCTTCCCGCTCCTGAGCTGGCCATAGCAAGTACCCTGCACTTGTCGCCGGCTGAGGCACCCGGCATCCTCGAAGACGCGCTCGAACTCAGCGAAGGCGAGCTCCCCCTGATTCTCCCGGAGGATGTAGCCCCGGAGACCTCACCCACCCCGGCACCGGAGCGAGTCAAAGCGCCACAGCCCCCCGCCAGACCGGCGGCGCGTCCCCACCCCCGGCAGCAGCCAGCCCGACAGACACAGCAAGCCACCATCACCCCACCGCGCCTGCTGCAAGCCCCTCACCCCACCTATCCTGCCGCACTGAAAGCCTCGCGCCGCAGCGGACAAGTGCGCGTGCGCATCCATATCGACGCAGCCGGCCGCCCCACTGCGGTGGATATTCTCAGCAGCAGCCACCAGGCTTTTGCCGAAAGCGCTCGCCAATGCATCCTGCACAAATGGCGATTCGCGCCCGCCACCAGCTCGGGCACCCCCGTGGCATCCACCGCCGTGCAAACCATCAGCTTCAAGCCCTGAAATCTGCGAACTCCGCACCATTTTTTCAAAAAGTCCCTTTTTTAACACAATTTCCTGCTTGACGCCGCATGGGAGGAGTGATAGATTAGGAGAAGTGACGATGAAGAGCATTGTACAGAAATTGACTGCGTTGGCCATGCTTGCAGGCGGGCCGGTAATGGCGGAGGGACACCACGAGGGGTTATCCATGAATGCCCCGGTGCTGTGGGAGATACCGATTCCCTTCTGGGAAGGGCACAGCATCCCCGTGAACAACTCTCTCGTCATGTTCACCCTTGCCGTGCTGGCAATCATTGTCGTTCTGCGACTGGCGACGCGTAAGATGGAGCGCATTCCCGGCGGCCTGCAGAACTTTGTCGAGTGGGTGTTCGAAACGCTGTACAACTTCATCGAAGGGCTCGCCGGCAAGAAGCTCACCAAGAAATACTTCTGGTACTTCTCCACCGTTTTCCTGCTCATCCTCACCAGCAACTACATGGGTCTCATTCCCGGCGTGGGCGAAATCACCTACGAGGGTCAGCCGCTCTTCCGAGGTGCCAATGCAGACCTGAACGTCACGCTCTTCCTCGGCTTCCTGTACGCCATCCTCTGGTTCATCTGGAGCATTCGCGAGCAAGGCATTAAGCACTTCCTCGGCCACATTTTCGGCGTAAAGGGCGGCCTGACCGGTTTCCTGAAATACGCGCTCATGCCCATCTTCTTCTTTGTGGGTCTCATCGAGTTGCTCTCCATCTGCGTACGCCCCGTTGCTCTTGCAGCTCGTCTTTTCGGTAACATCTACGCCGGCGAGGCCATTCTGGAAAAGATGGGAGCCATCGGCTGGTACGCTATGCTTCCCTTCATGTGCATGGAGCTGCTGGTCGGCTTTGTGCAGGCGCTGGTATTCCTGATGCTCACCGCCCTGTTCCTCAAGACGCAGGTGGGTGGCGACGAAGAAGCTGCGCACTAATCCCCTTCCCGCCGCGCCGGATCATGCAGCAAAGACGTGACGGCAGGCAGAAGACAACTAAGAACAACAAACAACAACATTACACACTATGCTCCAGACAATCGCTGACGCTGTTGCAGGTACCGACCTGACCCCGCTTAAGTCCGCTATCGCCGTTCTCGGTGCCGGTCTCGGCATCGGTCTTATCGGCATGAAGGCCGCTGAGTCCGCCGGCCGCAACCCGGGTGCCTTCTCCCAGGTGCTCATTATCTCCATTATTCTTGCCGCCCTTGTGGAAGGTGTGGCATTCGTAGCCATCTTCATGGGCTAAGCCCATCCACCGGCGGCGCTGCGGAGAACAGCGCCGCCGCTTCCTCTCTTTCTCCATATCCACTTCACACTAACTTCCATACATCATGTTCACTCCGGTACTCGCCGCCAGCATACAGGAAATGGCCGGTAAATTCGGCCTGCACACAGATATTTTCATTGCCCACTTCATCGCCTTTGCGATTCTGGTGGCGGTTGTTGTCATTTTCGGCGTCAAGCCTATCCTGAAGCAGCTCGAGGAGCGCCGCACCCGCATTGCCGAGGGTGAGGCCATGCACGCCCAGAGCCAGAAGGAGCTGGCAGAGGTCAAATCCACCAGCGAGCGCATCCTGGCAGATGCCCACGCCGAGGGCAAGAAGGAGATTGAGCATGCCCGCCAGACCGCTGCCAAGGTACAGGCCGACCTGAGCGAAAAAGCTGCCGCTGACGCCCGCACCATCATCGAGAACGCCCGCGCTCAGGCTGAGATGGACACCCAGCGCGAGAAAGATGCCCTGAAGGGTGAGTTCGCCCGCCTGGTAGCCGCCGCTACGGCACAGGTAACCGGCAAGGTTCTTACCGAAGCCGACCACCGCGCCATCAACGAAGAAGCCATTAAGCAGCTCTGATTGAGCACATCTCCCTTTTACCATGAAGATTACCAAGGAAGCACAGGCTCAGGCTCGCCGCCTCATGCGCCTCTGCACCGGCCCTGATGGCCTGCTGCAGGAGGATGTGGTGCGCCGCGTCGCCACGGCTCTGTGCACGGAAAAACCCCGAAATTACCTGGCCATTCTGCACGCGCTGACAGAACTGGTGCGCCTGGAAGTTGCGCGCCACACCTGCACCGTCACCACGGCTCGCCCCGCAGAAGAATCCGAGAAAGCCGCCATCCGCGCCAAGCTCGACGCCCGCCACCCGGGGCTCAACTACGTATGGCAGACCGACCCCAGCCTCATTGCCGGCATGACGGTACGCGTAGGCGACAACGTAACCGACGCCTCGGTACGCTCCCGCATTGAGCGCCTTGCCAAACTCATCTCCTGATAATCCCCCTCCTCTCTCAACCTCCAATTTTCATAAAATATCACCACCAAGCGTATGAGCAACATCGTACAAGAACTCGAAGCACAGATTCGCAACGCCTCCACTGCTACCGTCAGCGAGAACGTAGGCACCATCAAGGCCATCGGTGACGGCGTGGCCCGTATTGAAGGCCTGAGCAACGCCATGCTCAATGAAATGATTGAGTTCCCCGGCGGCATCATGGGTCTTGCCATGAACCTCGAGGAAAACGAAGTGGGCGCCGTGCTCATCGGTAACGCCACCTCCCTGAAGGAAGGCGATACCTGCAAGACCACCGGCCGCCTGCTGCAGGTACCCGTAGGCCCCGGCCTGCTTGGCCGCGTTGTTGATACGCTGGGCAACCCGCTGGACGGCAAAGGCCCCATCACCGCCGCGGATTACTATCCGGTGGAGAAGATTGCCTCCGGTATTATTTCCCGCCAGGGTGTGAGCCAGCCGGTACAGACCGGTATTCTGCCCATCGACGCTATGATTCCCATCGGCCGCGGCCAGCGCGAGCTCATCATCGGCGACCGCTCCACCGGCAAGACCGCCATCGCGACCGACACCATCATCTCCCAGGCTCGCCAGAACAAGCTGGCTGAGGAGGGCAAGCTGCCCGGCCACCGTCCGCTCTACAGCATCTACGTCGCCGTCGGCCAGAAGCGCGCTACCATCTCCCGACTGGTCGCTAAGCTGGAGGAAAGCGGCGCCATGCCCTACACCATCGTAGTCGTTGCCTCCGCCTCCGACAGCGCCGCCATGCAGTACCTCGCCCCCTACTCCGGCTGCGCCATGGGTGAGTACTTTATGGACCAGGGTCAGGACGCCCTCATCGTGTACGATGACCTCTCCAAGCACGCTGTAGCCTACCGCCAGGTATCGCTCATTCTGCGCCGTCCCTCCGGCCGCGAAGCTTACCCCGGCGACGTATTCTACCTGCACAGCCGCCTGCTGGAGCGCGCCGCCCGCATCAACAGCGAGGGTGGCCGTAAGGGTGGCTCGCTGACCGCACTGCCCATCATTGAGACCCAGGCCGGTGACGTGTCCGCCTACATTCCCACCAACGTGATTTCCATCACCGACGGCCAGATTTTCCTGGATACCGACCTCTTCTACCAGGGTGTGCGCCCCGCCATCAACGTAGGTATCTCCGTGAGCCGCGTGGGTTCCTCCGCCCAGACCAAGATTGTGAAGAAGCTGGCTGGCTCCGTGAAGCTCGACCTCGCCCAGTTCGAAGAACTCCAGGCCTTCGCCCAGTTCGGCTCCGACCTCGATGCCAACACCAAGGCCAAGCTGGAGCGCGGCCGCCGCATCGTGGAGCTCTTCAAGCAGGGTCAGTACGATCCCAAGAGCCTCGGCATCGAGGTCATCGACCTCTACGCCATTCAGAAGGGGTATCTGGACGACGTCGCCGTAGACCAGGTACAGAAGGTGTGCCGCGACATGGAGGAAGAAGCCACCACCAACAACCCCGACCTGCTGGCCGCCATCGAGAGCAAGAAAGAGCTCACCCCCGAAATCGATGAGCAGCTCAAGCAGTTCATGACTTCCTTCAAATCCCGCCTGACGAAGTAATCCCCCATGGCTAACCTCAGAGACATCAAGCGCCGCATCAAGTCGGTACGCAACACATCGCAGATTACCAAAGCGATGCAGATGGTTGCGTCCGCCAAGATGCGCCGCGCTCAGGATCTGGCTCTCAAAGGCCGTTCCTACATCAGCGCGCTGGCCAACGTGCTCAAACACCTGCAGGACACCATCGCCGATGGCACCTCCCCGCTCATGCAGAAGCGTGAGACCGGCAAGGAGCTCATTATCGTGGTGAACACAGACCGCGGCCTGTGCGGCGGCCTGAACTCCAACCTGCTCAAAGAGGTGCTGAGCTCCTGCCCTGCTGAGGCAGACTACGTGACCATCGGCGCCAAGCTCAATCCCCAGCTGGTACGCTGTGGCCGCAAGCTGGCTGCCACATTCTCGCTGGGCGATACCTTCGACGAGGCCGAGCTGAAGCCCATCTTCGACTTCATCCGCGCAGGCTTTACCGATGGCACCTATAAGAGCGTCAAGGTCATTTACCAGAAGTTCATCAACATCATGGTGCAGCGCCCGCAGCTCACGGAGCTGCTGCCCATCACCCCCGCGGAACTCCTGGCTGTTGCCGCTCAGGACAACATCGAGGACGAGCAGAACGCCAACTTCATGCTCGAACCCGGTCCGCAGGCACTGCTCGCCGCTATCCTGCCGCTCTACTTCAGCAACCTGCTCGTGCAGATGGTGCTGGAGGGCAAGGCCAGCGAGCAGTCCGCCCGTATGGTCGCCATGAAGGCCGCCACCGAGAACGCCAAGACGCTTATCGGCGAGCTTACCCTCGAATACAACAAGGCGCGCCAGACGCAGATTACCAACGAGCTTCTCGAAATCACCACGGCTATGAAGGCCATGGAGTAACCCCTCATTCCATCACAATTTTCAAAACTTAAAACTCTCATCTCCCAATCATGAACACAGGTAAAATCGTGCAGATCATCGGCGCCGTGGTAGACGTCGATTTCTCCCAGTCCGAAATGCCCGCCATCTACAACGCTCTGACCGTTGACTACGTGGTGGAAGGCGAGCCCAAGCAGCTGGTGCTCGAGGTAGAGCAGCACCTCACTGACGGCTGGGCCCGCACCGTTGCCATGAGCGCTACCGACGGCCTCAAGCGCGGCATGGAAGTCGTTGACACCGGCGCCCCCATCTCTGTACCCGTTGGCCCCAAGGTGCTTGGCCGTATCTTCAACGTGCTCGGCGAGACTGTGGACGAAAAAGGCCAGCTCGACGGCGTAAAGCGCTACCCCATCCACCGCGAAGCCCCCACGCTGGAGGAGCAGGCTACCTCCTCCGAGGTGCTGGAGTCCGGCATTAAGGTGATTGACCTCATCTGCCCCTTCCTGAAGGGAGGTAAGGCCGGTTCCTTCGGTGGTGCAGGTGTAGGCAAGACCGTGCTCATCATGGAGCTCATCAACAACATCGCCAAGGCTCACTCCGGTCTGTCCGTATTCGCCGGCGTGGGCGAGCGTACCCGCGAGGGTAACGACTTCTACATGGAAATGAGCGAGTCCGGCGTTATCGACCAGGTCAACCCGGAGAACTCCAAGGTAGCCCTCGTATACGGCCAGATGAACGAGCCCCCCGGCGCCCGTCTGCGCGTGGCTCTCTCCGCCCTCTCCATGTCCGAGTACTTCCGCGATGAGGAAAACCGCGACGTGCTCCTCTTCGTGGACAACATCTTCCGTTTCTCCCAGGCCGGTTCCGAGGTATCCGCTCTGCTCGGTCGTACCCC
>JAFOZZ010000097.1 GCA_017390945.1 Akkermansia sp.
ATGCGGAGGATGGGTTTGCTGATGCTGACAAGGTGGAGATGATTCAGAACCGAGTACCCAAGCTGGTGACGGATACGCTGGCTCCGGTGAGTTTCCCGGCTAATCCGGAGCTGGAGTGGTGTCCGCCCGGTCATGGTGATATTTACCCCGCTCTTGTGGGTAGTGGCTGGCTGGATAAGTTGCTCGCCGCAGGCGTGAAGTACGCTTTCGTGTCGAACTCTGACAACCTGGGCGCCCAGATGGATACGCGCTTCCTGCGCTGGTTCGCGGAGAGTGGCGCTCCGTTTGTAATGGAGGTGACGCGTCGTACCGAGGCCGACAAGAAGGGCGGTCACCTTGCAACGCGTGCCGCTGATGGCCAGCCGATTCTGCGCGAGGTGGCTCAGTGTCCGGAGGAGGATGTGCCGGCCTTCCAGAATATCGACAAGCATCGCTATTTCAATACCAATAACCTCTGGATTCGCCTGGACGCCTTGCGCGATTACCTTACGGCAAACAATGGCGTGCTGCCTCTGCCGGTTATCTGCAATAGTAAGACCGTTGACCCGCGCGATGCCTCTACAGCTAAGGTTTACCAGCTGGAGACTGCCATGGGCGCGGCCATTCAGTGCTTCCCCGGCGCTCGTGCCGTATGTGTGCCGCGCAGTCGTTTCTTCCCGGTGAAGACGTGCAGTGATTTGCTGCTGCTGCGCTCGGATGCTGTGGTGATTGACGACGCCGGCCTGATGTCTCTCGCTCCGGAGTGCGGCGGCGTGGCTCCCATCATTCAGCTGGATAGCAAGCTGTATAAGCTGGTGGATTCGCTTGATGCACTTGGCGTGCCCAGCCTGAAGAATGTGAAGAAACTCACCGTGACCGGTCCGCATACCTTCGCCGCTGGCGAGGCTCTCACCGGCGAGGTGACAGTTTGAATGCCATGCCGGTGTCTCCGCAGAAACGCAACGAACTCCTTGAGCGCATGAAGGCGCTTGAGGTGTTCGAGCGCGACCTGGACGAGTCGTTTGTGCGGGGCTCCGGTAAAGGTGGGCAGAAGGTCAACAAAACGAACAACGCGGTATGTTTGATTCATCGTCCCACCGGAATCGTCATCAAATGCCACCGCGAGCGAGAACGCGAGATTAACCGCTTTCTCGCTCGCAGGGCATTGTGCGATGAGCTCGACCATCGACTCAATGGCGCGCCTTCGCCTAAGCAGATGGAGGCTATCCGGGCGCGTAAGCGCGGCAGCCTGCTGAAAAACATCAGCATTGTGCAGCGTAAGAATGTTTGAGATTGAACATTATAGCGTAGCGCTGCATCTAACGAGCAATGGAACAGAGTAGCAGCAAGCGTTTGGTTGTGTGGACGGTAGGCTCTTTGTGGAGCCTTCTCTTTTGGTTGTTTGTATTCAATGCGTGTATTGTAGGGGCTTTTTCCGGTAGCGATAATCATTGGTGCCAGTTGTGGTGTTTTGTTGTTGCAGCCCTTGCGGCGCAGTTGTTGCCGTGGCTGATGAGCGTGCAGGCGGCATGGAGTGCTCGGCTGGGCGCGGGGCTGGCTGCCTGTGGTGCCTGCTCACTTCTGGCGGTAGTGACGGAGTTTTTTGGGTGTTGGTACAGTGCTATTTTTGGTAATGGCTACCTGGTGGATTTTGTAGTGACTTGTAGCCTGTGGGGGTGCATAGCGGTGTTTGTTGCGTCTGGTCTCTTCTGCTGTTTTCGACGCAAGCATCGCAAAGCGACTCCAAGGGAACTCTTCTGGCTGCGTGTCGTGGGGCGTGTCGTGCTGGTGCTGGGCGGCGGATTCGGCATTTATGTGATGTTAATTCTTGGCGGGCTTCTGGTCGCTATATATTCTCAGGTCTGGTGGCGACTGACTCTGGCTTATGTATCAGTGGTGGCCTCATTTGCTTTGTTTATCTGGCCGCTGGCGGAGCTCCTGCCGCGGGGAACATGGCGGCGCGTCTGCTTCCGTCTGTTACTCATCGGGCTGATGCCCGGCTTGTTCACCTCGTCCGTTTCCTATTTTATCGGTCTGCCGATATCCGGCTTTCCGGGGGATGAGTGGCTCATTATTCGCATCTTCTACGCACAACTCCCGCTTGCTGTCGCGGCTTTCATGTGGAGCTATATCCAGCGCCGTATAACAGAAAGTCCTCAAGAAAATGTGGGCGAAATAGCCAAAAGTCCTCAAGAAAATGTGGGAGAAATGACCCAAAGTCCTCAAGAAAATGTGGGCGAAATAGCCAAAAGTCCTCAAGAAAATGTGGATGGGGCTTGACTATCAATGAAAATGTGCTATGCTCGTTTTAGCGGGAGATAAGAGATGAAACGAGACGCCATAGAGCAGCTTCAGAATTGGAAAAAAAGTCCGATAAGAAAGCCCCTGTTGCTATTGGGTGCACGCCAGGTTGGTAAGACATGGTTGATGCAGGAATTTGGTCGCCGTTATTACAAAAAAGTTGCGTATATTCGTTTTGACCTCAATGAGCGTCTTCGTGCCAGTTTTGAGCAAGACTACGATATTAACCGGCTGCTTGAAGCTATCCAGCTGGATGTACGATTCAAAATTACCCCCAAGGATACGCTCATTATCTTTGACGAGATACAGGAGTGTCCGCGTGCTTTAACGTCATTGAAGTATTTCTGCGAAGAGGCCAGAGAATATCATGTAATAGCCGCTGGTTCCTTGCTGGGGCTTTTTGAGCATAAGGGAACAGGTTTCCCGGTTGGTAAGGTGGATATCATCCATCTGTACCCCATGACCTATTGTGAGTTTCTGGACGCTACTGGAAATGAATTGTATGCAGAGGCTCTCCAACGAAAAGATTGGCGGCTTGTAACGGATTTTGCCAGCCGTTATATTGACTTGCTGAAATTGTATTATGTCGTTGGTGGCATGCCTGAAGCGGTGAAAACGTACGTTGAAACTCAGGATTATGCATTGGTGCGTCAGGTGCAGGATGCCATTCTGATGGGGTATCAGCGGGATTTCAGCAAACATGCCCCGGCTGAAGAAACTCCGCGCATCTCCTTAATATGGGATTCTATCCCGGAGCAGCTGGCTCGTGAGAATAAAAAGTTCATGTGCAGTAGTGTTCAACACGGCATGCGTTCGCGCGACTTAGAGGTTGCGATGCAGTGGCTGATGGACGCCGGACTTATTTATAAGGTGGCTCGTATAAGCAAGCCCGCATTTCCTCCGGATGCCTATCGAGAGGCGGCTTTCAAGGCGTTCTTTCTTGATGTTGGCTTGCTGGGGGCAAAAACAAAATTGCCGGTTGATGTCATTCTGGATGGCAACCGAATTTTTACTGAGTTTAAGGGAGCGTTGGCAGAGCAGTATGTACAGCAACAGCTTCGCGCTGCATGTAGTATAACTCCTTACTACTGGGCAACTTCAAACTCACAGACCGAGATTGACTTCCTGGTACAAATGGGGCTGGATATGGTTCCCCTGGAAGTTAAGGCGGAGACGAATCTTCAGTCTAAGAGTCTTAAGGCTTTTTGTAAAAAGTTCCGGTCCAGACGAGCCATGCGTGTTTCTATGGCTCCCTGGTGCGTGCAAGAAATGCCGATTGCGGATGACGGCACAGTATGTCAGCTCATCAACCTACCGCTTTATGCGGTGCACTTGTTGCCGTCTTTATAACGTAGCAAGCCAGAGAGAACGCTTTAGTAGAAGCGTTCACCGCATATAACAACACTGACGAACACACCGGGAACTGTCACACTGAGGCTGAGAATGGAACCTGCTATGCTGACGGGGACGTCCACACCCCAGGAAATCAGAGGTACAAGCGGAGTTCGCATATAATTGCCAATGGTGCGTTTTTCTGGCATGGTGGAAAGCTCGGCAGGCAATGAGTTTTCTTTCAATAGGTCGGCACTCAGCAGGTGCCAACCGGTTCTGAGTGAAATCGGGATATTTGTATTGGTGCCTTTGGGGAGTGATGTCCTTTTAATGCGTTTTGCTTTCTTGAAGTCAAAATCTGCAGCTCTTACAAGTGCCGGTTCTTTTGCGTTCAGGTGTAGCAGATAACGCTCAGGTGCCGGGACGCGGAGGTAGGCCGGTGCTTCCTCATATTCGGTGCGCATACCCCAGAAGGCCGGATCCGGGTGCCAATCCATGAGATTAGGAGCATAGCGCATATAGCGCACCTCGCATTCCATGTAATAGTTGTTTCCCTGTTGATAGAAGACAGGCCCGTTTTCTTTGTGATTAATCGTTGGTACGGCTTTTCCAACACTGTCTAATGCTGCACCTATGTTGCTGGAAATGCAGCTGGGTAATGAGAGGAACAGGGGGAGAAAAAGTAGAGACAGGTAGTGCTTCATGCCTGCGAGTATACATATTTTAATATGAATAGCAACAAAAAAGGCAGGCTTTTGCCTGCCTTTTTTAGTGGAAATGGGGTATGGTGTTACTTCTCTTCGTGCTCTGAGTTGGCCTCCTCAGCCAGTGCTTTTTTGTTGAGCTTGTGCACGACTAGAATCGGCACGCCGAAGGAGATGATAAGCACCAGCGGGATGAAGACGAAGAGGAAGAGGTTGAGATAGAGCGAGCAGGTGGGGTCGCCGGCTTCGCTGCCGGTACGCCACCAACGGTACATTTGCGTGGGGCTCCAGTTCACACCGGAATTGGGGGTGATGTGGAGCAGTCCGCGACGAGCCATTGCCTCTATCACGCCACGGTCGCTGGCGATTTTGTACCAGTTGTTGGCGTGTTCGGGTTCTCCTGCATTTTCATAGTATTGCCCCAGCTCCCAGGGGGCTCGGGCATCGCCGTAGCGGTCGCTGGCTGTTTGCAGCATGTTAAGGGCGCGGGCTTCGTCTTTGTCTACACCTTCTGCACCGGTCAGCAGGAGCTTGGCTGTGGCCGTCATGGCCTCGGGGAGCCCCATGCTGGCCGCCTGATTGAAGGCATTGTATGCTTCTTTGGCATTGCCCTCAGCCAGCAGCAGCGTGCCGCGGTGGTAAATGGCCGGGGCTACGTTAACGGCTGCCGCCTGGTCGATGTATTTGCGTCCCAGGACTTCATCCTTCGGTACGCTATCGCCCTTCAGGTAGGCGGAGCCCACTACCCAGGCCATCATACCATCGTTCTGAGTATCTGCCAGCTTGCGGGCGTAGGCGATGGCTTTGGCGGTGTCTTTCTCGACCCCAGTTCCCTTGATGTAGCACTTGTACAGCTGGCTCCAGGCCCATGCGGTGTCGGCTTTTTCCATTTTAGCCACGCCTTCCGCGGCGTTTTTGTCGGTGCCGAGTCCCATGAGCTGCATGTAGCCCTGCCAGTACAGAGCGTTGCGTTGCTCGGTCGTCAGCGGCTCGCTGAGCTGGGTGGTATAGGTTGCGTAGGCATTGTAGGCCTGCTGGTAGAAGCGGGCCGCCTCGGCCATGTTGTTCTGCTGGGTGAAGAGCTCGCCCAGGATGTAGGCGGCGGAGGGCTGCCCGGCTTCTGCTGCGCGAACCAGCCATTTGATTGCCAGTGGCATATCCTGAGGCATGTAGTCGCGCCCCTGGAGGTAGGAGGAGGCCAGCAGCATCATTGCAGGGGCATCGCCGCTCTCGGCTTTGGCCGTGAGCTGCTGCTCGTAGCGCTCTGCCCAGGCCTGCGCCTGCTCGGTGTGTCCTTCGAGCGCGTAGGCTGTGTAGAGCTGCTGAGTGGCGGCCATGTCTCCGCTTTCAGACTTTTGCTTCAATTCGGCCAGAACGGCTTCGAGCTCTGCATCCGCGCACACAGTAGCAGCTGGTGCTGTGGCAGTGCTTTCCTGCGCCGGAAGGGGCAGGGCGCTCAGCAGGGCTAGAGCCAGGAGGGGAGTGTAAAACTTCATGATGGTGTAAGATGCTGGTAACTGAGTTTGTGTTCAGCGGCTGACGCTGTAAGTGGTAGAAAAAAGGCCCCGCATCTGCGGAGCCTTTTTTCGTGAGGTTTTTTACTCGCCGCGTCCGCCGTTGTACGGGCGGCGCTTGTTGAAGCTGCGAGTGCTGCGACGCTCGCCGAAGGAGGGGCGCTGAGAGAAGCTCTTGCGCTCACCGCCAAAGCCACGGCGCTCACCGCGGTCGTTGCCGAAGGAACGACGCTCGCCGCCAAAGCTACGGCGCTCGCCACGGTCGCCACCGAAGGAACGACGCTCGCGGTCGCCAAAGCTGCGGCGCTCACCACG
>JAFOZZ010000098.1 GCA_017390945.1 Akkermansia sp.
GGATGCTTGTAAGTTTTATTGCGGCAACATTACCGTAAGTGCTACTTGAACGGAGTTTTATGGTATTTAATTCGTTTGTTAACTCAAATGAATATTCAATGAGAGCCCAATCCGTTGCAGTTTTATTGGAGCCTGCAGCGTATGCGGTGACAGCTGTTCCGTTGTTTGTAACTGCGGGGTGAAGAGATGTGTCATTAGCGATTGTCTGGCTCACGTTTGAGGCAATTATATTAGCTGTTACATTTGCTAAGGGGTGATTATCTTTATCACAAAGGAGATATGTCATGGCTGATATGGCACTTGGGGTTGTGCCGTTGGCTACTAAAACAGAAAGAGTATAATAGCCCTCCTCAACATTCTTAAAAGTTATGATGGTTTGATTAGTTGGAATGTTCGTAAACCCGTGAATCTCTGTGTTGTTAAACGTTTCGTTTATTAAAGCTATTGAGTTGCTTGTTCCAGAGAAGTTTTGAATTAAATTATTTTCGCTGTAAAGGAGTCCCACGGAAATTGTAATAGGAGCCGTCGTGCCATCTGTGCATTTGAGTCCACTAAATGAGCTATAACCATTGTCGTTCTTACGCGAGATGATGTTGTAGGTATCTCCCTCTCTCGTGTTGTCGTTGTTATTGCCGCTCCCAAAGGTTACAATGACACTCTGCTGGCCGAGCGCGATGCTGGCGCTGGTTATGAACATGAACTTTAATAAGAATCTCCACATAAAACTGATGGCAATGTTGAATTTGTTATCTAGCTTCGATGTGCTTGTGGACTCTTGTGAAGCACCCTCCTGTTGGTAGAATACCACACAATACTGCTTTTGCAAGCTTTTTCTACACACTCGGAGATTGGCGAAAATCGGTTAACGATTGGTAATTTGTGTTTTATGTGGTATAGAAGGAAGTTTTGTTTTTGTACATGTCTTCGTAGTAGCGCTCGTAATCTCCGGATGTGATATTTTCCATCCAGTCGCGATTATCGAGGTACCAGCGGACTGTTTTCTCAATGCCTTCTTCGAATTGCAGCGAGGGCTCCCATCCGAGTTCTTGTTTGAGCTTCGTGGAGTCGATGGCATAGCGCAGGTCATGGCCTGCGCGATCTGTTACGTACGTAATCAGGTGGTCGCTCGCGCCTTCCGGGCGACCGAGCAGGCGGTCCACAGTACGGATAAGAACTTTCACGATGTCGATATTCTTCCACTCATTGAAGCCGCCGATATTATATGTTTCTCCCACTTTGCCTTGGTGGAAAATCAGGTCGATGGCGCGGGCGTGGTCTTCTACATAAAGCCAATCGCGTACATTTTCGCCTTTGCCGTAGACGGGCAGGGGCTTTCCAGTGCAAATGTTGTTGATGAAGAGAGGAATAAGTTTTTCCGGAAACTGGTAGGGACCATAGTTGTTCGAGCAATTCGTCACGATAACCGGCAGTCCATAGGTGTCGTGAAAGGCTCGCACAAAGTGGTCGCTGCTCGCTTTGGAGGCGCTGTACGGGCTATGCGGGGCGTATTTTGTGCTTTCGCGGAAAAAGTCACTGCCGTACGGTGCGGCTCCCTCCGGCTTATCGAGCGCAAGAGCTCCGTATACTTCGTCCGTGGATATGTGATAAAATCGCTTATCCTCCATTTTACCGCCCCAGTAGTGCTTGGCTGCTTGCAGAAGGCTGAGCGTCCCCAGCACGTTGGTGCGGGCAAAGGTGAAGGGCTCCTTGATAGAGCGGTCTACATGGCTCTCTGCGGCCAAGTGAATAACGCCGTTGATGTCATATTTCTCGAACACCTGGCAAATGGTCTCGAAATCACAGATGTCGGCTTTTACAAAAGTGTAGTTCGGCTGGCTCTCTACGTCCTTCAGATTGGCCAGATTGCCGGCGTAGGTGAGGGCATCGAGGTTGATGATGCTGTACTCCGGGTACTTCTTGACGAAGAGACGCACAACGTGAGAGCCGATGAACCCGGCACCGCCTGTGATAAGAATATTTTTCATCGGCTGCTTATTGCTGCTCGCTTTTGTGTTGTTGTGCAAGTTCGTAGAGGTGGCGACCGTACTGCGTGTTCATCATCGTGGCCGCAATTTGTTCCAGGCGCTCTGAGCCTATCCACCCTTTACGGAAAGCGATTGCTTCCAGACAGGCAATTTTGAAGCCTTGTCGTTTCTCTATCACTTCAACAAAAGTGGATGCTTCGCTAATGGCGTCGTGCGTGCCTGTATCCAGCCAAGCGTAGCCATGTCCCATAACATGCGCTTGCAAACGGTCCATCTGCATGTACATCTCATTTACTGCCGTAATCTCTAGTTCTCCGCGGGGGGATGGGCTAACTTGGGGCGCTAGTTGTAAAACATCGTTGGGGTAAAAATAAAGCCCTATGACCGCGTAGTTGGACTTCGGCGTTGCCGGTTTTTCCTCCAATGAAAGGCATTTACCATCGGCCGACAGCTCTACGACCCCGTATTGTTCCGGGGTCGCAACCGGGTAAGCGAATATGGCTGCTTTTCTCGTGTTTTCTACTGTTAAAACGGCCTCCTTCAGTAGTTTTGTAAGGCCATTGCCGTACAATAGATGGTCTCCCAGAATCAAACAAACGTCATCTTCTCCGATAAACTCTCGCCCGATAATGAACGCCTCTGCTATACCCGCCGGGGTTCTTTGTTCAGCGTAGCTCAGTTTCAACCCAAAATCGCTGCCATCACCCAACAAACGCCGGAATGCCGGTAAATCCTGCGGGGTTGATATAACCAGAATCTCCCTTATATCTGCCAGCATGAGGACAGACAGCGGGTAATATATCATGGGCTTGTCAAAAATAGGGATGAGCTGCTTGCTGATTGCCCTGGTAATAGGGTACAACCGCGTGCCGGAACCTCCTGCTAACACAATGCCCTTCATAGCCTGAAACTACTGGCAGTCTATAGCATCAGCCGCCCGTCGTCAAGCGAATTGTTTGTCCGCAGCGCCTTTTGTGCGCGCTGGAATATGCGCTACCAGCGCACACCATACCCATGCAGGATATGGTGTGCGCGGCGGGTAGACGACTGCCTTGCAGGCATAGCGGTGCCCTGTCCGCGGAGGGGCGGGGGATTTACTAGGCTTGATGCAGTCTTTGGGCTGGTAAGGATAGCGCCGGATATGAGGGCACAGCTTACCTAGACTTATCGAGTGGAAGCGTTAGTGTTGCTGCCTGCTGTTACAAAATATCGTGTGCAGGATTAATGTCCCGCGTGGCAGGTCGCCCTCGGTGCTTGCGAGCAAAGGTGGGCATATCAGCGGTGGTGAGAGACTCGTGCAAATAATTGTCTCTCGATAGATGAGGATGAGCGGTCAGATGACCAAAATGGTGAGAGGTGAGAGTGTGTGCGGCCGTGGCTGCTGCCCTAGGTGAGGCCTGGCGAGGGCGTGCGGTCGGTTCGGCGGCGTGGGGGAGCGGGGGCGGCGGCTCTGCTACCGGTGGAGGCTGGTCTACCTGTATGGGCTCTTCCGGCACGTCGACTGCCGTTGTGGCCATCAGCTCCTTGGGGCGCCCGGTGGCAAACTCCTGGAAGCTGGGCAGCCCTGCGGCCTGTGCGCGGCTTTCGAGCTCATCAATCATGCGTTGCAGCATGAGGCAGCGCTCATCCTCGGTGGCGATTGCCTTGGCATGCATTTCCTGGTTAGCCTTATGGTCGCCTGCTAGGCTTTCAGGAATGCCGTATTGCATGGTGAATAAATACAGCGAGAGCTTCAGCACGCTGGCGGTGTCGAGCTGCAAGCGCTGACACACGCCACGCAATATGCCCAGCATCACTTTATTGCTGCGCATGCTGCATGCTGCGGCGTTGTTATCGGCTGTATTTGTCGTGCTGGCCGGTTTCAGGCCGGTGGGGTATACCAGCTTACACGGTTGGGCTCGGTACTTCATCAGTATCTCCTGAGTGCGTGCCGGCTCAAGAGCTAATTCTGCAAGTATTTGGTCGCGGAATTGCGTGGCTTCTGCCAGTGCAATATCCGGGTCTCCATACTGCTTGTCCGAAAAGTAGCGGGCAAGCGCTACTCCCTGCCGGGTAATGGCGACTCGCCAACCCTGAAAGTTCGTGAACTTATACGTGAATCTGGTTATGTGGCGCGTGTTCATGGCCATGTGATTGAGTGAACTCGTATTTGTTGACAATTCTGATTAGTTGCTAAGAACTAACTTTCCAGAACTGATAAGGAAATCGAATTGTCTGGCGCATTTTATGGCTTCTTTATCGCGCTGTCAAGCGCGAAAATGCACAAAATCGATAAAAGTTGTATGATATACAGCTAACGCAAATCTTTTTCCGCCTTCTGCATTTTTGTATTGCTGTATGTATTCTTTGTATTTTGTTGTATTACCAATGTTTTATGTGTTTTGTGCCGTTTGGGGGTGTTGGTGTGCCATCGATTAATGAAGTTAGCTGTTATAACGCGCTTTTTAGGTTAGGGGGAGAATCTGCCGTGGTGTCGCCATTGCTGCTTGACGGCACGCTTGTGCTTTGGTAGGATATAGGGTCATGAAGAGATGCCTCACATGCCTGTTGGCGGTAGCCTGTGTATTGCTGATGTTCTGCGGTTGCAGCCGCGAGGACGAGAATAGCACGGTGATACGCATGGGGGGCTTTCCGAATGTGACGCACGTGCAGGCGCTTGTGGCTCGCAACATGACCCGCAATGGCCAAGGTTGGTTTGAGCGCTATCTGCCCGGCTATACTGTGGAGTGGTACACGTACAATGCTGGCCCTACGGCGATGGAGGCCATCTTTGGGCGCACGGTGGACCTTACCTACGTAGGCCCCAGCCCGGCGCTGAATGCCTATGCTGTATCCGCCGGTCGAGAAGTTCGCTTGCTGGCCGGTGCCGTCAATGGCGGCGCTGCCTTGATGGTACTGCCGGATTCCGGTATTGCCACCGCCGCCGATTTTAAGGGTCGCAGCATTGCCACGCCTCAGCTGGGCAACACGCAGGATGTCTCTTGCCGTGCCTGGCTTACGAAGAATGGCCTGAGTTGCTCGCTCGAAGGTGCAGGGGATTGCCGCGTCAGCCCCACACCCAATGCGATGCAGCTTCAGCTACTGAAGCAGGGCGATGTCGCCGCATGCTGGACCGTGGAGCCCTGGGTGTCGAGCCTGGAGAAAATGGCTGGTGCCCGCGCGTTGGTGCAGGAGCCGCATGTTGTTACCACCGTATTGGCTGGCCGCGTAGGGTGGTTGAAGCGCCATCCCAAGGAAGCCGCTGCTATCATACAGGCGCACGCTGACCTGACACAGTGGATTATCGACCATCCGGAAGAAGCTCAGGCGCATGTGGTGGCGGAGCTTACGGAGCTTACCCAGGCTCCCTTCGACCCGGAGCTGGTGCGCTCTGCGTGGAAGCGCCTGACGCTGACCACCCAGATTGATTTGCCGGGCTTAAAGCAATTTGTGGCGGATGCTCAGGGCTGTGGCTTGCTGGACCGCGTGCCGCCTCTTGAGCCGATGATTTATCAGCCTGAACAGCAGTAAGATTTTATGAAGAAATTAGAACAGGAGATACATGAGTACCCCACCGCTAAGCTGAGTGTGGAGCATGTGTGCAAGGATTTCAAAACGAAATCGGGTGTTGTGCGTGCACTCGATGACGTGTCTCTCACCATCAATGAAGGGGAATTTGTCTGTTTCGTCGGTCCGAGCGGCTGTGGTAAATCGACCTTGCTCAATATCATTGCTGGTCTGGAAAAGCCGGATAGCGGCCTGGCACTCATAGATGGCGTACCCATTACCGGACCGGGGCGCGACCGCATGATGATGTTCCAGGAGCACGCCCTCTTTCCCTGGCTGGATGTGATTGGTAACGTGATGTTCGGCTTGAAACAGAAGCCGAATCTGAACAATAAGGAACGCCTCGAAGTGGCTAAGTACTACCTTTTCCTGGTGAAGATGGATAAGTTCGCTCACTCCAGTATTCACGAGCTTTCCGGTGGTATGCGCCAGCGTGTGGCTCTGGCTCGTTCGCTGGCGCCGAACCCCAAGATTCTGCTCATGGACGAACCTTTCTCGGCGTTGGATGCCATGACCCGTGAGCAACTCTACGGCGATATTCAGGACATCTGGGCCAAGCGCAAGAAGACGATTGTATTTGTGACCCACAACGTGCGCGAGGCGGTCTGCCTCGGTAGCCGCGTCGTTCTTTTCTCGCCTCATCCCGGTCGCGTTCGCGAGGAGTTCTCCGTCGACTTGCCCCGCCCGCGCAATATCAATAATCATGACCTGGCAGACCTCTCCCAGCAGATTACCTCCTCGCTGAAGGGGTACCAGAATGCCGCCGAATCCGATTAATCCCCATTACTTTCTGCTGACATGAAACGCGTTCTGAATACCGTTATATTCTTCACGTTGCTCATTGGCATATGGGCAGCCCTGACGGGCGATCTGCTTTGGCTGGGCATTGGCCCGCAGGAGCCGCTGTGGTCGCCCTATGTCCTGCCGCCGCCATCCACCGTGTGGCAATACCTGTGGGATAATTCCGTGAATGGTAAGATACCCCTTTCCATGCTCATTACACTGCGCCGCCTGTTCATTGGTTATGTGATTGGCCTGGTGCTGGGCGTTCCTCTGGGCATGGTGGCCGCACGTTTCCGCTGGGCAAGCGACACGCTGGGGGTATTGGCTCTGGGGCTTCAGGCATTACCGAGTGTTTGCTGGGTGCCCCTGGCTTGCATTTGGTTTGGGCAGACGGAGGCTGCTCTGCTGTTTGTGGTCATCATGGGTACCTTGTGGAGTGTGTTGCTCTCCACCCAGAATGGCATGAAGAGCGTGCCTCCCATCTATGCTCGTGCTGCTCGTACCATGGGCTCCGGGCCGCTGCATACTCTCGTTTATGTCACCTTGCCGGCATCCGCTCCCTTCGTGGTCAGCGGCATGAAGCAGGGCTGGGCGTTTGCCTGGCGTTCCCTCATGGCCGCCGAAATCTATGTGGCCGTGGTATCTGGCTTTGGTATTGGCCAGTATTTGCACTATGGCCGCGAATTACAGCGCATGTACCAGGTGATTGGTATCATGTTCATCATCATCCTTGTGGGGTTGCTGGCGGACAAGATTCTCTTCTCGCCTGCCGAGCGCTGGCTGCACCGCCGCTGGGGTACCGATAAGGAGTAAAGAACACGACTGTTGACCATGACAAGCTGGGTAGATGAGCTGAAAGCTGAACTGGGGGCGTGCGTGAGTACTGCGCCTGAGGTGCTGGCTGCACATGCCGGCGATAAATGGCACGCCTCTGCCATGCCGGAGGCCGTAGTGCTGGCCACCGAGACCGCGCAGGTAGCCGCTGCCATGAAGTTTGCTGCCGTCCATGGCATACCCGTCACGCCTCGCGGGGCAGGGGTGGGCTATGTAGGGGGCTGTGTGCCGGTAAAGGGCGGGCTCGTGATTTCTGTGGCGCAAATGCAGCGCATCGTGGAGGTGAACCCTGCTGATGGTGTTGCCGTGGTGGAGGCCGGTGTGCTCACAGCCGACTTGCAGGCGGCGTGTGCCGAGCTGGGGTGGTTTTACCCGCCGGATCCCGCCTCTCGCAAGGAGTCGAGCATTGGCGGCAATATCGCCACGAATGCCGGCGGCCCTCGGTGTCTGAAGTATGGCGTCACTCGTGCCTATGTGCTGGGGCTGGAGGTTGTGCTGCCGGATGGTAGCATCCTGCGCTGTGGTGGGCGCACGCATAAGAATAAGCAGGGCTTTGACCTTGTCGGTCTCTTCTGTGGCAGCGAAGGCATGCTGGGTATCATCACTCAGGCAACGCTGCGTATTATTCCCGCTCCGCCTGCCCGGGCGGCATTGCATGCAGGCTTCCCGCGCTTTGCTCTGGCCGCAGCAGCTGTGCAGAACGTGCTCCAGGGCGGGCACCTGCCGGCGGCTATCGAGATTACGGATGCCTTTACCCTGCGCGCCGCACGCAATCACCTGGGACCCGGCGTCCTGCCGGAGGATGCTCAGGGGCACATTATCATTGAGATTGACGGCCAGGCCGATGCCGTCGCAACGGAGTTGCAGGCTATCGCCGAGATTCTGCGCGCTACGGGGGCAACAGAGGTGGTTACTGCCCGCACGGAGTCCGAGGTGGAGGCCATCTGGCAGCTGCGCCGTGAGTTTTCGTATAGCCTGAAGGCTACGGGGCTTACCAAGTTGAATGAGGACGTTGTGATACCCCGCTCGCAGCTGGTGGCTCTCGTGGAGTTCTGCGCCGCCATGGAGCAGGAGACCGGCATCCCTGTGGCGTGTTTCGGCCACTCGGGTGATGGCAACATCCACACCAATATCATGGTGCTGAAAGATGACGCCGGACGCGATATCCGCGAGCCTGCGGATGCCCTGGTGAACCGACTTTTTGCGTGGGTCATGGAGCATGGCGGCAGTATAACCGGTGAGCATGGCATTGGCATTGCCAAGACGCCTTGGTTCCCGCAGGCCATTGGGGCGGAGGCGTTCGCCCTGCATCGTACCATTAAGAATGCCATTGACCCGCAGGGTATTCTGAACCCCGGAAAAATGGGACTGTAAGATAATGAAGGCTGCACTACAGGAAACCGGCGGCGAGTTTGCTCGCTTCTTTGTCGTAGGCGTAGGTGCCACGCTAGTACACCTCGGGGTGTATCTGGCGCTCAATGCTGTGTTTGGTGTCAGCGAGCAGATGCCGCTGGCGCTCACGCTCACCTATGCCGCAGGTTACATCATCAGCTTTGTGTTTAATTACCTGGTCTCGCTCAAATGGACCTTCCGTACCGAGGGCAGCGTGAAGAAAGGCGTAGGTTTTGCCTTCAGCCATGCGGTGAATGCCGGTATGCACCTGCTGCTTCTCAATGTATTTCGGGCGTGTGGTCTGGGCGCATTGCTGGCATCTGTGGTGGCATACCTGTTTCCCTGGTTGGTGGCGTGGCTGCCTGTGCTGGGGCAACCGGAGTCGCTGCTGCCGCTGCCGGTCTACGTCATTGTGGTGCCGATGAACTTCCTGATGGTGCGATACTTCTTGAAGCGATAATCAGCCCCGGAGTGTCTGCCCATTCTCCGGGGCGATGAAACGCTCCGCCGGTATATTGGCCTGAGCCAGGGCTGTCGCCAGGTCGTTGAGCGTCTCGTCGTACCCTTCATTGGCAAGCTGCCATGTGCCGAAGTGGCAGGCAATGGCCTGCTGTGCTTCCAGCTGCTGGAATGCCTCTACGGCATCTGCCGGGTTGGTGTGATTCTTGCGAATCCACGCCGGCTTGTACATGCCGATGGGCAGCAGCGCGACAGTCGGGGCGCCGAGGCGCTGGCGAATCTCGCGGAACCAGTCGCAGCGTGCCGTGTCGCCCGCAAAGTAGATGTGCGGCCCATTTTTCACCAGCAATGAGAACCCACACCACAGCGAGCGGTTGGCGCTTGCTGCATCGCGGTAGCGCTTGCTCCAGTGCAGGGCAGGGGTAAGCACCACACGCAGCTCCGGGCTGACGTCTACGTGCTCCCACCAGTCTTTTTCTTCGCTGCGAGGTTCGGCCTCCACGTGATAGGCCAACAGACTGCGCAGCCCCAGTGGCACGATGAAAAGCGGATTGTCGCGGAGGTAGAGCCGCTTGAGTGTCGGAGCATCGAAGTGGTCGTAGTGGTCGTGCGAAATCAGGCACACGTCGATTTTGGGCAGCTGCTCCCATGGGATGCCTGCGGGGCGCTTGCGCTCCGGGCCGATAGGGAGGGGGCTGGTGTGGTCGCTCCATACCGGGTCGGTCAGGATATTCAGCCCGGCGCAGCGTATGAGCATGGTGGAATGGTTCACCATGGTAATCTCCCAATGATTGCCACTCACTGTAGGGGCGAGCTGAGGCTGGTGCTGATTCTGTTCCACTGTAGGGTAATGCCCTTTTTCAGTGCGTTCCGTCAGCCAGCGCATGGCGGCGGAGGTGCTGTAATCCAGACTCACCGTGGGGTTGAAGAATTGAGTGCCGTCAAAGTGATCTGTCACGGGGCCATGCCATTCACCCGGGCGGCAGAGGCCATGCGCCAGCAGGCGGTCTATACCCCAGCCGCTTGCAAGCAGGCCGGCGGTGCCGCCGAGCAGGTATTTCAGAAAACGGCGGCGCTTTATCGTGGGCGTGTTATCGTTCATGAGTAGTATGGCATAGGGGGAAATGAAAAGCCCCGGCTCTTTCTGCAAGAGCCGGGACTGAGATGGAATGCGGCTTACTGAGCCACGAAGATGAGCGGCTCGGTGCCCAGCCAGATGATGGCAATGGCGCAACCCGTCAGTACAGCAGCCGTGATAACCGGAACATTCAGGGGCTTGTCGCCGTCCTGCGGTTTCTCCCAGTACATCTCGCGCAGTACCTTGAAGTAGTAGTAGAAGCCAACGGCAGCACCCACAATCATGAAGGGCAGCAGCCAGATAAGGCCGCTCTGGTAGTGTGTGGCTTCTACGAGCGAGGCGAAGGAGTAGAACTTAGCCAGGAAGCCGTAGGTAAGCGGTACACCAGCCAGGGAGGCGAAGGCAACCGTGATGAGGAAAGCCGTGCGGGGATTGGTCTTGCCCAGGCCGCGGAAGGCAGAAATCTCCTCGCTGCCACGCTGCGTACGCACCATAGCGATAGCGTAGAAAGCGGCGGTGGTAGCCAGCATATAAGCTACGAGGTAGCCTACCACGTACTCCATCATGCCGGGGGTGCCGATATTCGTGAAGAATACCAGGATGAAACCGGCCTGGCCGATGGATGAATAACCGAGCAGACGCTTGGCGTTGTTCTGGCAAATGGCACCCAGGTTACCTACCAGCAAGGTGACAGCCGCCACAACCGCGAGGGAGGTAACAATGATGCCAACCTTCTCCGGGTGGATGGAATACAGGCGGCTGAAGGGTACCAGAATGGCGGCCAGTACAGCGAAGCCCGCAGCCTTGGAAGCAACAGCCAGGAAAGCGCTCACCGGAGTGGGAGAACCCTGGTATACGTCCGGAATCCAGATCTGCATCGGAGCGGCACCAGCCTTAAAGAAGGCACCCAGCAGCAGCAGACCTACAGCCAGGAAGAAGCCTGTCTGCAGCTCTACCATCGGGCAGGTAAAGAGGCTGTGCACCAGCTCAGCGCTCAGCATGAAGGAACCGGTCGTGCCATAGTACCAGGCCGCGCCGAAAACCATCAGACCCGTGCTCAGAGCACCCAGTACCAGGTACTTGACACCGGCCTCGATGGAGCCCTGATTGCGGCGGAAGTAGCCAGCCATTACATAGGAGGAAAGGGTGACCACCTCCAGGCTGACGAAGAGCATGATGATATCGCGAGCCTCTGCCAGTGCACATACACCGGCGCAGGCTACGAGCAGCAGGGAGTAAAGCTCCGTTGTGCCTTCCTCTACGCCTGCACCACCCACGGAGGCGCAGGTTACCTTGCGGTAATCATAGGCAAGCAGGAGTACCAGAGCCGTCGTGACGCAGGCAATCATGCCGAAGGGGCTGGTCTGCCCCATGAAGAAAGCGGCGATGAAGGCACCCGCAGCTGCTACGATGGGGTACACGCGCTTGGAAATCTGGGGGACAAAGCAGTCTGCCATCAGGATGAGGGCGGCCAGAGCCACCAGAGCGAACTCCGGTGTAAACTGTCCCCAGGTATAAAGGGCTGAAACGTATTCGTTAGTCATGGTATTTCAGTGATTGGGGATGAGGTTCAGAAGATGATGAAGGGAGCTACACCGAAGAGCACGATGAAGAAGGCCAGGAATGCAGCCGAAGCCTTGTCGGCGCAGGTCAGCCCCGTAGCACGCTCGGAAGCGAGGCCTACGTTGCCCTCGAACACGCGGCGGAATGCACGCAGCATGTAGATGGCGCTGATGACCAGACCCCACAGGGCGAACACCGTGGCCAGCTGTACGGCGCCCAGGCCGCCGAACCAACCGGCGATGGTGTTGAGCGTGCAGGTGATGCCGTCAAAAATCCAGCCGAAGACCGGCCCGATGAGCCAGATGGAGCTCAGTGCATCTGCGCAGCTGTTGTACATGCAGCTCAGTACATCGCAGCCGGGAGTAGCGGCGGCAGCACCGGGCTGCCAACCCGTGAAGCAGGATACGAATACCGTGAACTCACCGGCAAAGTTGGCAAGCAGGGGCAGGCCTATGCTGGCCATACCGGCCAGGCCGAAGAGGAAGCCAAGGCAGGGCAGCTTGCGACCCAGACCGCCCATGGAGTCCAGCTCCAGCGTGCGGGTCTGGCTCTCAATCTGGCCCGTGAGCAGGAAGAGCAGGGCAATGGTAAGACCATGTGCCAGCATCAGCATGGCAGCACCCTTCAGCGCAAGCTCGTTGGCACCGGCAGCCGCCACATAGGCGGCAAATGCCAGGAAGATGTAACCCATGTGCATCACAGAGGAGTTACCGAGCATGTCGTCCAGGCGGGTCTGGGCTACGGTCACATAGCCTACCCACAGTACGTTACCCAGCAGCAGAAGGAGCAGCAGGTTGTTCCAGCAGCCGAAGAAATCCTTGCACACAGGCCCCATCACGTAGGCCAGCATGAACAGACCGTACAGACCGAACTTCTTCAGCACACCGGCGTGCAGCATGGCGATGGGAGTCGGGGCGCTGGCATAAGCCGGGGCAGCCCAGGCATGGAAGGGGAACAGCGATACCAGCGTGCCGAAGCCAGCCAGCAGAAGACCGGGAATCAGACCTGAGGTCGGTACAATACCCTGTTCGATAGCGGCACGCATGCCGGAGAAGGTGAAGGAGCGCATCTCATTGCACAGCATCAGTAGGCCGGCCAGCAGTACCATGGACGCAACGCCCAGGTATACGGTGGCAGTCCAGGCTACGGTCTGGCGATTGCCGCGGCCGTAGTAGCCAATCATCACGAAGGTGGGGATAAGAGCCAGCTCGTGGAAGGCGTAGAAGGAGATGATGTTGTCAGAGATGAAAGCACCGATAGCGCCGGTGGAGAGCAGCAGGGAAGATACGGCCCAGCTGCGCTCGGCGTTCTTGTCCGGAGCCTTCAGACCCAGGATGGCGGCAAACGTCACGATGACGGAAAGCAGCAGCATGATGGGAGACAGCGGCCCCTGTACGGAGAACCACAGCACGCGGTCGCCGATGCAGGACCACTGGTTGAAGCAGGCCTCAGCGCCGCAGTAGGTGGCGCTGATGAAGGCCCATACACCCATAATCAGCGTGAATGTGGCGCTCACCAGAGCCGTGGCACGGCCCGGCGCCTTCAGCAGCCCAATCAGGGCGGCTGCTATCACAGGTACGATAATAAGCCAGATAAGCATGATAGTAGTGTCGATTTAGTGGGTGAATGTTGCGGAGGCAATGAGAAGGAGGAAGAGCAGGGCGCCCAGAGCTGCTACAACAGCGTAGCGACGCAGGACACCGCCCTGGAACCAGGTGAGCAGTTTGCCGATCTTGCCGATGAGCCAGGCGCCACCCAGAGTGAGGATGCCGCGGATACCGGCGTTGTCGATGAACTCTACCACGCGGGCAGCATTGCCCTGGATGAGGGCGATGAGACCCTTATCGTAGAACTCGTCGATGTAGAGGCGCTTGCGCAGGGCCGTGCTCAGGGCATTGCCGGCAAGCGGATCCTGCTTGCGCTTGCCAAGACCATACACGAGGTAGGCCAGCAGCAGACCAAGTACCAGAGAGCCCATGCTTACGTAGAAGGGCAGCCCCAGGGCGAAGCCGTGGGCGTGGAAGCCCTCGAAGGGAACCAGTGCATCAGCCACAAAACCGTAGCCGGAGATGATGGCCATGACAGCCAGCAGAAGCAGCGGCAGCAGCATGGTGGGGCCAGCCTCCTTAGCCTCAGCGGCACCGTGGGCGCGAGCCTCACCGCAGAAGGCCACCAGGCACAGACGAGCCATGTAGAAGGTGGTCAGAGCAGCCACGCCGGCGCCAACCCAGAAGAAGGTCGGGTTCTTGGCCAGTGCGGCATCGAGGATGGCCTCCTTGGAGAAGAAGCCGGAGAAGCCGGGAATGGCGATAAGAGCGCAGGTACCCATGAGGAAGCAGATAACCGTGAGGGGCATGCGCTTGGTCAGACCGCCCATCTTCCAGATGTCCTGCTCGTGGTGGCAGCGGGCAATGATAGCACCGGCACCGAGGAAGAGCAGAGCCTTGAACCAGGCGTGTGTGTAGAGGTGGAACATGGCAGCCTCGCCAGCCATCAGACCAACAGCCATGACCATGTAGCCCAGCTGGGAAAGGGTGGAGTAAGCCAGCACGCGCTTAATGTCGTCCTGCTGTACAGCCATGAGGGCAGCCAGCACGGCGGTGATGGCACCTACCGTTGCGATAACGGTGCAGGCGGTGTCGGTGAAAGCGGCTTCGCCCATGCTCACCTGCAGGCGCACCAGCATGTAAACACCTGCGGCAACCATGGTGGCGGCGTGGATGAGGGCAGACACCGGTGTGGGGCCTTCCATGGCATCGGGCAGCCATACGTGCAGCGGGAACTGAGCAGACTTACCAACAGCACCGCAGAAGAGGCAGATGATGGTAGCCGTGAGCACTGCCGGAGCAATGGCGGCGGCCTTGCCCCCCATCTCGCCGAAGGAGATGGTGCCGAACACGGTCAGCGTGAGCAGGATACCAATCAGGAAACCGAAGTCGCCCACACGGTTGGTGATGAAGGCCTTCTTGGCGGCATCAGCAGCGCTGGCCTTCTCGAACCAGTGGCCGATGAGCAGGTAGGAGGAGAAGCCTACCATTTCCCAGCCGATGAAGGTCATGGCCAGGTTGTCGGCCAGCACGATGGCGGTCATGCTGAACATGAAGATGCTCAGGCCGGTGAAGTAGCGGGCATGATTGGAGGTGTCGCCCTTCATGTAGCCGAGCGAGAAGATGTGTACCAGCAGGCCGATGCCCGTTACCACGAGCATCATGCGCATGGCGAGCGGATCCATCAGCAGCCCCACAGAGAGGGAGGGCATGCCCTCCGTAAGAGCGGGCATCCATGTGTAGGTGTCCGGGGTGCCGGTCTGCCAGCCCATCAGGTAAGCTACGCACATGCCGAAGGTGGCCAGCGCAGACAGGATGGAAAGCGTGGCGGCCATGCAGGCGCACTTCTTGAAGCACAGCCAGTTAATGGCTGCAACGACCAGCGGCAACAGCAGGAAAAGCCAGGGTGTATTCTGAATCATAATCGAAGTGCTGTGGGGTTAGTCTTCCTTAAGTGTGTTGAGTGCAGCGCTCGACACCGTGCGGCGGGCGCGGAACATGGCAACTATGAGAGCCAGGCCGATAGCAACTTCCGCTGCGGCAATGGCTACGACAAACAGGGCAAGAACCTGCGCATCATACACGGGCACGCCGTTCACGCCATTGGCGCGAGAGAAGGCTACCAGCGAGATGTTGGCTGCGCTGAGCATCATCTCCAGGCACATGAAAACCACGATGATGTTCTTGCGAATCAGAACGCCGGCCAGGCCGATGGAGAACATCAGACCGGACAGAATGAGGTAATGAGCTAAAGGAATATCCATGGTGATGTACCGGGGTTAGTCTTTGCGGATTTTGCGGCTCAGTGCTACGGCACCTACCGTACCGGCAAGCAGCGCAAAGCTGAGAATGACGAATGCAATATTGTACTGCGAGAACAGCTTCTGACCCAGCAGTTTAGTGTCGGGCATGCTGGTGGCAGCAGCAGCTTCTTCCTCGCTGATGGCGGGATTCAGTACCTTAGCGGCAGCAGCGGGATTGAGGGCGGGTAGGGCACCGCCGAAATCGCTCACCTCGGTCTGAGGAGCAGCTTCCTGCTTGCCTACGCACAGCTCGCTCATGGAGTTCCATGCCTGGCAGAGCGGGTTGTTCCAGTCCGTGGCACCGGGCAGCTTAATGGCAGCCAGGAATACCAGGGCGCCGAATACGCCGGCTACCAGTACGCCGGGAGCCATACGCAGCAGGCTGCTGAATACGGAGAAGCTGTTGTCTTCTTCCTCCGTTTTGATGTCGAGCATCATCACGACGAAGAGGAACAGCACCAGGATAGCACCGGCATAGACGATAATCTGTACAATGCCGAGGAACTGAGCACCCAGGCCGAACAGAATGCCTGCCGTGGCGGCAAAGCACAGAGCCATGCTCATGGCGGAGGTCACCGGGTTGCTCGCAAATATCACGCAGCAGGCGCAGATGAGCGCCATGGCCGCGAATGCGTAGAAGATAATTGATGAAATGGCGAAATCCATAATCGTAATTTATTTATACTGATTCCACTTATTGACGAGGCCCTTGCGGGTGCCGCCGAGCTTATAGAGGGTTGCCTTGTTGCGCACGGCCTGCTTACGGTCGGTGACAGTGATGAGGTACTCCTTGGAGAGGAAGATTGCCTGCTCGGGGCAGACCTCCTGGCACATACCGCAGTAGATGCAGCGCAGCATATCGATTTCGAACTCAGCCGGGGCTTTCTCCTGCTTCTGGCAGGCGGCCTCGGGGCTGACGGCTCCGGGGGTAATCTTGATGGCACGTGCCGGGCAGATGAACTCGCAGAGCTGGCAGCTCACGCAGCGTTCACGACCGTCCTCACCGCGCACCAGTGTGGGGGCGCCGCGGTAGTAGGAGGGCAGCTGGTCATCCCAGCGCTGCTCGGGGAAGGGCATACATGCGCCCACACCCTTGCCGTTAAATTCTTTCTTGCTGCGGC
Source organism: Akkermansia sp. (assembly GCA_017390945.1). Lineage (GTDB taxonomy): Bacteria > Verrucomicrobiota > Verrucomicrobiia > Verrucomicrobiales > Akkermansiaceae > Akkermansia. Next base: position 16,612 of record JAFOZZ010000098.1, read on the forward strand.
TCTTGCCAAGCAGAGAAAGTACCATGTGCTTCATCGTGATGGCGAGACCTTTCACCAGCTCAACTACATAAATCTTGTCGAGGATGGAGAACTTGGGTCGCTTTACAGGTGTATATGACATAGCGTGAAATTCTCAGGTGTTATTTAACGAAGTACAGAACAGCAGCCGTCAGGAAGATGTTGGCAACGGCGAGCTCCAGGAATACCAGCCAGCCCAGCTTCATCACCTGGTCCCAGCGGAAGCGGGGCAGGGTCCAGCGTACCCATACGAAGAATACGATGAAGGCCACGAGCTTAATGAGGAACATGATGAACTGGCAGAACACGGCCAGCCAGCTGCATACGGAGTGCAGAGCGGCGTCTGCCCCGAAGCCGATGGACCAGCCACCCAGGAACAGGGTGACCACCAGGGCGGAGCCAATGACCATGGCGGCGTATTCGCCCATGAAGAAGGAGGCGAACTTCATCGAGGAGTACTCGGAGTGGTAGCCGCCCACAAGGTCGGTCTCACACTCAGCCATATCGAAGGGCGTACGGTTGGCCTCGGCAAAGACGCAGGTCACGAAGATGAGGAAGCTCAGACCGAGCGGCAGCATCATAGCCCAGCGCTGCCAGCTAAGGCCTTCACCCCAAAGGGGCAGCAGCGTCCAGCCGTTGTCGGCCTGGTACTGTACGATGTCCTGCATGTTGAGCGTGCTGAACATCATGAGCAGCGGGATGATGGAAAGACCCATGGCTACCTCGTAGGAGATGAGCTGAGCCGTGGCGCGCAGACCACCCAGGAAGGGATACTTGGAGTTGGAGGACCAACCGGCCAGGGTCAGACCGTAAACGGAGAGACCGGAGATAGCGAAAATCCACAGCGGGCCGATGCCGATGTTGGCTACCACCATGTTGATGACACCGAAATCGGTGCTCACGCTGGAGGCAAAGGGAATAACGGCGGTGGCTACCATGGGCGGGCCAAGCACCAGCATGGGGGCGATGGTGAAGTATACCTTGCGCACATAGCTGGGGGTAAGTTCCTGCTTGAGGAAGAGCTTACCGCCGTCCAGGCAGGGCTGCATGAGGCCGAAGGTGGGGATTTCGCGGTCGAGGCGCAGCCAAGTGCAGAGCTTGGCAATCCAGCAGGTCTCGGGAATACCGAAGAAGTGCAGCCATTCCTTGAGCGGCTGCTTTTCCTTGCTGCCGAATTGGCGGAAGAGCTGCAGCGGAATACCGGCGCGGTTGGGGCCGGGGCGATCCTGAATCCAGCCGGCCACGCGGCGCTCAATCCATACGGAGAGCACCACGAAAGCCAGGATAACGGCAAACATGAGCACCAGCTTAACAACGGTCGTAATCAGGTAGAACCAGATTTCGTTGCTCAGCAGGTCCACGCACCAGTTCCAGATGGTATCGAATAAGGACATGAGGTGTTATTGTGTGCAGGTTTAAGTTACTTCTTGGCTTTCTCGCGCTCGATGAGCGGGATGGTGACGCCGGTGTCCATGATGACGATACCGCCGTTGCCGATGTTACCCCAGGTAAGACCCTTCATGGGCTCGAACTCCTGGGCCATTTCTTCCAGAATAATCATGGGGCTGGGGCAGGCAATCACGCGCGGGCAGTCGCAGCCCAGCAGCTCGGTGAGCTGGCGCAGGATGTCCCAGTCGGGGCGTGCTTCGCCCTGCGGCTCGATAGCCTTGTTCAGGCGCTGAATGCGGCCTGCCACGTTAATCATGGTGCCGTACTTCTCAGCGAAGGTGACGCTGGGCAGTACTACGTCGGCAGCCTTGGTGGTGGCGTTCTCGCTGTGGCTCATGGCCAGGATGTAGTCGAGTGCCTCGAGGTCCTCGGCTTCGATGCCGGCCTCTTCGGTCACGTCTTCACCCAGGGCAATGAGGAAGCGTACACTGTTGTTCTTGATACCGCGGCGGATGGCGGCCAGGCCGCTGCCGTTCTTACCAAGGATGAGCTTGGCACCGTTGGTGTTCGGGTTGCGGTCATCGCTTACAAGCAGGCCGTCGTTCTCGCCCTTGCGGGGAACGATTTCGAGCTTGGTGACGCCGAGCTGGCGAGCCAGGGCGCGTACCATGTAGAGCTCTTCGTTCGTCATGCGGGCGGAGCAGATGATAGCCGTCTCGGTCGGTGCGCAGGAGTGCAGCTGCTCTACCACCATATTGAGGGTGGCATCCCAGGTGCTGGGACGCTGCGGGGCACCGTGGTCGGTCTTCACCATGGGGGTGAGGATACGCTCCGGGGCATTGATGTACTTGTAATTCAGGCGGTGGCTATCAGGCATCCAGCAGCTGTTCACCTCGTCATTCTGACGGGGAGTGATGCGGTATACCTGATTCTCGCGGGTCCAGATGTTGATGTTGGTACCGGTACCGCAGTTCACGTCGATGGTCGGGGTGCTCTTCAGGAACCACACGCGCATCTTGAAGCGGAAGTCCTTGCTGGTCATAGCGCCCACGGGGCAGATGTCCACCACGTTCATGGAGTAATTGCTGTCCAGCTGAGTGCCGGGGTAACAGGCGATGGCGTTGTGGGTACCACGCCCAACCACGCCCAGTACGTCCTGACCGGCGATTTCCTTCATGAAGCGCACGCAGCGGCGGCAAAGCACGCAGCGCTCCTGGTCGAGGTTGACGCGCGGCCCGATGGAAATGTTCTTACCCTTCTTGGTCTTGTCCTCCGTGAAGCGGTGGGTGCCGCTACCGTAGTCGGAGGTATACTCCTGCAGCTTACACTCGCCAGCCTGGTCGCAGATGGGGCAGTCGAGCGGGTGATTGGTGAGCAGGAACTCCAGCACACCACGGCGAGCCTCACTGGTCAGCTTACCTTCGGTACGAATACCCATGTTCTCGGCCACGGTGTTGGCGCAGGCGATGACGGCGCGGGGCATCCACTGAATGGGCTGGTAGCCAGCCTCATCATAAGTGGGGGTAGCACCGGGAGCCAGGCGGGGGGGCATGCCTTGCTCCACCAGGCACATACGGCAGGAGCCGGCAATGGAAAGCTTGGGGTGGTAGCAGAAGCAGGGTACGTGTGCGCCCACGGAGTTACAGGCATCTGCAATGCGGGTTCCCTTGGGGAAGCGGTACCACTTACCGTTAATCTGGACGTTCACCTTGCCCTCGGCAGCGGCGGCATCCTTCGGCAGTATTGTAGGATTATTGCTCATTCTTGTTACAAAAGATTAGTCTTCACGGGTCAGGAACTTGCGGGCCTCGGCGGCCTCTGCAGAGTGCGGCTTGAGGGCGTTGATGGGCTTGGTAAGCGCCAGGAACTCCTCACGGAACTTGGTGGTGAATGCCTGTGTGGGCCAGGAGCAAGCCTCGCCGAAAGCACATACCGTGCGGCCGCAGATGTTGTCTGCTACGGACTTGAGCAGGTCGACATCCTCAGGAGAGCCCTTACCCTCGCAAATGCGGGTGGAGAGCTTGTACATCCACGGGTTGCCTTCGCGGCAGGGGGAACACTGGCCGCAGGACTCCCAGGCAAAGAAGCGGTTGAGGTTGTTGAGCACCTTGGGCATGCTGCGGGTGTCGTCCATCACGATAACACCGCCGGAGCCGCTCATGGAGCCGAACTTGGCAATGCTGTCCAGATCCATCGGTACGTCGAAGATGGTCATCTCGCGCACGGTGCCATCGGGGTTGCGGTCCTTCAGGATTTCATCGCAGCGCATTACCTTAGCGGAAGCACCGCCGGGAATGATGGCCTTGAACTTGCGGCCGATGCGGGGACCGCCGCAGATGTCGTACAGCAGCTCACCATAGGTGATGGAGCCGGAAATAATCTCGTATACGCCGGGGCGCTTCACGTCACCGGATACACCGATGATTCGTGTGCCGGGGCTGCGCTGAGCGCCCTCAGCAGCGTAGGCCTCGCCACCCATCATCATGACCTGGCGTACCTGGCACAGGGACTCCACGTTGTTTACGATGGTGGGGCAGCCATACAGACCGATGGCGGCCGGGAAGAAGGGCGGCTTAATACGGGGGTAGGGGCGTACACCTTCAATGGAGTTGATGAGGCCGGTTTCCTCACCGCAGATGTAAGCGCCGGCACCACGGTGCAGCACAATCTTCAGGTCGAAGCCACTGCCCAGGATGTTCTTGCCCAGGAAGTTTTTCTCCTCGGCCTCCTGCAGTGCCTTCTGCATGATGCGAGCACCCTCCGGGAACTCCTCACGCATGTAGATAACTGCATAGTGTGCCTGCACAGCATAGCAGGCGATAATCATACCTTCGATGAGCTGGTGCGGATCCTGGTGCACGATGAAGCGGTCCTTGAAGGTACCGGGCTCGGATTCGTCGCAGTTACATACGAGGTATACGGGCTTGGTGTTGCCCTTGGGGATGAATGTCCACTTTACGCCGGTGGGGAAACCTGCGCCGCCGCGACCGCGCAGGCCGCTCTTCTTCACCTCATTGGTGATGTCGGCGGGTTCCATCTTGATGCACTTCTTGAGGGTCTGGTAGCCGCCATCCTTCATGAAGCACTTGATGGACGGGTCGTACCCCTCGCGATCAATGTTCTTGAAGATGCGGCGAGTCTCCCGCGGGTGCGGTTCCTTGCCGGGTTTGTAAGTGATTTCGCTCATGATTCGCTAAAAGGGGTTACTTCTTCTTGGTGGCCGTCTTTTTGGCAGCGGGCTTCTTAGCAGCTGCTTTCTTGGTGGCGGGAGCCTCTGCGGGGGCCTCCTCAGCCTCGGGCTCAGTTACATCGGCGGCAGCTGCGGCGCGGGCTTCGCGGCGGGCAGCGGCAGCCTCCTTCTTGGCGGCAGCGGCTTCCTTGCGCTCAGCGGCCAGCTCCTTCTTGCAGGCAGCCATGATTTCGTCAATCTTGCCGCGCGTTACCTGGGAGTGCAGGGTGTCGTTCACCATGACGTTGGGGCCGAAGCCGCAGTTGGCCAGGCACTCCACGGCTTCCAGGCTCCACAGGCCGTCCGGGCTCACCACCATGGGCTCCTCGTCGGTCATCTCAGCCGGGTCTACACCCATCTTGCTGCAAATGTAGGGCAGCAGCTCCTCGCCGCCGGAAAGGGCGCAGGCGATGGTGCGGCATACGCGGAAATGGAACTTGCCCGGGCATTTGCGGTGAATGCCGGGGTAGAAGGTAACGATGCCGGCCACGTGGATGGCGGTGCACTTGCACATCTCGGCAATCCAGGGCATCGCCTCAGGGCATACATAGCCGAACTCTTCCTGCACGTGGTGGATGATGGGCAGTACGGCAGACTGCTCTTTACCCTCGGGGTAGAGGGCTACCAGCTCCTGAGCCTTGGCCACAAGCTCGGGGGTTACCTCGAACTTGGGGAAGAACTTCTCGCCGGGGGAGGAAACGGGGGCCGCAATGGCGTCAATCGCGTTCGTTGTCTCGGACATGGTTTTGTTTTGCTCTGGTTTAAAGGTTTAGCGGTCGCATTCGCCCTGCACGAAGTCGAAGGAGCCCAGGATGGCGCCAACGTCACTCACAAGGTGGCCCGGCAGCAGTTCGGGCAGGATGGAAAGGGTGCAGTAGGAGGGGCTGCGCATCTTCAGGCGGTTAGCAATGCCGCCGCCCTTGGAGTCGAGGAAGAAGCCCAGCTCGCCCTTCGGGTTCTCTGCAGCGAAGTATACCTGACCGGCGGGGGCGTTCACACACTCGGTGCTTACCATGAACTGGCGGATAAGCTCCTCGATGCCCTGCATGGCGTCCTTCTTGTTGGGCAGGATGCCCTTGTCGAGCTGCACGCAGATGGGGCCGCCCGGCATGGTGGCCAGTACCTGGCGGATGATGCGTACGGACTGGCGGATTTCCTCCATACGTACCTGGAAGCGGGCGTAGCAGTCGCCCTCGTAAGCTACGGGTACGTCGAACTCATACTTGTCGTAGCCAATGTAAGGATTCGTCTTGCGCAGGTCGCGCTGCACGCCGCTGGCGCGCAGGTTGTTACCAGTCATGCCGCAGTTGAGTGCCATCTCGCGGCTGATGACGCCTACGCCTACCAGGCGGTCAATGAAAATCTTGTTGTGAAGCAGCAGCTTCTCCATCTCGTCTACGGTGCGCATGGCGCTGTCGCAGAACTCGAGGATGGTCTTCTCGATACCCTTGGGCAGGTCGCGGGTCATGCCGCCAATGCGGGTGTAGCTGGAGGTGAAGCGCGCACCGCAAATCTGCTCGTAGATGTTATGCACCTTTTCTTTCTCTTCGTAGGCGTACAGGAAGGCGGTCATGGCGCCGGTATCCATTGCGTACACGCCCGTGCCCAGGAAGCAGGAGGAAATGCGGGACAGCTCACTGCACAGCACGCGGATAGCCTGGCCTCGCTCGGGCAGCTCCCAGCCCAGCAGCTTTTCTACTGCGCAGGCGTAGGCAATGTTGTTGCTCATCGGGGCAAGGTAGTCAAAACGGTCAGTGTAGGCCACATACTGGTTGTAGTGGCAGTTCTCCGCTATCTTTTCCATGCCGCGGTGCAGGTAGCCAATCACAGGATCGCAGGACACAATCACCTCACCGTCAATCACCAGCTTCAGGCGCAATACGCCGTGCGTAGCCGGGTGCGACGGGCCCATATTCAGCGTCATCAGCTCGCCGTGGTCGTCGGCGTCATTCTTTAGATAATCCGATGCAGCGCTTACAGCATCAGGCACTTGTAAAAATTTGGTCGTGTTCATAATCTCGAGATTTATGGCCACCTCAGGCCACATTGGTGCCTAGGTATTAAACACCTTTTTCTCCCGAATTTCAAGCCTAAAGTGTAGGCTCTCCTTATTATTTACTTCTTTTTTATGGAGTTAGAAGCGTCTAATCCTAGCCTCGCCCTCTCTTCCCGCTCCCGCCTTCCTCCGCCCTCACAGGGCAGGGGGCTTCAGGCGATACCTATATTTTTTCGATGGGCGGTAGAAGAGCTGGCATGGGGATATCGTCTAACCGGAGGGCGGATTGGCATTCTTTTGCCATTTGTGAAACAGCGTAGAGCGGAATATCGATAAGCAGTGTCGATGATTTTTCGGAGTGTGCAATTTCCTGTTTATGATAATCGTTCATAGAACAGCGCACTGCTACATGAGGTTGATACTTCCGGCAGTAGCTCATTAAGCTCTTGGCTCGGGTATTGGTTTCCGCTTTGACCTCGACCGGAACCACATGCATTCCTTGCTGAATCACAAAATCAATTTCTGCGCGGGCGGTGTCTGATTGCCAATAATGAGGCTCCAGAGCGCACTCGGCACGCATTTGTTGCTGAACATATTGCTCCGTCAAAGCGCCCTTGAACTCTCGAAATACGGATGCCTTTTCAACCAGCACGCTGATGTCTAGCCCAACCTTTGCGCCCAGCAGCCCTACATCGGAAACGTAGAGCTTAAATGCACCATCTCTGTACGCGCTGATGGGAATTGCTGCTTCATTGATGCGCGGTGTTCGGTATACCAGCCCGGCGCGAATCAACCAATCCATGGCATCTTCCAAATCTCGGGCACGCATATTCTTCTGTACTTCTGCAAAAATGAACTTGCGATTTTCTTTTGCCAACTGCTCCGGCACAGAATCCCATAATAAAGAAAGTTTGGCAGCCAAAGAGGCAGGCACATGTTTGCTGAAGTCGTTGGCGTAGTTGGACAAAATTTCATTTTGTACGCGGCGTACCTCTGCGAAATCCTGCGTTTCTATGTAGGTGCTTACCACTTCCGGCATGCCTCCTATATAATAGTATAATTTCAGGAGATGCGTATAACGCTCTGCAAACAATTTAATGTTTTGCCAATTTCCGGACTCAATAATCTCCACATCATATCCATATCCCAGCGCGTCCAAAAACTCCGGGAAGCTCATGGGGTACAGGTGGAGTGTATTAACTTTACCCACCGGGAACCCGGTGCCACGGTGTTGGTGTACCCCGAGTAAAGAACCGGCTGCCATCACATGATACTCCGGCAAATCCTCACAAAAATATTTCAATGAGGTTAAGGCGGCAGGGCATTCCTGAATTTCATCCAGAATAATCAGCGTATTTCCCGGTGTTATTTTGAAACGTGCAGCAGCTTGCAGTAACAGCAGCAATTCTTTCATATCGTGGCTGCTTCGCTCGAATAACTGCCGCATTTGTTCGTTCTGATCAAAACGTATATAGAGAACCTTTTCGAAATATTTGCGGCCAAATTCATTCATGAGCCACGTTTTTCCCACTTGGCGTGCTCCCAATAATAAGAGTGGCTTTCTGCGGTTGGAATCCTTCCAGCTCAATAGTGATTTTTCCCCTCTTCTGTTCATTTTGCTCTCCTTGACTCTATGTTACTGATTTTTAATCGTAAAAGCAAGCAATTTCACGTTTTGGGCACGAACTTTTGTCGTTTTTACCACGTTTTGGGCACGAACTTTGGCCTATTTCGCCACGTTTTGGGCACGAACTTTAGTCTGTTTTACCACGTTTTCGGCACGAATCGTGATTTTTTTCCTCGTTTCTGCAAGCGTGCTTTCCGGACAGTCTATACCGGACAAGGAAAAATTGCCCGCATGCGGCGGGGTGTGATATTCGTCTGTCGGTGGGGGTAAACTCTTGCGTTGCTCGGGCGATATCTGTCTGACTGCTGGTCATATCGCCCTATCGGGTAGGGCAGGGGAACAAGAAGGCAGCGACCGCTGGTTGCGGTTGATATGACCCGGGCGTAGTGCGGATATAACCGGCTGGCGAGCCCGCTGATTGCGAATCGCGGTTGAAAGGGGCTCAGGGTGCCTCCATGAGCACCTCGCGGGGGCGCGCGGTGTTGCCGGAGGCCGGGCCAATGACGCCGCGGGCTTCCATCATATCCATCATCTTGGCGGCGCGGCCATAGCCGATGGAGAAGCGGCGTTGCAGCATGGAGGTGCTGGCCTTGCGCTCGGTGATAACAAGGTTGACGCAGCGGGTGTAAAGCTCGGCGTCCTCGTCGTTCATACCATTGCCGCCCAGTCGGCCACCGCCATCGCCGCCGGCATCGCCACAGCCGCCTTCGGCATTGTTCATTTCTGCGGTCACGCCCTGTACGAAGTTCTGCTTGGCGTGGGCGGCGCAGAACTTGACGATGGTGGCAATCTCGGGGTCGCTCACAAAGGCACCCTGAGCGCGGGTCATCTTGGTAACACCGCCGGGGGGCAGGAAAAGGAAGTCACCCTTGCCCAGCAGGTTTTCGGCGCCGTTGGTGTCGAGAATCACGCGGCTATCCAGCGGACTGGCTACCTTGAAGGCGAGGCGGCTCGGGATGTTGGCCTTGATGATACCGGTAATGACGTTGGCACGCGGGGTCTGCGTGGCGGCTACCAGGTGAATGCCGGCGGCACGTGCCTTCTGCGTGAGGCGGGCAATGTAGTTTTCCAGGTCCTCCTTCACCTGCATCATGAGGTCGCCAACTCATCAATAATGATGACGATGTATGGCAGCTTGGCCGGGATGGGCTCATCAGCCTCGAAATCGAACTCGCCCTGTTCCTCCTCCTCGGGCAGGTATTCCGAGCCCTGGGAGTCCTCGATGTCGCGCACGATGGCATCGGCTGCATCATAGCCGGCCGGCAAGGAGTTGTACTGCGGGTGCGTTTCCTCCTCCTCTACCTCGGGCTCGAAATCCTCCGGGCGGTTGTTGAAGTCCTCGAAGTTGCGCACGCCGATTCGGCTGAAGAGCTTGTAGCGGTGCTCCATCTCATTCACAGCCCAGCGCAGGGCGCCAATCACGCGTGCGGCGTTTGTGACAACGGGGCAGGCAAGGTGGGGCAGTTTCTTGTAGGGCTGCATTTCCACCACCTTGGGGTCCACGAGGATGAGTCGCAGTTCATCCGGGCGGAACTTGTAAAGCATGGACAGAATCATGCTGTTCACGCACACGGATTTACCGGAGCCGGTGGTACCGGCCACAAGGGTGTGGGGCATGGCGGCCAGGTCGCCAATGACAGGAGAGCCGTATACGTCCTTACCCAGGGCTACGGGGATTCGCAGTTTCGGGGAATGGAAAGCTTCGCTCTGAAGAAGCTCACGCAGGTAGACGGGGGACTTGATGTCGTTCTCCAGCTCGATACCCACGGTGTTCTTGCCGGGAATGGGGGCAAGGATGTTGATGGACTTGCTCTGCGTGGCCAGTCGGAGGTTATCTGCCAGGTTGGTGATGCTCTTCAGCTTGAGACCCTTGGGCGGGTAGAACTCGTAGCGGGTGATGGACGGACCTCGGGTGATGTCGCCGGCTTCCACGTTAATGCGGAAGGAGGCAAGCGTCTCGATAATGTTCTGCTGCGTGCTGTACATTTCCTCGCGGGCGGCGGCGGTGTCCTCCTCTGCCGGCGGCTGGTAGTGCAGCATGTCGTAGGGGGGCAGCGGGTAGTCATCCAGCATTTCGCGGGTGTCTGCGGGGAGCTCGCGCCTGGTGGCTTTGCCGAGCCTGGGGCTCTCGGAGATGCCCGCCGGGGCCGGAGTGCGTACCGGGGCAACAGGGCGCTGCTGGGGTGTAGCGGGGCGCAGCGGCTGGATGGTGCGTGTGGCAGGCGGGGTGTCGATGTCGTCCTCTATATCATCTGTTACGCGGGCGCGGGTGGGCTTTTGCGGTTCGGGGAGTTCATCCGCATCGTCGTCCTCCTCGTCCTCTGCTCCAATGCCATGGAAGCGGTTGATGGCGGCTTGGGCGGCAGCGCTCAGGGGCATGCGCGAGCGCTGGCCGCGCTGGGAGGGCTGCGGTGTCATGTTCTGCTCCATGGCAGGAGCGTTGCGACGCATGATTTCGTCCTCCACCTCGGGCATGAGGTCGAGCAGGTTGTCGCCTGTGCTCACGTGCTTAGCCTGGCGCGGTGCCGGGGCCGGTGCTGCATGGCGAACCGGTGCCGGGGTGGGGGTGAAGCTGGGTACGCGCTCTTCCTCCTCGCGGTCGGTCGGGTCGAGCGGATCGGGGGTATAGGTGCCACGCATGGTTGCACGCTGGGGCTCCGGTTCGTGCGGGCGCAGCGGTTGCGGGGCTGTACGGATGGTGGGGCGAACTCGCGGCGGCAGCTGTGCCTGGGGGGCAGTGTGCGGCTGCGGTGCCGGTGCTACCTGCGGCTGGGGAGCCGGTGCAGGCATGTAGCCGGGTTCTGCCGGGGGATTGTTGCGGGGGGCAGGCTGCGGCTCGATGGGTAAATCGGGCTCGTCGACCATGGGCGGGACGTTCTTCCAATCTTTCTCCTGTGCGGCTATTCTGGCGGCGCGGGCTTGCTTGTGCTGGTAGTACTTATCCTGCACCCAGTTCCACAGTTGGGTGGCATCGGACCACACCACGCGGGCTACGCTGGCAGGTGTTTCGCGAGCAAAGAAGATGAGGGCGGTTCCATGCACCAGTACCATCAGCACCAGCGCCCAGCGGGTGGTGAGCAGGGGCTCTGCTACACAGGTGCCATCCAGGTACCCCAGCAGGCCGCCCGGGCCTTTCAGGCAGGTGGTGCGAGCCCAGTCCACCCACACGAAATCCTGCATGGCCAGGAAGGCGCAGGAGCAGATAAGCATGACAATGAGGGCAATCCATTGCCCCTTGCGCTCATGGAGGGGGCAGAAAATCATGCACAGCCCCATCGTCATCAGCAGTACCATGGTGTACACAGCTGCTGCTCCCAGCAGGGAGTAGAGTACACCCGCGAGGTAAAGGCCAATCACGCCCAGCATGTTGGTGCAGGGGACTGCGGAGGCTGCTTCGTGTCCATCAGGATTCAGTGCCGACCATCCCATCTCGCCGATATTGTAGCTTAACAGACTGAGAATGAGTAGTAGACAAGCCACGACAATGCCCGCCCCGAGCGCGCGGGTGGGCCAGGTTCTCACCGGTTCGTCCGGTATGTTAAATCTGTCGGGGTCAAAATCCATGAGTCGGAGTGAGCATTCTACCCTACTCGCGCGTGCGAAGCAAGCCTAAAGTGCGTATTATCGCCTAATCTGTGGGCGGTGCCTGGTGCTCAGGCGTCAGGGAGATGCCTGGATGGGCGCGCCGGTGGAGGTGGTGATTCCGCTGTGCCTTGCCCACGATTCTGATAATTCAGCAAAAAAACATTGAACGCCAGTGAGAAATGTGGTATCGTAACAGTTATGGAGCAGAATACTGAGCCCAGTCGCGTAGAGCAGACCCCCTCGGCACTGAGTGTGGTGCTGTGGTGTATTGTGTTTGTTGCGATTGGGTCTCAGGTGTTTATGTTGTTGATGGATGGCGCGTATCTCATGGCTGGCTCGCTGTTGTTGTGGAGCACGCTGGCGCTGCTGGCGCTGCGGGCGCTGCATCGTAAGCGTGAGCAGCTTTTTGCCTGGCCGGTGTTGGGTAAGTTGCTGGCTACGCTGATGGGGCTATGCGGTGCGCTGGGAATGCTGATTCAGTTTGTGAATCTGGGCGTAGCTGCTACCTATTTTACAGAGGTCGAGTGGTGGGCTGAGCCGTTGTCTCTGCTGTGCCTGGTGCTGACGTTTTTCCTGCCGGCTGTGGTGGTGCTTATCTGGATGACTCCGCGCCGATAAGTGCCGTGCGCATGCTCTCGACTGAGGGGAGCTGGCCAAACCAGTGTTCAAAGGCAATTGCGCCTTGCCAGAGCAGCATGCCCAGGCCATCCGCTGCCATGCACCCGCGCTCGGCAGCTGCTTGCTGTAAGGGGGTGTGGTGGGTGACGATGTCGTAGACAATCTGCCCGGGGTTCAGCCATTCGGCAGGCAGGGGCAGGGTATCTCCCTCTTTGAGCCCCAGGCTGGTGGCGTTGATAATCAAATCCGCCTGCGCGACTGCGGTACGGAGTTCTGTTGTGCCAAAGTGGCAGTAGGGTATGGGAGCACCGTAGTGCGGTGCCAGGGTGGCGGCCATCTGCTCCAGCTCGGGGCGCGGACGGTTCACCAGGGTGAGGGCGCGGCAGTGGCTCAGGGCGCACTGGGCCGCCAGTGCCGAGCCCGCGCCGCCGCAGGCGCCCAGCAGTACCACGCGCATATCGGCCAGCGGGCGTCCGCTCAGCTCCTGTATGGCGCGCTCAAAGCCGGGGCCATCCGTATTGTGGCAGTGCCAGCCATCCTCCTTGCGCATCAATGTGTTGGCGGCTCCGCAGAGGGTGGAGAGGGCATCTGCCTGCACGGCTGCGGCAAAGGCCTTCTTTTTGAAGGGGACGGTGACGTTCACTCCCAGGAAACCGCGGGCTGCCAGCGCTGCCAGCATGGCCTCAAAGCCGCCCTCAGCAGTATCGGCCAGCAAGCGCACGTAGCGGTAGGGCTGCCCGGCATCATTCAGCGCAGCCTGCTGCATTTGCGGTGATTTGCTGTGGGCTATCGGGTTGCCGATAACTCCCAGGCGCACATCCGCACCCAGCTCCGCAAGCTCTCCTAAGGTGTAAAACATGAAAGAATGTACAATTTACAATTTTTGAGCAGGTCGGCTGATGCCGAAAGGCGGTAGCAATGCTTGTGCTCTGCTTAACGCCTGCGCCAAAGGCACCTGGCTCTCAAATTGTAAATTGTCAATTGTACTTTGTAAATCTTCTTTACTTGCTCTTAACGCGAGCGATGGCTACCTTCTCCATCTTCAGGCTCACGCTGGGGGAAGCCTCGATGAGTACGGTGGTCTCCTGTACGTCGCGTACGATGCCGTGGATACCGCCGATGGTCACCACCTCGTCACCAATCTTGAGGGCGTCCTGACGAGCCTTGTCCTCCTTAGCCTTCTTCTGCTGCGGACGAATGGCGATGAAATAAATGATGACGAACAGCAGGATAAGGGGCAGGAAGCTGCTGAGCATGCTGGGCTGCTCCTGACCGGCCTGCGTGGAGGCACCGGCCGGGGCGCCGGCGGGCTGGGTGGTAACGGCTGCGGCTTCGGCGGGCTGTGCAGCGGGAGCTGCCTGTGCTAATACGTTGATGTAACTCATGGTATGTCGTTTGCTTGGTATCGCGAGATGAAGCTGCTCTTGAAAGCAGCGAATTGACCGGCTGCAATGGCGCTTCTCGCTTGCGCCATGAGCCGCAGGTAAAAGTGGAGGTTCTGGAAGGAGAGCAGGCGCAGAGCCAGCATCTCACCGGCACGGAAGAAGTGACGGATGGCCGCGCGGGAGAAGCGGGTGACGTGCGGATGCCCCTCCGGGTCGAGCGGGCGTGAGTCGTTCTCCCAGCGCTTGTTCTTAATATGGATGGGGCCATCGGGGGTGAGCGCTACGCCGTGGCGGGCCAGGCGCTCAGGAAGCCGTCGAGCGTGCCCGTTACCTGGGCCGCGACGTGCTGATCATCGATACCGCCGGCCGTCTGCAGATCGACGAAGTCCTGATGGACGAGCTGGTCCGCATCAAGAAC
>JAFOZZ010000099.1 GCA_017390945.1 Akkermansia sp.
AAAACAGTAAATGCGGATTTAGGCGGGCGAAGCCCGCGGAACTTTAGAGCCCGAAAGGGCGAAAGATTCTTAGCCCCGGGTGGAGCCGCGCAGCGGCGAAACCCGGGGTAGGAACACAAAAATATCAGAACCCCGAGCTCAGCGAGCGGGTGGCAGAGAGGGTGGCTATATGTTGCAGCTAAGGCTTTCCGGCTTCTCTACGATACGCCGTGACAGGCTGCCACCCCTGATGGGGTTCTGTTTTCATTCATTACATAGCAGGGGTTCCGCTGCTGCGCAGCTCCACCGCCTGCCTACTTTCTACCGCCCGCTCCGCGGGCTCATAAATTCCGCGGGCTTTGCCCGCCAATTAAAATATGAGTTTTTAGAGGTACCCATTTCGGGAATCTCTGAAAACTGTAAATGCGGATTTAGGTGGGCGAAGACGGAAGCCCGCGGAACCTCTCCGGGGAATTGTTTCAACGTGCGGTTTTTATTGTTTGTAACGCTTTATCATTTCTGCGAGCTGTTCGGCTTCTAGTTTTCCGCCGTGTTTTTGAGCAACTCGGCCGTGGCTGGGAATGGCACAAAATCGACGAATCGTGATGCCAAGTCCACGTTGTCCGGGATGACTTGGAGTGTGTGGCCGGGGGAGAGCTGACGCCCATCCAAGGAGCGCCAGCTGCGGAGGTGTCGCTCGAAGTACCAGCGCGAGTCGAGATAATCCGACAGCATATCGCCGGAGATGAACCCCTTCATTTGCAGCTGAGGGATTTCCACGCAGAGCCCCTGGGGGTAGGCATCTGTAATGATGGCGAGCCAGGGGCGGGGCGAATCGCTCTCGCACTCAGCAGCGAGGAATTGGGCGAGCATGGACTGGTGCGCCTCGTTTTCGGCCGCGGCGGAGTTGCGCTCGGTCTCGGAGATATGCTCGGCGATTTCCGCCAATCGCCCCGGTGCGGGCAGGTGCGTGCGGGCGTGCTTACCCTCGGCCAGTTTGGCAAAGCCGCGGTGCACAATGAGGTCGGCATAGCGGCGGATGGGGCTGGTGAAGTGGCAGTAATCGCCCTTTGCCAGTCCGAAGTGTCCCAGCGCGTGCGTGGCATAGCGGGCTCGCATCATGGCTTTCAGCAGGGCGACTGTGAGCAGTTGCTCATCGACATGGCCTTTTATCTGCTCCATGACTCGGGTGAGTTCGGTGCGGGAGTTGAGACTGCCGGCGCGTATACCGTAGCTCTTGGCCGTCAGGGCGAAGCTCTGGAGCTTGGCGGGGTCCGGTTCCTCGTGTACGCGGTAGATGGTGGGTACGAGTGCAGCCTTGAGCGCGCGAGCCACGGCTTCATTGGCTGCCAGCATGAACTCCTCAATCATCTGGTGGGCTATATCGCTGTGCTCGCATTCCACCCCCACCGGGGTACCCTGCGCATCGAGCAGTACGCGTACCTCCGGCATATCGAGGCTGAGTGCGCCCTGCTGCATGCGGCGGGTGCGCAGCTGCGAGGCCAGTGTGTGGCCGAGCCGCAGCATGGCATCTAGCTCTTCCTGCCCGGTGCTTTCGCGCTGCTCCAGTACGGCGAGCGCCTGTTCGTAGCTCAGGCGGGCGCGCGAGCATATCACGGCATCCGCAAAGCGGGTCTTGATGGCTTCGCCTTTGTCATTGAAGGTTATCACGCACAGCTTCGTGAGGCGGTCTTCGCCTGCACGCAGGGAGCAGAGGTCATCGCACAGGCGCGGGGGCAGCATGGGGAGCACGCGGTCGGGCAGGTAGGTGGAGTTGCCGCGCAGCGCGGCCTCGGCATCCAGTGCGCTACCGGGGCGTACATAGTAGCTTACATCCGCAATGTGTACGGCTAGTTCCGTTTTGCCGCCGGGCAGGGGGGTAAGGCTGATAGCGTCATCGTAGTCGCGGGCGGATGCCGGGTCGATTGTCAGCACGCAGCGTTCGCGCCAGTCCTCGCGGCGTGCCAGTTCTTCGGCAGGAATCTCCTGCGGCAAGGCTTCGGCTTCGGTCAGCACTGCCGGGGGAAATGTATCGCGCAGCGTGTAGCGGTGCATGATGCTGGTGACTTCCACCCCGGTATCATGCGGCCAACCGAGCACGCTCTCGATGCGGCCGGTGGCTGGCATTTTACCGCGCGGGTAGTTTTCTATCTCCACTGTGATGGCCATGCCGGCCAGTAGCTCAGGGGGCGGCGGGGTGGTGAGCATTACTTGCTCCGGCGCTGTACGCCCATCGCCTTGCAGGGTACCATAGCGGCCACCGGGGCGGTAGATGCCCACCCACGTGCCACGGCGTCGCTCCAGTATTTCGTCCACGCGCACCTCCAGCTGCAGGTCGCGGGTATCGGGGCGCTGGTGAGTGCGGCGGCGGTGCTGCCTGCTGGCTGAGGCGCCGCGGCGCAGGGTGACGCGTACTAAGTCGCCATCCATAGCGCCGCCCTCGCGGTGGGGCATGATGGGCAGTTCTATCGCGGCTGCTCCCTCTGGTTGCATGATTCTGCGCAGTTGTTCCTGCCCTTGGCTGTCTGCGACAAAGATGTATTTGCCGGGCTTAATGCGGCGCACGCGTCCCTGCAACGGCTCATCGGATGGCGCACGCAGGGCGTAGCGTGCCTGCCGCAGGCGCAGGATGCGCCCTGCTTGCTCCCACTCTTTTATGATGGCTCGCAGTGCAGGCCGCTCGCGAGAGTCGATACCCAGCCCGCGCGCCAAGGCAGAGGCGTCTTGCGGCTCATAATCCGCTTTTTGCATGTAGACCAGCAGTTGCTGCTCCAAGGGTGTTATTGCTGCATCCGAACTCTTTCTCATCTCTTAGCGCTAAATGTAGCAGTTTTCTGTGTATTTTCAAGGAAAAATGCTAAATTTCTCTTGACTTTTCAGTTATTTAGTGGCATCCTGTGCGCCCACCTCTGCCTCGTGGCGGGGTGAGACAATCCCGGCGGGTGACACACAACAGCGCACCGACGTCGGAAGAACTCAAAACAAAACTCAATTTCAAACATTCATTACGACAATGACGAATCTGACTCTTAAGGTTAGCAAGCGCGAGGTGCGCGGTACTGGCAAGCTCAACGCTCTGCGCGCTCAGGGCTTCATGCCCGGCGTGGTTTACGGTCCCGCCGTTCAGGAGAACATCAACATCCAGGTGAAGGTTTCCGACGTTCGCTCCCTGCTTAACAGCGTTGACTCCGACAGCTTCCTCGTAAACCTTGACCTCGATGGCACCACCATCCTCGCTATGGTTAAGGACGTGCAGCGCAACTTCCTTACCGACACCACCAACCACATGGACTTCGAGGCCGTGACCCCCGACACCGTGGTGAAGACCAAGGTTGAGGTGAAGCTTACCGGTACTCCCGTAGGCGTAGGCATGGGTGGTGTTGTACACCAGATCGTGCACGAGGTGCCCGTGAAGTGCGCTGTGAAGGACATCCCCTGCTGCATCACCGGCGACATCACCGCCGTGAAGATGGGCGAGTCCTTCCGTCTCGGCCAGATCGAGCTGCCCGCCAACGTGTCCTCCCCCTTCAACGGCACGGTGGTTCTGGCTTCCATCGTGAAGCCCTAAGCTTACCCCAACAACTTATTTTCACCACACCCCTGCACACCAAGTGCAGGGGTGTGGTGCTTTTTGCGTCCATCGACGCGTTTTGATTGATGCTTTGAGGGTATGCATTGCTCCAGCATTGACGATGCTGGAGTTGCACTAACTTATTAATTATTAATGTGGTTATATATTTACATGCTGCATTAATAGCGGGTAAGCTGAGTGCGGCGTTATTATGCCACTCACACATTTTTAATATTTTCCAACTTTTTGGCTTGCATCAGCATCGTCAATGCTGTATATTGCTGACAGCTGATTCGTTGCAGGTCTTTCAGCATCCCAGCGTACGAGGGAACGATCATGTCTGCACGAAGAGCTCGAAACTCTTAAAACAAATCTTACAAACATGAAAAAAACACTTATAACGCTGATGGTTCTTGCAGGAGGGGCTGTCGCTTCAGAAACCCCGGTGACGTTGGAGAGCGCTCTTTATACTTCAAAGACTGATATCACCAACATTACTAATGTTAGCGACAGCTTTTCGTACACTCTTAATTTTGACGTGGCCGCAATGAAAGCCATATTGGGTGTTAACTCAGGCACGGATGCTGTACGTCCGATGTTGGTAATAGCAGATAATAACTATGATATGGGGCTTGCTATGGCTTTGAATAATACTGGTTTTGTTGGTACGTATTCCTTCAATTCGTCTGCTATGTCGAATTTGACAATGGGGGGGAGTAATAGCGAAAATCGTCAGCCAATGACAGAGAGTGGAAGCACTCCTGCGACAAATGCTTTTGCAAACGGGAATGCGGACAGTTTGAATACTAAGTTCGACAAGCTCACGGGATTAGCTCTGACATTTTCACACACAGCCAAAGATTCTTCGTCCTTGTATGTAACATTGACTTTTTCGGATGGTACAAAATCCGAACTTTATGGTACGAATACCGGTTTTAAGTGGACTCAAACTGGTGCGCTAGTGGGAAGCGTGAATAATCTGTATATTAACGAAGACTATATCTCTGATGTATATTTGTTTAATTCAGCCGTAGATAAAAACACGGCATTCAATCTGAACGCTGCGGCACTTGTTCCAGAACCTACTACTGCTACGCTTTCTCTGCTTGCTTTGGCTGGCCTTGCTGCTCGCCGCCGTCGTCGCTAAAGCGACTTTGGAGTGACAAGCGCCGCCGTCGGGCTTCTCGCTGATTCGCCCAGACAGGTCGTAAGTAAAGCTCACCAATAAGTTCGAGTAGGGTAACCAAGCCCTGCAACGCGCGCCCGCCCTAGGCTGAAACAAGCCGAAGGGCGGGATTTTTTTAATGTTTAATGTTTGATGTTTAATGTTTGAACTATGTTGAGTGTGGCTTCGCAAGTGGGGCTGAAGAGCGACGGAGCCCGAGCACTTGCTATGCTTTGCTCACCCCTGCGGGCGCGTGCCCGCCTGAGTTAATACCTAGTCCTTTGTAACTCGCCAGCCTGTCGGCAGGCAGGTAACTAGTCCTTAACTCTAATAGCTAGGCAATATAGATTGCAGGTGTGCTTGGGGGGATGCTATGATGCCGGAGCTATGAGACCTGTACGAATCATTTGTCTGTTGGCGGCTCTGAGCCTGATGAGCTGTGAAAACACGGGACACGGAACGATGTCGGAAGCGGATGAGCTTTTCGACCCATTGAATCCGACGGAGCTGTGAGCCAAAGAGAATCGCGGCAGTACGTAGGAGCGTACTGCCGCGATGAGGGAAGGGGGAGGTGGCTGGTGTTTAGCCTCTGAACTTGGCCTTACCGTGCTGCCAGATGGCGAAGGCGGCACAAATGATATTCGGCAGCCAGAGCACGATGTAGGGCGTGATGCCGGAGGACTTACGGGAGAGCTCACAGAATACGAGTGCCACGAAGTACACGGCGGCAACCAGAATGCCCATGGCAAAGCCGGTGGAGGTGTCCTTGCGGCGGGCGGTGATGGCGAGCGGCACACCGATGAGGGAGAACACGAAGCAGGCGCAGGCAAAGGAGGCGCGCTGGAGCCCCTCCGTACGGAACTCTCGCTCGTTGTTCTTGTAATTCATGGATGAGGTATAGTACTGCGCATCGCTACGGGTGGCATTCCACAGGCGTGCGGCGCAGGGGAAAGACTCTGTATTTTTCTCCGAGGCGGTGACAAAGGCATTCATGCCCTTCAGGTTGACCTGGCGCACGATTTCCCAGTGGTCGATAGTCTCGGCGATTTCGGAGTTGGTGAAGCGATTGGGCTTGAGGCGGCGCTTGGATTTGACCGGGATGTGAATCTGCATGGGCAGCTCGCCAATGGTGGGGAGGTTCACAGCATCGCCATCGGCATGCTCGATGGTGGCATTGTGCATGACGAGGTGGAGCATGCGGGTCTCGAAGTTGAACTCGCCGATGGTGGCGGACTGGGCATGCATGGCGGCCATGCCTTTCATACCACTCTTGAGCGCACCTTCTTCGGACACAGGGTAGATGTGCACGCCCTGGAGCACGTCGCCCTCGCGGTTTTCGATGTAGAGCTGTACGCCATCGAGCTTGGTAACGCCGCTGCTGCCCTTGAGGAGGTTGCGCGGGTTGTCCATAGCAGCGTTCAGGATGATGTCGCTCATGGCGCGCTTGCCCTTGGGTGCAATCTCGATATTGATGAAGTAGCAGAGGAAAGAGAGCGCGATGCCCATACCAATGGCAGGCCCGCTGAGGCGCCAGAGGCTCAGGCCGGCCATACGCATGGAGGTGAGCTCGTTGTCGGCAGCCAGTCGACCATATACCAGCAGCACGGCCGTCAGGAAGCCCCACGGTACGGAGAAGGTGAGGGAGAACGGAATCACCTGTACGATGAAGTCGAACACGATGGTGGGCGGCGCGCCGCTTTCCACCAGCAGGGTGTGGAGTTCCTTGAAGAGCTGGCCGAGCAGCATCAGCAGCGTGAGAGAGAGCACGCCGAGGAATGTTACAGCAATGAGCTGTCGTAAGATGTAGCGATCGATGGTTTTCACGGTAGAGAGAGTTGTAAGAAGTTCTGAAGAAGACGCAGGCCGGTCACCTGGCTTTTTTCCGGGTGGAACTGGGTGGCAATCAGGCGGCCACGGCGTACTGCGGCGGCGTAGGTGCAGCCGTAGGTGCTGGTGGCGGCTATGATGGAGGAATCCTCCGGCTCCGGATAATAGGAGTGCACGTAGTAGAAGTGTGGGGCATCGCCCAGGCCTGCCCAGATGGTATCGCCGGGGGTGGTGGGGTGCACGGTGTTCCAGCCCATGTGGGGAATCTTGAGCTCTGTGCTGGCAAAGCGGCGGACGTGTCCTTTCAGGATGCCGAGACCGGCAGCGCCGGGGCTTTCCTCGCTGCTTTCAAAGAGAATCTGGTAGCCGATGCAGATGCCGAGGAACGGCTTGTCCTCCTGCGTCCAGCGGCGGATGGGCTCGGCCAGCCCCTGGGCAGCGAGAGCACGCGAGCAATCACCGAATGCGCCTACCCCCGGCAGTACCAGGTGGGTGAGGCCGGCCAGGTCGTCCTCCGTACGCACCAACTTACCCTCTACGCCTACGGCTTTGAAGGAGTTGCATACGCTGGAGAGATTGCCTGCTCCGTAATCGATGATGCCCAGAGAGTTCATTGCGGATTGGTATCAGATGCAGCCTTTGGTGGAGGGGATGCAGCCCGCCGTGCGCGGGTCGAGCTCGATGGCCTGGCGCAGGGCATGTGCCAGGCTCTTAAAGACAGCCTCGGCTATGTGGTGGCCATCCATGCCGTAGAAGACTTCCACGTGCAGGTTACAGCGCAGGTTGTTGACGATGGCGCGCAGGAACTCCACCGTGAGGGAAAGCGGCATGTTGGGCGCATCGGCAGCGCCTTCGGGAGCGCGGAATTCGAGGTAGGGGCGGTTCGACAGGTCGATAACGCAGCGGCAGAGTGTTTCGTCCATAGGCACATAGGCGCAGCCGTAGCGCTTGATGCCGCGCTTGTCGCCGAGGGCTCGCAGAATGGTGTCGCCCAGCACAATGCCGGTGTCCTCAATTGTGTGGTGAGCATCTACCTCCAGATCGCCAACGGTGGTGAGGTTCAAGTCGATAAGGCTGTGACGCGCCAGCAGATTGAGCATGTGGTCAAAAAACGCATGGCCTGTACGGATGGCGGCAGCGCCTGTACCGTCCAGGTTCAGCTCAAGTGTTATATCGGTTTCTCCTGTGGTGCGTTTGCAATCAGCTTTTCTCATGTGAAGATATAATAGCATACTCTTCTATACTTGCCAACAGAAAAAGTATTTTTAGGGGGGCGAAAAGTTAAAAAGAAAGCAAGTAAGTGTTGTGAGAACAATTTTTTTGCTTGCTTTGGGGGCTGTTATATGGCAGATTGTGTCGCATAGAACACTAAACTTTGTTCCGATTATGAAGTTCATTTGTCACATTTTACCCTTTGTCATAGCCGCCTGTGGATGGAGCTATGCTGAGCAGCCCGCAGTTGCATCCCAAGAGGAGGCGTTGGTTCACACCATGCTTGAGCAGCGTGAGGCTAAGCCGAAGAAGAGCAAGAAGCGCAATGTGGGCAAGGCTGCCCAGCAGAAGAGAAAGGAACTGCGCGAGCAGGGGGTGAAGAAGGTTCATGCCAAGTCCCCCAGCGGCTGGCCGGATAAGATTCCTGTGCCGGAGGATACCAAGCTGCAGGAGAGCCCCAAGCAGGGCAACTTCTTCGTGTATGAGACGAACAACTACATTTTCTTCACGCCTGTTGCGCTCGATGTGAATGCCTGCGATACCGTGGGACGTTTGTTCGAATGCGCTTACGAGGCCAACAAGGCCGTGGGTGAAGTGGTGCCCGTGCCTCGTACGGAGGAGGAGCGCACCAACAAGAAGTACAAGGTGGAGCTGTGGCCGACCAAGCAGCAGTATGTTCAGCAGGGCGGTCCGGCCAATTCCTCCGGCGTATTCACCTTTGGTGCTCGCCGCATGCCCGGCCAGGAGAAGACTGTCATTAACGCACAGACACTTGCAACCGACAAGGTGATGGTGCCGTTCCCCTCGCTGGGGCTGGGTACCAATGGCCAGGTGACCAGCAACGACATTCAGACGCATACGCTGGTGCACGAGCTCACTCACCAGAACTTTGTGTACAATAACCTGCCTATCTGGTGCAATGAAGGCTGGGCTGAGTACATTGGCTATGTGCCTTATGTGGGTGAGGATTTGGATTTCACCCGCTGCTTCGGTGTGATTCTCAACAAGGCCAAGACTCAGGCCGATCACGGCGCTCTGGATTTCGACTTCCCGCTCACGGAGTTCCTGACGATGAATCAGGAGCGTATGTATGGCTACATGAGCCAGGGCAAGGACACCTACACGCTGGCCACCATGATTATCACCTTCTATGTGCACATGGATGGCAAGAAGGGCGTGGAGGCTCTGAAGGCTTATATGCAGGCTATGCTGGATGGTGCTTCCGAAGAGGAGGCCATGGAGCACCTGGTGAAGCCGCACAAGAATGCCAAGCAGCTGCAGAAGGATTTCATTAAAGCCTGGAAGCGCAAGAAGGTGAACGTCAGTTTCGCCGAGGCTGAGAAATAACCAGGTACGCTATCACCTGTAACGGTGTTGCGTATAGTGCAGGGCACTGAGGTCGAAGCCACGCCTCAGTGCCTCGCTTTTCAAGCGCTCGAAGTCGTCCGGCACGATTTGCGGGCAGCGGCTCAGGAACCACAGGCAGGTGCCAGTGTTGTTCGATACCAGAGCGTTGCGGTAAAACTCATCCACGGCGAGAATGTTGTAAGAGGTGCACAGAAAGCGCAGCCAGGGGATGAAGGAAACGCACATGCGTCCTGAGTCGGCGGGGCTGCCTATGGCATGTGCTTCGCGGCGTTTGCCATCGGCCATGCTGCGGCCGTAGTTGCTGATGCTGATGTTGCCGTCCGATTGCATGCGGTATTCAGTGAATACCTCTTCGAGCCCCTTTTCAAAGGGCGTCTCGAATCGCGCCAGCTCGTACCAGCGTCCCAGGTATTGCCGCAGGTCGACACCCTCTGCCGGGCATGTGTTGACGTTTGCCTTGGTGACAGGGGCGAAGAGATAGTAGAGCAGTGCGCGTAAAATCATGGTGCAGGTGAGAGCACCTGCACCTGCTGTTGGTTCAATGCTTGTTATAAGCTGCCGCTGGCAGGCGGCGAATCAGTGCATAAAGTAGCCGAGGTAGAGGAACTCGGTGTCCGGGTGGTAGACTACCCAGCGTGCTCGGTTGGGGAGCAGGGTGTTGAGGTAGACCTCGGCGCCCTCGGTACGTAGCTCCGTAAGGGCGGGGAATGAGACCTCGGCATTGGGCGCTACTTTTTCCCAGCCATTGCCTGCGGTGAGCTGTTGGCGGCAGAGGGTGCTGTATGCCTCTGCTGGCAGGTGGAAGCGGTAGCGGCAGCCAAAGGGATTGAGCGCCTCCCAATCAGGGGAGCAGGTGGCACCGGCCGCTTGCGGGTCGATGCCGGTGAGGGTGTGAGCCTGCTGGCTCATGTTGAGTTTCTCCGCTGCGATGAACCCGAGCAGGAGGATGACCGGGACCAGGAGAATCCACTTCAGGAGGCGCATACGCGTTAGTTGCAGCTGGTGGTGAAGACCGGGGCGGGCAGCGGCTCGGGCTCATCGCCTCCCACGTGGTCGCCTACGTCCTTGAAGGTGATGAAGGCAAACATGCCCATAAGCAGCAGAACGAATGCGATGGTGACAGTGTCCAGAATATTGCTGTTGAGGGGCTTGCCGCGCATCATCTCAATAAGCCCCAGGACGACATGGCCGCCATCTACCACGGGCAGAGGCAGGATGTTGAGCACAGCGAGGTTCACATTGAGCACGACGGCAAACCACAGGACAAGGCGCCAGCCAATGCCATCGCCTGCCTGGAACATCTGGTACATGTAGGAGCCGATGCCCACCGGTCCGCTCAGGTGCTCCATGCCGATGCTGCTACCGGGGGAGCATACTTTCACGAGGGTGTCCTTCATCCACTTCAAGCTCTGAGCCACCTGAGCGTGGGGGCTGGGATGCTCGAACTTAATGCCGTCAGCGAGGCGGGATTTCCAGTTAAAGCCCATGATGGGGCGGGCGCCCTCCTTGCCCTGCCAGTTGGCAGGAATGGTGGGGGTGAGGGTGGTGGTGCAGGTGCTGCCATCAGCGTTGGTGAGGGTGAGCTCAATGGGCTGGCCTTTCTCCGCCGCGTGATTGACTGCATAGGGCGTGTAGACAGGGGTTCCATTAACGGCTGTGATTGTTTGCCCCGCGACAAGGCCGGCCTGCTCGGCGGGGGAGCCGGGCAGAATCTCGCCCACGATGGTGGGGCTGGTGGGCAGGATGCCTACCTGACGCATAGCACTGCGCTGCCACCAGGCTGTTTCCGGTAATTTGTACCCACTGGCAATTTCGAGCGTCTTCTCGCTGCCATCTGCCTGCGGGCGAGCGATGGTGAAGTGGATTTTCTCGCCCTCGCTCAGTGCGACGAGCTCGCGCACGCCCTCCATGTTGCCGGTCCAGCTGGTAACGGCCTGGCCATCGATAGCCAGAATACGATCACCGGGCTGGAGCCCAGCCGCTGCAGCGGCTGAGTTTTCGGTAAGGAAGCCAATGCGTGTGCCTTCGGACTCGATAGCGGGCTTGCCTACACCCCACACGATTACGGCAAAGACATAGGCGAGCAGCAGCGAAAAGAGCGGGCCGGCTGCGGCAATGATGACTTTGTCGATTGCCTTGAGCGGCTTGAGGTTTTTCGGTATGTCGGCCTTGCCCTCAATGCTCTGCATGTCCTCCAGCTGCGGCAGGGAAACGAAGCCACCCAGCGGCAGCCAGCCGATGCCCCAGCGCACGCCATTGATTGTCTTGCTCCAGATGGGGGAGCCGAACCAGATTTGAAAACGGTCGATATAGGCACCGCGCCACTTACCTGCCAGGAAGTGAC
>JAFOZZ010000100.1 GCA_017390945.1 Akkermansia sp.
CAGACCGGCCATAGCGCAACGAGTGGTCAGACGCTGCTGTACCTGCGCAGCTGTTTCGGAGCGCTCGCTCCAGTCCTTCAGCTGCACGAAGGCAATGGCGGCACCGGGGGTCTGCACCATGTTGAGGATGTTGATACCCACTACGGAGGTCAGGTTCTTAATCGCAGGGTCGGGATTATCCGCAGGTCCACCCAGGGCATCCTCAAACTTCTTAGCCTCCACCAGCGAGCGTTGCAGGGAGTTCTCCGGCTTCATCACCAGAGCAGCCAGCAAGAAACCCTGGTCTTCATCCGGCAGGAAGGCACCGGGCACCTTGCTGCTCATCGGGGCAATAGCCGCCCACAGCAACAACAGGATAGGCATGGAGATTACCAGCTTACGCGCCAGCCCACCGCATATGCGGGTGTAAATACCGGCCGTCGCATCGTAGGACTTGTTGAAAAGGCGGAAGAACGGCTTGGCCAAGCCGTGATTCAGTTTGAACACGATGCGGCGCAGCGGGTTGCGAGGCTCGGTATTCTCCTCCTCCTTGCTCTTCAGCATCAGTGCGCAAAGGGCGGGCGAAAGCGTCAGCGCATTGAACGCCGATATCAGCATCGAGATAGCAATGGTGATAGCAAACTGCTTAAACAGCGTGCCGGTAATACCCTCCAGCATGAGCGAAGGCAGGAATACGGCCGCAAGCACAAGCGCAATGGCAACCACCGGTCCGCTTACCTCCTGCATGGCTGCAAAGGAGGCCATGCGCGGGTTGAGCCCCTTCTCGATGTGGTGCTGCACGGCTTCAACTACCACGATAGCGTCGTCCACCACCAGACCAATGGCCAGCACCATACCCAGCAGCGAAATCGTGTTGAGCGTAAAGCCCAGCAACGGGAACACACAGAAGGTAGAAATAAGCGACACCGGCACAGCAATCAGCGGAATCACCGTTGCACGCCAGCTTTGCAGGAACAGGAACACCACCAGCGCCACCAGCACAATAGCCTCGATAAAGGTCTGCTTAATCTCCTGAATGGAATAGCGTACAGAAGTTGTTGTGTCCAGCGATACCGTACCTTCAATGCCGGGCGGCAGCGCCTTTTTGGCCAGCAGCGCACTCACGCGATCCACCGTTTCAATAGCATTGGAACCCGGGGACTGGAAAATCACCACACTGGCAGCAGGGCGGCGGTTCAGACGACCGGTTACCGAGTAGTCGGCCGAGCCCAGCTCAATAGTGGCAATATCCTTCAGGTATACCACCTCGTTGCCACGCTGACGCACAATGATTTCCTCGAACTGCTCCGGGGTAGACAAACGGCCTTCCGTGCGAATAGTGACAGTTGTCTCCTGCCCTGCCGGTACGGGGTCAGCACCCACCTTACCACCGGGGTTCGTCACATTTTGCTGGCGAATAGCCCCCTGTACCTCATTGAGGGAGATGCCGAAGTGGGACATCTTCACCGTATTCAGCCATATACGGATAGCATAGCGTCCAGCGCCATACACCGTTACCTCACCCACACCGGGCACACGCTTAATCTCGTCCAGCAGCTTCACCTGAGCGTAGTTGGACAAATCCACCACGTCATAGGAGCCATCCGGCGAGGTGAGCGAATACAGCATGAGCGGCAAGCCCGGCTGCTGGCGAATAGTGATACCGGAGTTGAGCACCTCGGTAGGCACCTGAGACTGCGCCTGACCGTAGCGCATGTTGGTAAGCACCTGGTCCAGGTCCGTATCAGAGCCCGGCTCGAACACGACCTGCAGGTTATACACACCATTGTTGGAGGAAACCGAGGTCATGTAGTCCATGTGATTCACGCCATTCATCTGGCGCTCAATGGGCGTACCGACGGAATCCGCCACAGCCTGAGCATCTGCGCCGGGGTATACAGCCGTCAGGTTAATGGTACGGGGCGTAATCTCCGGGTACTGCTCGACGGGGAGATTCATCATGCAGACCACGCCCAGCATCGTGGTCAGCACGGCGATAACCGTTGCAATAACCGGGTGTTTAATGAAATAAGCACTCATGTGTTGTCCTTACTCCTAGGCGGTGTTTATTCAGATTTTGCCGTAACCGAGGGGGTGGTAGACATCGGCTTACGATAATCATATGCGGCCGGGTTCGGCGCAATCTCAGCAAAGCCGGCAGGCACACCGGCTTTCTTCATCGCCGTATTAGCGCTGGCATATATCTGAGCCATCTGGCCGCCTTCCACAATTACCGGCGCATCCAGCGGGTTATCATAGCCAAGCTTCTTCAGAATGGCAGGCAAATCCTGCACTTCGCCATTCTCGCCGGTCAGCGGGCGAGCGGTCACCACCTGCATCGGAATCACAGCTGTACCGTCGCCACTCGGCATTTCCAGCTCCACTTCACGCCCCAGAATGACGTCCACACCATACGGCTGATTATCCTTGCCCACCACATAAATGAAACGGTGGTTCATGGTGGAAAGAATGGCAGCGCGGGGTACCAGGAAAGCATCCTTCACCTCGCTCACTTTAGCGCGCACCTGAACGGAAGCGCCGGAGCGCAGGCGGAGCTCCTTGTTGGGAATCTCGCCAATGAAGTTGACGGTACCGGTGGAGGTATTCACCTCACTATCCATCGTCTTCACCGTACCCTTCGCGCCATACAGCGAGCCATCCTCCAGTATCACATCAAACTCAGTGAAGGGAGAATCCATGTTCTCGCCAGCGCGGAAATTCGTCTGTGTGACGATATCCAGCACATGCTTACCCGTCACCACGAAATCCACGCGAATGGGGTCAATGGCACTCATGCGAGTCAGCGTGATGGCGCCGGGAGCCACGTGGTCGCCCACACTCACCGTGGAGGCGGAGGCGTAGCCATCGAACGGGGCACGAATGCAGCAGCGATCCAGATTAATCTGCGCATTATCCAGCGCAGCAGCAGACTGTTTCACCTGGGCTTTGGCAGCAGCCAGTGCCGCAACAGCACGCTTCTTGGCATGCTCCGCATCGCGGAATGTCTTCTCGGATACAGAGCCGGTCTTCACCAGCTCGGTGAAACGCGCTAAATCCTGGCCGGCCTGAGCCTCTGCCACCTCGGCCTGCAACACCGCAGCCTTTGCAGCCTCCAGATTCGCCGCTGCCATATCCACAGCGGCTCGGTAGGTCACATCATCAATGTAAAACAACACTTCACCCTTCTCGCAGGGAGAACCGTCAATATACATTTTCTGCACAATCTTACCACTCACCTCAGGCTTAATATCAGCCTGCTCCGTACCGCGCAGCTGGCCAAACCAAGTGGCATACACTGGCACAGTCTGCTGCTGCAACTTCATGACGGACACCTGAAGCGGAGGCATCGGCTGGCGCGCCTGCTCCTCCTCGCCCCCCAGGAAATCCTTTTTCACGCGCTCCAGGAAGCTCGGCTTACCATCCTCACGCTCCCCGCAGCCGGTTAAACCAACTGCCACTGCCCCACTCAGAGCCAACATTGCTATCTGTTTCGCTTTCATTGCTATATCTTCGGTGTAAAAAATCTTATTTAATGTTTAGGTACACGCGGCGCAGCAGTGCAAAAAGCTGCTGTTCTTCATCGTCGCTTAGCCCCTGCATCATTTGGGTTGTAATGGATTCGATGTCTTTCGCTAATTCCGCGCGGCATCGATTAGCCTTTTCGGTCACATAGGCATTCTTCACGCGGCCATCGCTGCTATCAAAAGCGGTTCGCACAAATCCTTTCTCTTCCAAACGCTGTAGCAACCCCTTCGCCGTCGTGTGCGACACATTCAGGTACTGCTCAATATCACGCTGCGCTACCGGCCCGCCACCGCAGGCCTCCAGGTACATCAGCAAACGCCCCTGGGCAGCTGTTACCGGCGTATCAGCACGCAGCGAGAACAGAGTCGATACTCGATCTGCTATCAGCTTCATCAAAAATGAAATAGCCTGCCGATTTTGATTCTTATCCATGGTCTACCTATTATGAAGCACGCTTCATATTTATGAAGAAAGTATACGTTGACGCCCGCAAAAGTCAAGAAAAATCGCAAACTTTTTAGCTTGTCTCACGGTCGAGTCAGCACTCATTTCCCATGCGTCTGTAGCGGCGAAAAAGTTCCGCACTGTCAGTACCGTCCACCTGCAACTCGCGCAGCATTTCATCGCGCATCGCCACTGCTTGCGCCAAAGCTCCATCTGCTCCGCCACATTTCAACTCGGAGAAATAGCGCACAAATCGCTCCCCATTGCGCGTGATACACAAACGCCACCCCCTGAAGGTGTACGCCTTCCCATTTTCTTTGCTGAAGCGAGTTATATTCTTTTCCTTTTTCATATCCGTTCCCGCTCATTTTATGAAGCATGCTTCATTTGTCAAGTTTTTATTCAACTTCCCGAATTTTTAACATTTTTTAATAGACAAAGTCACGCATACGCCTCCAAAAAAATGGCGGAGGGCTACGCTATATCACAAGCCCGTAAGCATCGATACAAAAAACTGGCCTACCATGCACACGGCATAGCAGGCCAGTCAGAAACAACCAAGGAAAATCTTTGGTGTGGGCGCAGGCTTAGGCCTTAGCGCGAGCCTTCTTGATCATGGAAGCCACAGTCTCAGAGGGCTGGGCACCGTTGGCGATCCACTTGTCAACCTTCTCCAGATCCAGGGTGTAGTTCTCACCCTCGGCCATGGGGTTGTAGGTACCCACCTGTTCAATGAAGTCGCCATCACGGCGAGCGCGGCTGTCAACGACAACGATTTTGTAGTAAGGACGGTCCTTGGACCCCTGACGGTTGAGACGGATTGCTACCATAATAAAAAATGAATGAGATTGGTTGTTCCCCGAGCCACGGCTGCTATCACTTCGACGCGCACGGCGGCAAGGCGGGACGCCAAATTACCACATCACCGAAGCATTGTCAAGCACAAAGTCATAAAAAAATCTCTTTTTATCCGCAATAGGGCATAATTCTACCTTTACAGACGGTTATCCGATGCGGTAAAATACCGGACATGAAGTGCCCCATTCTGCTTTTCCTGCCCCTTTTGCTGACTGATTGCATGTCTGTCACCCCGGCCCAGAGGATGATAACTCCGGCTCGGGCCAATTCCGCGACCAACGTATCGTTCAAGGGCATCAACCTGGAGTGGCTCGGCAAGCGCATCTGGCAGAACGAATGCGCCGGCAGCGTTCCCGGCCTGGTCAGCTGGAATGACGGTGAGGACTTCCCCTCCCTTGGCATCGGGCACTTTATCTGGTATCCGGCGGGTTACTCCGGCCCGTTTGACGAGAGCTTCCCTACCTTTGTGCGCTATGCCCGCTCACGTGGTGTAAGCGTCCCCACTTTCTTCATCGGTGCTGCACCGTGGCGGAATAAAGCCGCCTTCCGCGCCGACCGCAGTGGCAGAGCAGATGCCATGCGCCGCTGGCTGGCCGCGCACGTCCAGTTGCAGACGGAGTTCATCATCATGCGCAGCCGCGCCGCCCTGCCCCGCATGATGCGTGCTAGCCGCAATCCCAAGGCCGTACAGGCACGCTACAACGCCCTGGCAGCCACCACTCAGGGGCTCTACTGCCTGGTGGACTACGTCAACTTTAAGGGCGAAGGCCTGAAGGCTACCGAGACCTACAATGGCCAGGGCTGGGGGCTGCTCCAGGTACTGGAGGAAATGCGCAGCTACCCGCAGGGACGCGCCGCCACGGCTGAGTTCTCACGCGCCGCCGCTGCCGTGATGCGCCGCCGCGTCGCCAACTCCCCCGCCGCCCGTGGCGAACAGCGCTGGCTTGCCGGCTGGCTCAACCGCTGCAATACGTATAAGTAAATCTACAATCTGGGTACCTCTAAAAACTCATATTTTAATAGGCGGGCAAAGCCCGCGGAATTTTTGAGCCCGCGGAGCGGGCGGTAGAAAGTAGGCAGGCGGTGGAGCTGCGCAGCAGCGGAACCCCTGCTATGTAATGAATGAAAACAGAACCCCGGTAGGGGTGGCAGAAGCCTTAGCTGCAACATATAGCCCCCCTCTCTGCCACCCGCTCGCTGTGCTCGGGGTTCTGATGTTTTTGTGTTCCTACCCCGGGTTTCGCCGCTGCGCGGCTCCACCCGGGGCTAAGAATCTTTCGCCCTTTCGGGCTCTAAAGTTCCGCGGGCTTTGCCCGCCTA
>JAFOZZ010000101.1 GCA_017390945.1 Akkermansia sp.
CAGCGCGTAACCTGCTAAGCCATAGGTAAAAATGAAACAGGCGGCAGATTCACGAAAAATCTGCCGCCCGTCCGTAGAAGTGGAGCATAGCGGGTTCGAACCGCTGACCTCTTCAATGCCATTGAAGCGCTCTACCAACTGAGCTAATACCCCGTTCTGTTTGTTGTTCCTTGCGGGAACGGCGAGAGTATACACCCGGATGAGCGGTTTGGCAAGTAAAAAGTGTAAAAAAAATGCATTTTTTTACAAGGAATCGGACGGGAGGGTAAAGGCAAGGAAGAAAAATGGAGAGTAGAGGGCGGGGAATTTCTTGTTAAATAACAAAGTGGATTGGCGGATGCGGGAAGCGATATAACGAAATAGTTACAACGAGCGAGCTATCTGTAGCGATGCGAATATCTGCAAGCGCTTGATGTGACAAGCCTTGGTAAACGGATGGCAAAAAAAGCTTCAAAATAGCAATTTTTCCGCTTGACGAAACAACTAGAGACGGCTATAATACGCCCGTCCTTGGAACCAGACGTAAAACCGGTTCTTGGGTCCAATAGGGTCCATTTCATAGGGTAGTTGGGCTCCCCCTGGTCTTCGGATCAGGGGGAGACTTCTTTCAAGAATCCGGCTCTTTTGTAGTAAGGGCGCACGAGCGGCGCGATTTGTTGCACAAGATGGGCATTTGTTCAAAAAAATGGTTATTTTCTCCTATCAGGGCTGTTGCCGGGGAGCTTGGGTGCGGAACCAGACGGTGTATTTTACCATTCTGCGGGTTCCGTCTGCGGCGGTGTACAGGCCGGGGAAGAGCACCTGGATGTCGTAGAATGCCCCATCCGGGCAGGCGGCATAGGTATGGTACCCGAAGGTGAACTCGGGGTAGACGCTGCGCATGTAATCGACCATCAGGCGGGTTACTTCCACCTCCCTCTCCTCGTCTGCGAGCTCGGGCAGGTTTAGTACAATGGCGCCCTGCTGCCCTGCCCCATTGCCACCGGAGTAGTGCTCTGGATGCGCTGCGAGGAAGGCTTGGTGGCGCTCAGCGGCGGCAGCACGCAACTTGTCGAGATGCGGCTGCATGGCCTTGGGCTGTTCGCGGTGAGCTGCCATGGCATAATAGCGGATGATGTAGTCGGCGGTCTCCTCATGAAGGATGCAGGGTAAATAGGGGGATTGTATGAGGAGGTGGTAAATCAATGCTTCATTGCTCCACAGCTGGGTGGTAAAAGCATCGCTCTCGCCCAGTTGACGCAGCTGAGTGTAGAGCGCGCGGCAACGTGCAAGCTCTGCCTTTATTTCAGGCGGCAGAGAGGCCGGGGAGACGTCTGCCTGCTGCAAGGCTGCGGCATGCGTGTGGTAAGCCGCTATAGCGCCAGCCACGGCCGGCTGGGCGGCCTGCGCCATGGCCTGAGAGTCGATGGAGCGGAGAGCCACCAGCAGCCCTTGCAAGGCCTCCGCCATGGCTTGCGCATGCACTAATGCGCTGGGAACAGAAGCGGCGGGTTGCGGTGCAGCTGGAGCATCTGCTGCGGCCAGGAGGAGTGGCGAGCAAAGGAGAGTACAGGCGGTGGCAAGGGCGAACTTCATAGCCCTTACACTGTAGCATAGACGTCCTTCGAGAGTCAAGGATAAATGGGATGATGTGCAAGGTGCGAAGGCGCTGAACAGCGGGGACGCCGGAGGAGCGTGTAGGGTGGGTGAAAATAAAACCGGCTCTGCCTCCCGGGGGAGACAGAGCCAAAGTTTCAACAAATACCCAAGAAGGGGTATCAGAGCACCTCGGGGGCGAGGGACACGATCTTCATGAAGCCTTTTTCACGAAGCTCGCGAGCCACGGGCCCGAAGATACGGGTGCCCTTCGGGTTGTTGTCCTTATCGATCACAACAACGGCGTTGGAGTCGAAACGGAGCACGGAGCCGTCATCGCGACGGATGGGGGCTGCGGTGCGGACAACCACGGCCTTCACCACGCTGCCCTTCTTAACGGAGGCAGTGGGGATAGACTCGCGAATGTGGCAGGTGATGATGTCGCCAATGTGAGCCTGGTCGGTACCGGACTTGCCGATAACGCCGATCATCTTGGCGGTGCGGGCGCCGGTGTTATCGGCGACCTGAACGAGGGATTCCATCTGGAGCATGGTCTGTAATGTCCTTTCCGGTTTAGTGTTTGATGATTTCCACGAGCTCCCAGCGCTTCATCTTGGAAAGCGGGCGGGTCTCACGAATACGCACGGTATCGCCCACATTGGCGGTCTCGTTCTCGTCATGAGCATAGAACTTCTTGCTCTTCTTAACGATCTTCTTGAACACGGGGTGGGGAACGCGGGCAACATACTCCACAACGATGGTCTTGTTCATCTTGGTGGAGACAACAACGCCAACACGGGTCTTACGAAGGCCCTGGGGCTTGGTCGTAGTAGTTTCTTCGCTCATTTTTTAAGTCCTTTGGGTTACTTCGTTATCAGTTCTGTTCGGCAGCGGCGCCCTCGCCCTGAACAGTCAGGGCGCAGGCGAGCTCCTTGCGGACGATGCGGAGGCGCTGGTTATTCTCCAGCTGACCGGTACCCTGCTGCAGGCGCAGGTTGAACAACTCCTCGCGCAGACCACGGATGTGGGCGGCGAGCTCCTTAGCGGGCATACCGCGGAAGTCTTTGGCTTTCTTTACAGGCATAATCTGTGTAATGTTTGTTGTTTACTTGGTTTAAGCCTGGGGCTCTACGCCCTGGCGGTATACGAAGCGCGTGCGGATGCCGAGCTTGTTGGAAGCGAGACGAAGGGCCTCGCGGGCAGCGGACTCGGTAACACCGCCTACCTCGAACATGATGTTGCCGGGGCGGCATACGGCGATCCAGCCCTCCACAGCACCCTTACCCTTACCCATACGGGTATCCGGCGGACGCTTGGTGAAGCTCTTCTGCGGGAAGATGCGGATGTACACGCGGCCACGACGGCGCAGGTAACGGTTGATGGCGATACGGCAGGCCTCGATCTGGTTGTTGGTTACCCAACCGCGGGTCAGTACCTGAAGGCCGAAGTCACCGAAGGCAACATAATCACCGCTGGTAGCATTGCCGCCGCGATTGCCGCGGTGCATCTTGCGGTGGTTGTCCTTCACTCGTTTAGGCATTAAAGGCATATTTTATATCTCCTGTAATCGTTAAAGGTTCTTGTGATGTGTCGACGGGGATTAGGCATCGCGGCGGTCACCACGCTCGCGACGGGGGCGAGAGGGGCGGTTCGGGCGGCCGGAGGGAGCGGCACCGGCAACTTCCGGGCGCTTGTTGATCCAGCACTTGATACCAATGATACCGTACAGAGTGCGAGCCTCGGCAAAGCCGTAATCGATGGGGGCACGCAGGGTCTGAAGCGGCACTTTACCTTCGCGGTACTGCTCGGCACGGGCGATATCGGCACCACCCAGACGGCCGGCGCAACGAATGCGGATACCCTCAGCACCGAAGTCCATGGCAACCTGCACGGCACGCTTCATAGCGCGACGGAAGGATACACGGCGCTCAAGCTGAGTGGCGATGTTCTCGGCCACGAGCTGGGCGTCGAGCTCCGGCTGGCGGATCTCCATGATGTCGAGCTTCACCTGGGCACCACCGCACAGCTTGCTGAGAGCGGCGGTCATGTCCTCGATGTTCTTGCCCTTGGGCCCGATAACGAGACCGGGACGAGCGGTGGCGATGGTTACGCGAACGCTGTTCCATGCACGCTCGATGGTGATGCGGGAGATAGCGGGCGTAGCACCCTTGAGGTCGCTGTTGAGGTTAGCGGTGAAGTCCTTGATGAACTTGCGGATCTTGAGGTCCTCGTGGAGCTTGGTGGCGTAGTCCTTGCCGGTAGCATACCACTTGGAGCGCCAGTCTTTAGTTACGGCCAGACGGAAGCCGATAGGATTTACTTTCTGTCCCATAGTGTTTGTATGTGTGCTTGTTTGTGGTTATGCCTCGGCGCTGGCGAGGATTACGGTGATGTGGGAGGTGCGCTTGCGGATCATGTTGGCAGAACCGCGGGCACGAGCCATCGTACGGCGGAAGGTGGGACCTTCGTCGACCATGACGCTCTTGAGCACGAGCTCATCGGCGGAAAGGCCATTGTTGTTCTCGGCATTGGCCACAGCGGCCTTGAGCGTCTTGTTGAGGAGGTAGGCGCCCTTCTTGGGAGTGTAGCTGAGCACGTCGGTAGCCTGGGAGACAGACATACCCTGAACGGCAGCGGCTACATCGCGCATCTTCTTCGCAGAGATGCGAGCGTTCTTGTATACTGCTTTAACTTCCATTGTAATGGTATTTGTTGAAGATTAATCGTTGTTTGTTACGGAAACACTGTCACCCACGGCAATCGAGAGGCCGGTGTTGAGCTGGCGTTGTACCAGCAGACCTGCCACCGTCTTGCGAACGTCGGTCACGATAGCACGTGCGATTGCCTGGTCACCACGGGAAACCTGCATGGGCATGCCGACTTCCACCTTGGCCTCGCGGCCAGCGTTGATGACGATGAGGCCGCTCTCGGAGTCGATGCTCAGTACGCGAGCATCGGTCATGGTGCCGGCGTGCTCGCTCTGCTGGGGCTGGCGCAGCCCGAGGGCTACCTCCATCTCATGCATAGCGGCCTCCAGCGCCTGGCGGGCAGCTGTGTCCTCCACAAGAGCCCCACGCATATAGGTGCTAAGGGCGGTGGAGAGCACGAGGCTGGCCTGTCGCAGAGCCTCCAGCTCGGCATTAGCTGCCTCAAGCTGAGCGGCGGTGTCAATCAGGCGTTCCTCGCCATCACCGAGTGCGGCGCCACCCAAGGCTTCCAGCCGAGTGCGAATGTCTCGCAGCTGGCGGCGTGCCTCTTCAGCATCAGCCCTGGAGAGGGCGTAGCTTTCACGCAGAGTGGCGACCTGGCGTTCGAGTTGTGCGATCTTGTGTTCCGCAGCACCACTGCCCCCCTCGCCTGCACCGGCAGCCATACCAGCGCCACAGAGGGCGAAGGTAAGCAGAACGGAGCTGAGACGAGGTGCGAGCATGTGGCAGAATGCGGGTTAATATTACTTCTTGCCGATACCGCCGTGCGCCTTGAAGATGCGCGTCGGGGCAAACTCACCGAGCTTGTGGCCCACCATGTTCTCCGTTACGTACACCGTGGTAAAGCTCTTACCGGCGTGTACGAGGAAAGTGAGACCGACGAAATCCGGAATCACCATGGAGGCGCGGCTCCAGGTCTTAATCGGCTTGCGATCCCCGCTCTGAAGCTGGGCGTCAACCTTGTCGAGAAGAGGCTGGCTTACGAAGGGTCCTTTTTTGAGGGAACGTCCCATTGTTCTAAGTGATATTGAAGGTTATAAATTACTTGCTCTTGCGGCGCTGTACGATGAATACGTCGCTGGGCTTGCGAAGACGGCGAGTCTTCTGGCCCTTGACGTGACCCCAGGGGGACTTCAGGTGCTGACGACCACCACCGGACTTGGACTTACCCTCACCACCACCGTTGGGGTGGTCGACGGGGTTC
>JAFOZZ010000102.1 GCA_017390945.1 Akkermansia sp.
GGAGCCACCCTCGAAGAAGTCGCGGGCTACCTTCCACTGACGCTTGAACATGCGCTCTACGCCTGCACCGGTCTGGTATACCACGATACCGGTATCCTCTACACGGTACTGGCAGCCAGCCTGGGCGCAAATCATCTGGAGCAGTTCCTTGGCGTTCACGTCCTGAACCTTCAGGCCGGGTACCACTGCCTCCTGTACGGGCTGAGCTACGGCTACGGGCTCGGAGGCCTCCTCGCCTTCTTCGTCCACCTCAGTCTGAACGGGGGCAGCCTTGGCTACCTGGGGACGCTCAAAGATGAAGTTAAGCTGCACACCGTTCTTACGAGCCTCACCACGCAGGAAGTCAAGAGCATCCTCAATGGGGGTATCCTCAAAGTTTACGGAGCTGATCTGCATCTTGGCCAGGTTCTGGTCATTGGCAATCTGACGCTCGGAAACGGCGGTTGCAACTTCGCCACCACCCATCTCAATGTCGGGCAGATCCTGCGGCTCGTGCTCCTCCCACAGAGCATCCACCTCGGCCAGAGCCTTAGCGCGGAATGCATTGCGGGCGCCCTCGTAGTAGTTGATGCGGCGCTTGGACACAGCCTCCTGGCCAGCGCGGGCAGCCTTGTTGTACGGGTCAATCTTAATCACCTGTGCGAAGGTGGAGTAAGCGTCGTCGTACTTGCCAAGGTCGTAGTAACCATAGCCAAGGGTAAGAAGACGGTTTACCTCCTCAACGTCACGAACGTGCTGGGGAGTAAG
The DNA here is from genome assembly GCA_017390945.1 of Akkermansia sp. Lineage (GTDB taxonomy): Bacteria > Verrucomicrobiota > Verrucomicrobiia > Verrucomicrobiales > Akkermansiaceae > Akkermansia. The sequence continues at coordinate 748 of JAFOZZ010000102.1, forward strand.
GGCGGGATTGTTGCGCACGGGGTCGCGCAGCATGGAGAGGTCGCGGCGGGCGCGCTCGTTGTTGGGGTTGCGGGACAGCACGTCGAGCAGAAGCTGCTCAGCGTCGTCGTAGCGACCAACCTTGGCGTACTCGTTAGCAACAGCGATGGAAGCATCGCCAATCACATCAACGATGTGCTCCTGCAGCACCAGAGTGGCAGGTGCCTTGGGAATGCGGTTCCAAGCGGCCTTAAACTTCTCCAGAGCGATGGAATACTTGCCAGCCTTGTAGGCATCGCGGCCTTCCTGCAGGAGCTGCTGGGCTTCCTGCTGCATAGCCTGACGGCGAGCGGTCTCGCGCAGGTTAATGCTCTGCTGGGTGCTGGAATATACAGCGGTGGGGCCGACTTCGCTAGTACCTGCAGCAGTGGTGGGGCTCAGGTAGCCAGCGGTACCTGCCTGAGCCTGGGCAAACGGGCAGGTCAGCGCGATGGCTGCAAGCAGCATCGTGGACTTTGAGGTAATGAGAGGTGCGTGGTTCATGGTAATGTCTAAACTATGACAGAAATCTGTTCACTTGTAAAGGAAACAATTTCAAAAAGTGTGTTTTACTAGCAAAATTTGTGCTTTTTGCGGTGAAAATGGGGTTATTTAGCAGCTGCGGGGACGTTTACGGGGCTTTCTGCTCCATTCGGCAGCACATTTACACTACCGGCAGCATCGACAGATTCGAGCTTGCAGGTGATGTCTGTACCGGGAATAGTGAAGCTATCTTCGAGGCGTACGGAGACGGTCTCGCCAGCCTTGGGACCTGCGGTCACACGCAGCTCGGCGGTGGTATCCTTAATCACGAGCCCCTTTGCGTTCGGGGTACCGTAATCCTTGGCGCCCACCTTGGTCGGCGTACCGGAGCGGATAACGAACTCCTTCACTGCACCGGCGGTCACGTTATCGCGAACGCGTACCACGGACTCGGAGGACTTATTGCCCGACAGGTCGGAGTAATCAGCCTTCTCGAAACCTACGATGGTGAAGCGCTTGTCGTCGTCATTCTTCTTGGACACACCGAAAGTATCGCCAGCCTTCAGACCGGCAAACTTTTTCTCCGGCTTCGTGTCGCCCAGCTTAGCGAATACCTTAATACCGGCGCTGGTCGGGGCGTTGTCGAAAGCCAGGGTGGAGTCCACAGCAATCACGGCGCTCACGTTCGTTACCTTCACTACTTCCAGCTTGGGTGTCTTGCCCACCTGCACCAGGGCAGGATGGCTCTTGGCATTGCCGGGGTTGGTCTTGGCGTCGAACTCCTCGATGTTGGTGAAACCATCGGAGTCGCTATCAATCTGCAAACCGTCAGCGCGGCCAAGGGCATCACCAATACCATTGGAAATGAACCAGTGATTAGGCACGCTGCCGTGGATGTTCTGAGCGGTTGCGTCGTAGATGTCGATAACGGTGTTCTTCTTCTCATCGTCCAGCGTAATCTGCCAGAGCTCGGGGGAGAAGAAGATGGGAGTATAGCGGGGCTTACCGTTGATGGTGGCGCCCTCGGGAGCCACGTCAACAATATTGTGGGTCAGCTTGCTCTTAGCCTCGGCCTCAGCAGCTACGCTCTCCAGAGCAGCAACAGCCTTGCTGCCGCTGGAGCTCAGCTGAGTCTGCGGGCGGTCTACCTTGCCACTGCTCATGGTATAGGCGCCGAATGCACCAGCAGCCACGCCAAGAACAATACCCGTAATGAGAGCACCTTTGCCGAAATTGGTCTGTTCAGCCATATGAAAAAGTATTATAGGTGGTTAAAGTTGTATTACTTCTTGCTCGTGTTGGAGTTAAAGTAGAGCACCTGCAGGTTTATGTGCACGCGCACCGTTTCATCCGGGGAGCCGGTCTTGCGAACAGCTACCTGGCGCACGGAAGCCTCAGCAGGCTCAGCCTCGCCGGAATCCGTAATATCATCGCCCTGATTGGGGTCGCCCGTGGGTGCCTGGTAGGCATCGATAGCAGGCAGAGAGGTCTCGTTGGAGGCCACCCACAGACCCGTCACCTTAAAGAAGAAGTCCTTATCGGTGGTCAGGCGGTTCATGACCTGGGGCAGCACGCTCACCGGCACCTTACCTTCCTCCACCTGGCTACGCTTAGCCGTGAAGGCTACCTCCATGGACAGCGGGAAGTTGGCGGACTTGGTACGCACCTTGGGCTCAGGCAGCGGAGCGCAGTATACCTTATCGAGCAGCGGGGAGCCGGACTCAATAACGATATCGGCCACGCGCTTGGCAGCCTTCAGCTGGAAGCTGCGGTAGGGCACCTCATCTGCCGTGGCGGCAGAGTTCTTAAAGGTGGCCATACCCAGATCTGCGGCAGAGGAAGACACCTTGCAGCCCTTCTCCTGAGCGGAGCGAGCGAGGTCGTCGATAGCGCCGCGCACCTGGTTCTGGAAATCTACGGAAGAAATCGTCTTACCATCGCCGATGCACTTGTGCTCGTAGGTAGCGAAGTCGGCCTTAATCCCCTTCAGCGTTTCCTCCACCTTCTTGGCAGCGGCCTGCATAGCCTTGCGGGTGGAAGCAGTGGGAGGATACTGATCCTGCTCGTAGTCGAGCACAGTGTTGTTGATGCGGTCGAGTTCCTCCTTGGCGTCATCAAACGCCATCTTGCGGTCATAGCCATAGTACACCAGACCACCGAAGGCAAGGGCAAACACGGCAGAGAGGCCAAGTACGCGCTTATTTTCGAGAATGTTCATGTGAGAGTATATAATAGTGAGGTTAACGTATTACTTGCCTTCGCCGAGCTCAGGGATAGCGATGGGGGTCTTCAGCGGCATAATCATCGTGAACTTCTCCACGTAATCAGGCACGGACACCTTACCACGAGCTCCCTTGGAGTCGATAAACTGGTAGTAGTGATTGAGATTCTTCATGATGTCAGCATTCTGATACGAGAAGAGCGAATCAGCGCTGCGTTCATCAAAGTTCTTTGCCACGAGGTCATAGATAGCCTGGCGCTGCTCCTGGCTGCGGTCATCGCCGGGTTTCTTGGTGGTGTAGCCGCTTACGCAGATAGCCGTTACCTTGGGAGCCTTGTTGCGGGCGCGCACATCAACAGCCTCAGGAGCCTGATTGATGGCGGAGTTATTGCCGGCGCTGCGGCTCTTGTTCGGGTCAATCAGGCGGGTGCCCTTCACCTCCGGCGAATCTGCCAGGGAGGTCTTCTCTACCTCGTAGTTAATAAGCGGAGCAAACTCGCTGAACCAGAACTTCACAGAAGCGCCACGCTCGGACAGCTGCTTCAGAATATCAGCGTAGGCCGTGCGCATGGTGTAATGCCCCATGATGGTGTCCAGCTCCTTAGCGGCGCGGTCGTAGCGGGTCTTAGCGGACTGAATGCTGCTGTTCACGCTCTCGATTTCCTCCAAAGCGGGGCGAGCCTTGGCCAGCATGCTCTCTGCATCGCTGGCTGCGCTATCGGCCATCAGCGCAAAGGCAGCTGCACCTACCACAGCTACTGCACCACCGGCAATCACCTTGGGCAGCATCTGCAACTCGGCGCGCTCCTTACCTACGCTGGTGGGTACCAGGTCGATGGAGAACTCACCCACACCAGCACCGGATACAGCAGCACCGGCTACAGGACCCAGGCACAGGGCATCCATGCCCAGAGCTTCCTCATCCACCTTGTTACCGATGGAGAATGCAGCCAGCGGGTTGAGGTACTCTACCTCGATGTTCAGAGCGCTCTGCAGGAACTCTACGGAGTAGGGCATGCGAGCACCGCCACCGCAGATGTAAGCCTTCACCGGAGCGCTGCCCTTGTACTGGGCGCGGTAGTGATTGATAGTACGCTGCACCTCAGAGCTGAGGCGGTTCATAGCGTTGCGAATCGTGGTAGCGAGGGCGGCATCCTGCTCGGGCAGGTTATCGGTAAAGCCGTTGCCCAGCGATACCATGCCGGACTCCACCTTCAGCTTCTCAGCCTCGCGGAAGCTCATACCGAACTCGCGGGCGATGCTGTTGGTCACAAAGGAACCGGCAGCCGTTACGGAGCGGGTGAAGAAGCGGCCAGCCTCAGCAAAGATGATATCGGTCGTCTTGGCACCGATATCCAGAATCATTACCGGCTGCTCCTCCTCAGGATAGCTTACACGGAAGGCGTTGTACAGGGAGGTAATGGAGCAATCCACACTGCGGGTCTTCAGGCCGCTTTCCTCCACCTGGCTGTTCAGGCCGTCGAGTACGTCCTTCTTAATAGCCACGAGCAGCACCTCCTTCTCACCGGTGCCGCTGTCGGGCAGCTCCTGGTAGTCCCACTGAATCTCATCGAGCGGGAACGGAATGTGCTGCTGAGCCTCATAGCCCACCTGCTCCTCGATATCGGAGTCATCCAGGGCCATCAGCTTAATGAAGCGCATGAATACCTGCTGACCGGAAACGACGTTGCGCACGTCGCTTCCCCTCTTCACCTTCAGTTCCGTCACAAGCTCTGCGATGGCACTGCTGACGTAGTCCATGCGCATGCCCTCCTCCACCGGATCAAGCACGATTTCCTTGCGGGCATAGCGGGAGAGTGCATAGCCCTTACCGGAAGGAGTAAACACGCCCATGGTGACGCTTTGTGCGCCAATCTCAAGAGCGACGGTTGTTTTATATTCAGCCATAGAGATTAGTAATAAGTTAAAAAGTAGCTATCAGTTGCGGGAGCGGCGGTTCTTGGAGCGAGAGGAGCGGTTGTTCTTCTTGCGGCCAGTGCCTTCCTCCGTGCTGGCAGTGGTGTCAGCCCCCGTGCTGTCGCCGCCTACGGTGCTGTCGCCCGTGGTGGTATCACCAGCAGGAGTCGTGGTTACATCGCCAGCGGGCGTTACGCTGGGAGTAAAGGGAGTGGAGGGAGCAGCGGCTGAGTCAGCAGCAGCCCCGAAGCGGGGAGAAGTGGCGGGATAGAAGTTGCCGATGAAGGGAGCGTAGGGGGTCTCGTTCACGCTGCAAGCCACGGCACCGGCGGAGCCCATGCTGCGGGTCCACCACTTAGCGCTCAGCTTACCCTTCGTCTTGTTGTCGTACACCACGAAGTTGTCCTCCTTGGTGTTGAGGCAGTTCTTATCCTTAAAGCTGGCCTCGATAGCCACGCCCAGCAGCTTGCCCTTCAGGTCGCCCTTGCCCTTCTTGTTAATCTTCACAGCGGATGACGGGGGAATGAATACACCCACGCACATCTCATTCTTGGTGGGCTCGCTGCTGCCCTGCACAGGCACGTCCACGTAGTTCACCTTCTTGCTCAGCAGCACAGGCTTGCCATCGTTGCTGTCGCTCTCAATCAGCAGGTGAGCCGTTACGCTCAGCTCGCTCACAAACTGGGGCACATCATCCCCCGTAGCCTTAGCCTCCACCTTAATGGGGATATTCACCATCTGCCAGCCCACAACAGGCTGAGCGCTCATGGCAGTGCCGGGGAAGGTCATAGAGGTCGGCGCAGCCAGCTTCTCAATCTTGGCGGGAGCTCCCTTGGTGATAAGAGTTACCTGAGCGGAGGTAGCATCAACGGCAGCGGCGGTCATAGCACCGCACACGGCCACGGCAAACATGGACAGAAAAGAGTATTTCATGGTGATAAAAAATCTGATGTACGTTATACTTATACACAAAAGCCCCCCGCTTGGCGAGAAGAATCTGCCATTTGACGCGTTTTTTTTCATAGAAAAAGCCATTTACCCAAAACACGCGGGAATTTCTGAGGCATAAACGGGTATTAGACTTGAGAGCAGTGGCCGCATATGCTATAAGCGGAACCAGTCACCATGAACGCACTCGCCACCTATATACACAACCTCGACCCCGTCCTGCTCGATATACCGCACACGCCCTTGGCAGTGCGCTGGTATGGCCTGGCCTACATCGCCGGCTTCATCCTGGGCTACCTCGTCCTGTTACAGCTCTCCAAGCGCAAGCTCTATTGTGTGGAGGCCGATAAGCTGGGCGATTTCATCACGGCGGTGTGCATCTTCGGCGTGCTGATGGGTGGCCGCCTGGGCGAGTTCTTCTTCTACTGGCTGCCGGAGCACGGCCTCAGCGGCCTCCTGGAAGACCCGCTCTGGGTCGTGCGCGTGTGGGAGGGCGGCATGGCTTCCCACGGCGGCATCATTGCAGTACTGCTGGTGGCTATATGGTATTGCCGCAAGAATAAGCTCTCCATCCCGGCTGTGACAGATGGCCTGGCCATCGTCTGCACCATCGGCCTGTTCTGTGGCCGCGTGGCCAATTTCATCAACGGCGAGCTCTATGGCCGCGCTTGCAGCGCCACCAATGCCCTTGCCATGAAGTTCCCGCAGGAGCTCTTCACCCTCCCCGCCGATAAGCAGGTGCAGGCTCGCGTGGCAATCGACCACGCCCTCGGCGCCCCGCTCGAGAAGTTTATGTTCACCAACGAAGCCGGCCAAATCACGGAAGGATATGCGGACGCCGTACTGCGACTCGCCCGCGAATACCCCGCCGTGGCCGATGCCATAGCCCCCTTCCTTACCCCGCGCTACCCCTCCCAGCTGTTTGAGGCTGCGGGCGAAGGCCTCATCCTTTTCATCGTACTGATTTCCATGCGCCTGCTCTGGCGCAACGCTCCCGCCGGCATCTTCAGTGCCGTCTTCTGCCTGCTCTACGCGGCCGCGCGCATTACGTGCGAATGCTTTAAGGAGCCGGACGCCAACGTATGGTACGGCATCACACAGGGGCAGCTGCTCTCTTTCATCATCATCGCTCTGGGCATTGTTTTCCTCGTAATTGCCCTCAAAAACCTCAAATCCACCCCCTCTTTGCAAAAAAATTAAAAAAAGATTAAAAAAAAGCTTGCAATGTGCGGCAAAGTCGTGTAAACTCTCGCCGCACGCTACTGAATAAGTAGCCTGCAAATGGGTAGGTTCCCGAGCGGTCAAAGGGGGCAGACTGTAAATCTGCTATCGTACGATTTCGATGGTTCGAATCCATCCCTGCCCATTTCTCCATGCGGAGGTAGCTCAGTTGGTAGAGCAACACCTTGACATGGTGGAGGTCGTAGGTTCGAGTCCTATCCCCCGTATCAATAATCTGTAGCGCCAAGCTACAGATTTTTTTTATTCGCACAAACAGCGCCCATTTTGAACTTGCCATATCTTACACAAACCGAAACGAGTAGTTATCGTCACAAACGAGCAGAGGAATATTAAGTTACCATCATGAAGAACCCAGTAACACCCCAAGAACTACAGGAAACATTTGACCGTATTATTACGGAAGAGCAGAAGAGAATTCTCGAAGCAAAGCCAAAAAACGAGAAAGTACTCGATTACAAAGACATCGAACGCATCTGCAATATCATTCAAGGCACCTACTGCAGCATCATGCAAGTACCACAGGTGCCTCTCGCTATTGTGAAAGCTTGTAAGGAAGTGCTTACTTGGTATAGACCGATTCAAATTACGAGCGGCTTATACCCATACCCCCGCCCTACCAGCCTCGACATAATCAAAAAAGCCTGTAAATCACTCATGGGCATCCCCGCCCCCGATGACCCGGGTGTGCAAAAGTTAAGAGCCGCCCTCAAAGAAGCGCTTACTCAGCTCTGAGGATAATTTCGGCGAAATTTCACATTTTCCGATAAAATTACCCGCGCATGGCGGTGAGCCATTGGACACCCTGAAGGGTAAAGCCACGCGCAAGGAGGCGGCGGTGCATATCGCGCAGGTGCATGGCGCCGTAGAAGATGGCGATACGAGTACCGGCGGGTGCGGAGGCCAGCTGCTTATCCAGCACCTCGAAACAACGCTCGTTGCGCGATACGATGATGGAGCTCTGAGCCAGCACCGGTGCCTGTGAGGAGCGGGCTAAGGCACGGATGACCTCCCGGCGCATTGAGCTGCGGCTGAATGATACCCCGGAGGAGGAGTTCTCCGCGCGCATGCTATCCATCGCCAGGGAGAACCAGCTTTCACCGCGTCCCGACATGGCGGCCTGCAGCTCCTCCATGCTCATATCGGCAAACACCATATTGTGCAGGCCGTAGTCGATATGCTCCGTCTGCTGCTGCAAACCGAGGGTATCACTCATCATAGCATAGTAGCCGGTCAGCATCTTGGCCGCGCCTTTACCACGTGCGGCGGCGGCCTTCATGGAATCGTAGCGGGCTTTCTCAGCAGGGGAGGCTTTGCCCTCCTTCACCTTGCGCTCAAGGCGCATCTGCTCCGGCAGCCCTTCGCCATCCACCATCTCGTAGAGCACTTTGTCGTAGCGGGCAAAGGCGCGATTGAGGGCGCGGTAATAGGAGGCATCCGCCAGGTGCACGGCACCCACAAGGTCCACGGAGCGGCCAGCGGCATCTGTATATCGAGCCACCGGGGTACACAGGCTCTCCCCCTTGCCCTCGGTGACACGGTGCAGAATGATACGGCGGGGATAATCGCTCTCTGCCGGATTTTCCACCGCGGCCGAACAGATACCGAGGCTCAGACAGAAAGCTGTTAACAGCAGGAATGCAGACGTGATGAATAAGCGTTGTTTCATGATGGTGACAGGGGTTACTTCCACTCCAGTATAAGTGCTCCACCGGGGGGGAGATGAACGGGCAGCCCCGTTGTTTGAAGGGCGGAAGAGGTGGTCGAAATGGAGGGTTGCTCGGGGACAAGCAATGACTCGAATAGGCAGTCGCCGTCCTTTTTCCCTGCCCAGGCGCAGGCATGTGCCGGGATGTGGATGCTGGTATCGGCGGCGGCTGAGGTATCAAAATTGCAGACTACGAGCACGGTAGCACGCGCCTTGCGATTGTGGCGCAGGAAGGCATACAGGCGGTGGCCGGAAACGTCCTCGCCCGGGAGGCGTCCGTAACCGGGCGTCTGCATATTGGCCCAGTTGAGACCATAGAAGGCGCCTTTGCTGAGGGCTGGGTGCTGCAACAGGGGGAGCAAGCGGGCGCAGAAAGCGCGCAGGGATTGCTCCTCGGGCGTCATCAGCGCGCCATCGTACAGCCCCCCATGGGTCCAATGCTGGAGGCGGGGCAGCGATGTGTAATCAAAGATAGAGGTGCGGCCATTATCGCCGCCATATCCGGTGGGGCCATCGGCTCGTTCACCTACCTCCTGGCCGTTGTAAAAGAGCACGGGGCCACAGGTGGTGGCATATTGGGCTACCATGAGGGCTCGCGCGGCGGCAGCCCCCTGCCCTGCCCAGTGCTGCGGTGAAGCGAGGCGCGGCTCATCGTGATTCTCCACATAGCGCACGCCGCGCTGACCTATGGGCGAATCGGGCTTCTGCAGGGCATCCAGATCATTTGCCCAGGCGCTACCCTCATACATGCGCTGCAAGGCCTGGTAGGCGGTGCTGTCGTACACGCCATTGAACCCCGCAGCCAGCAAAGCCTCGTGGGCATCGCCCGCGGTGAGTGACATATGGTCATTGTAGGCCTCTGCCACAAAGAAAGCACCAGCATCTCGCAAGCGGGCATTCACAATAAGCCAACGCCAGAAAGGCGCAGGAACCATGTGCGCCATATCGCAGCGGAAGCCGCCCACACCCATCCCCTGCCAGTAGGCCAGCACCTCGTCCATGATACGCCAGGTGCGCGGCACAACCTCCGCCGGGGTAAACTCCGCGGGCAAGGCCTCCGCCGCGCTGCTTCCCCGCCGGTAATCGATGCCGTAGTTCAGCTTCACCGTCTCGTACCAATCGTAATCACCAGGGGTGAAAGTGGCGGCATTGTTGCCTGTCACGCGGGCGCATCCCTGCTCAGGGGCGAAGACACCGCCCGGCAGTTGCAGAGGCTCGCTGCTATGGCAGGGCTCAAGGTAATAGAAAGCGTTGTCGCGCGCGAAAAAGTGCCCGGTATCATCCCCGCTACCGAAGTTGAGCTCCGGGCGCTGCGCCGATGCATAGCAACGCGAGACGTGATTCGGGATAAAATCTATCATGGGTATCATGCCCCAGCGACGCGTGCGCTCCAGAAGCGCACGGAATTCGACCATGCGGTGCTCCGGCGGCGTGGCCAAATCCGGGTCGACATCGAAATAATCCGTCACGGCGTAGGGACTGCCGGCCAGGCCTTTCACCACGCAAGGTGGGTCGGCTGGCAGGCCAGGATGCGGCGTCTGCGTAGCGTGGCGCAATACACCGGTCAGCCACAAATGGGTGACACCCATACGAGCCAGCGACTCCAGCGCAGCATCATTCACGCCGCCAAACGTGCCGCATCCATTCTGCTCACGCGAGCCCCACGCTACGCCACCCTCCGTGAAATTGGAGAAATGGCGAACGAAGAGCTGGTATATGACTGGCCTCATACTGCACAGTGTAGCACATGCGCCGTGGGTTGGCAAGCGCTGAAGCCGCATTTTGGTACCAGAAACGCGGCAGCAGGATGCCCCGTGAAACGCCACAGCTCCGCATTCTCATGTAAAAAAATCGGCATTTTCTTTACATGACAACCCTTCTCGTGTAAAAAAATCGCCATTTTCTTTACATGACAACCTGCCTCGTGTAAAAAAATCGGCATTTTCTTTACATGATAACCCGCCTCATGTAAAAAAATCGGCATTTTCTTTACATGACAACCCGCCTCGTGTAAAAAAATCGGCGTTTTCTTTACATGACAACCCGTCTCATGTAAAAAAATCGGCGTTTTCTTTACATGACAACCCGTCTATGCCATCGATTCCACGGTACGGATAAGCTCCGAAGCATTCTGAAGCGGAGTAGAATCCGCCTGAGCCAGCAAAGTCACCAATGCTGTATTGATGTAGTAATTGCTGCGCCAGAGTCGTTCTTTCTTCAGCACCCCAAGCTTCACCAATTCATCCAGATACTTAGCGGCCGTGGGGCGAGAAATGAGCAACTGCTTTTCCAGATGCTCCGTCTTGGTATAGGGGGAGTAGAAAAGACAGTTCAACAAATCGTGGCTATAGATTTTCGGCGCCGAAGAACGGATTTTTTCCTTACAGCTCTTCATGAGAGCATCGATACCATGTATAAGCTCAATCGTCTCCGTAGCAATTTGCTCTATACCACGAAGCATGTAAAGAATCCAGCTCTCCCAGGCCTCCTGTGTGCCACCGCTGGTGCGTACTTGCTGTAAGCCCTCATAATAGGCAGACTTCGTCCTGGTAATGTAGCGGCTAAGATAAAGAATCGGCAAATCGAGCAAATCATTAATAATAAGGTAAAGGATGCAAATGATACGCCCGGTTCTGCCATTGCCATCATAAAAGGGATGTATGCACTCGAACTGGTAATGAATTATCGCCAGCTTAATCAGCGGATCCACATCGTGCATCTCGGGAGTATTGATATAGCGCTCCAGGTTGCCCATAAGGCGCAGCACATCTTCGGCATCTTGCGGTGGGGTATATACCACCTCCCCGGCACTGTTCATAAGTACCGTTCCCATCGTAGTACGAAATCCGGCGGTATTATCTTCCAATTCACACTGAATCTGCTGAATTACATTGTTGGTAAGCAACTTATTGTGACGCACAGTATTAAAGCCTTTACGCATTGCTTGGCCGTAACGCATCACTTCTTTGGTAGCAGGACTCACGTTCTCACCGCTAAGCGTCAGAGTGGCTCGGTACAAGTCATCCTGGGTGGTGACTATGTTCTCAATATCTGAGCTATCCTTGGCTTCCTGCAAAATCAAGGATTGGATGAGAATCTCCTCATTAGGAATAGTTTTAGCTACCCCCTTCAGTTCTGCCAGCATTCTGTTCGACTTTGCAGCTTGCCGGAGAACCTTTTTCGTCTCTACGTCTATATTAAGGGGCAGTGGCTCTACCGAACAATTGGTCTTCATAACACCTCGAGAGTAGCACCGACCGTACCATCAGTCAAGGCGATTTGGCTTTATCATGTAAAAAAAATGGCTTTTTTTTTACATGAGACGGCTATCGTGTAAAAAAATCGGCATTTTCTTTACATGAGCCCTCAATTTACAGGCCATGCCGCAGGAGACGGAACAGAGCCAATGTACGAGGCCAATCGGCGGGGGCGTCATCACTCTCCGGGAAGAGGCGGCCCTCCGGAATGCGGGCATAGCGTTCCTCTGCCTTGGAATGCACGAGCTCACGCAGGCCAATGGAGAAGGTTGCACCGAGTGCCAGGAACTCGCGAGCGAGCTCGTGAGAGCCATTCCACGCATGCAGGTGAACCCGCGGCAGGGTATTGCAACGAGCGCGTTCCTTCAGGATGGTAAGCAGCTCGCTCCAGGCACGCACACCATGCAGGTGCACGCAGCGGTCATGGCGAAAAGCAGCGCCCAAGTGCACATGCAACAGGAGCCGCTGTTGCTCCAACGTAGCGCTATGGCGCTCCGAAGCATCCAGCCCCGTCTCGCCCACATCCGCATGCGGGTAGCGGGAGAGCCAGTCATCCAGCTCAAAAGCCAGGTCTGCTACGTCCACCTCATGTGCATGCCAGGGGTGAATACCAAAGCAAGGCGTCATTCCCTCCGCCGCAGCCACGCGCTCCCAATCGGCACGCGTCACGGCGCAGATGCTGCCACCTGCCGGGGTGGGATGGTGGGTGTGGTAATCCTTCATGTTCGGCGTGCAGGAATTACTGCAACATTTCGGGAGTGACGCGGTACACGGCACCGCAACGGGGGCAGGAAGCCTCCAGGTACCCCTGCTCCGAAAGCAGGTCGGCAAAATCCTTCTGCATAGTGCGGATGGTGGGCAGAATTTTATCGAGCGTGCAACCGCAGCGGAACGTGAACTTGCGGGTTTCGAGCACCTTCACCTCCTCATTCTTCTCGATATTGGCCACATCGTCAGCCGTCAGCTCGCTCAGCCAATCGTGGTCGGCACCAGGCTGGGCGGTAATGAGGGCAAAGGAGTCGCCCGACAGCTCAAAGGCACGAGCCTGGCGCTGCTCGCTCTGGCGGTAGAAGTCCTCCACCCACTCCGTGGTGGTATTGCCGGGCAGGATGATAACGGAAGTCTGCGGCTCCTTACCCGTCCGCAGGTTCTGAGCAAAGAGCATGTTCTTCTCCGGCTCACGCACGCCCTCGGTAAAGACGCGGCCAATGACGTCCTCCGTAAGCGAGGAACCGGACACAAAGTAGTTGGCCAGCATGGGGTCCTTCACATTCAGCGTCCATGCGTGGTACTCCTGCCAAGGACGGGACACCAAATGGAGGGTGAAGAAAGCAAGCAGCTGCTTAAACATCGTATCCTCCGCCTCAGCATTGCGCTGCTTGTGCTGCATGAGGTGCAGATAATAGTCCACAAACAGGGGCGAGAAATCAGCCCGCAACAGCAGGCAATTGCGGTGGCGCACAAAGATGGCCTGCACGGTGGTGAACTCTTCTACGGGTTGTCCGCTCTGTTCTGTCATGGCAATAATGTTACAATGTTCTGCGCCCTATAATAACGCGCGCCATGTGTGTGTGCAAGCCCAAAATGCCCTGCTGGCATTAATCGTTACACGAGATATAGGGAGCCTGCGCCAACTCACGCGCAGCTTTCTGCCCATATACAGTGGAGGGATACCTGGTGGCGGCTTGCTGGAGAAGCTCGCGAGCCTGCTGCCTATCCGCTAAACGGGACTGGCAGAAATGAGCTGCGCGGTAAAGGAGCATGGCGCGGTCCTGCTTATCTGCCACCTTATTTGCCCCGGTCACCAATGCCTGCAACGCAGCGCTCTGGTCGCCGGCCTCCTCCGAAAAAAGCGCAGCGAGCTCCGTCCAGCCACGAGCACGGCGGGCATCCTGCCGCACCAGGGCTTCCAGCTCCGGCAAAAGCGCCGTAGCGTGTTCGCGGCGAATGCGGGTGGCAAGGGCGACAAGCGGGTCGTCATCCGGCGTATATGAGCCCACGTACATGCGCTCGCCCAGCTTGCGCCCCCACGAGGGAAGCACGAGGTAGCGAATCAGCAGGCCTTCCCACACGGCCAACACGGCCAATGCCCCCAGCATAACACCGATGCCAGGCAACGCCTCGCCTGCATCAAACAGAGAGCGCACCTTCAGCAGCACACCCACAAACAGCCCCACAGGCAGCAGGAGATTCGCTATGCAGAAGATGCGCCCCGACATAACAGGAAGCGATTTCCGGAGGATTACTTCTTGCTCTCAGGCAGGTCGTCCATCTCCAGATAATTCAGAGAAATGGTACGCTTGGGATCCTGCGGATTGCGCACTTCGAGGCGCATCTGCTTAAAGAACCAGCTGCCATCGGAAAGCTGCTGAACGGAGCTGATGGAGAAGCGCTTCTTCAGCTTACCATCGGCACCGTAGCCGTCAATCTGCCAGGTGGTACCATTGTCCTTATCGACCCACATGCGTACCCAGGCAAACTGGCCGACGCCGGGGGTGGGGTTCTTCACCTCAACGATATAGCAATCGCGCCCCTTGATGCGAGCGTTAGCGCTGTCCTCAATCAAGCGACCACCCTTCCAGTACAGGAAACGCATGGAGAGGTCCTCGTAGCAGACATCGGTACCGGCAATAGCCTTACCATAGCTGGAGGGAGCCATCACCTGAGCCTTACCCTTGTTCACCAGAACGAGGTCGACATTGCTCTCCTTAATACGCACGTCGAAGCGTTGCCAGGCCTGCTCATACTTGTACTGGAACACAATCGTCTCACCGCGAGCGCTCAGGCTGAACGGCACTTTATTGCGCCCCTTGCGGATGGTGCCCATCACGTCGCGCTCGCCCTGGCTCACCATGACATCACGCATCGCGCACAGCAGCTCGTCTACATCCACGTCCTCGGCATGTGCAGGCGTTGCAGCACACAACACCCCTGCCCCCACAACTAAAAGTTTTCTGAAAAGCGTCTTCATACAGTTATTATACACCGCACACCCGGAATCTGTACAGATTTTTTTTCAGGCTGGCAGAATTTGGAGGGAGATTGCGACAATAATCAATCCTCACCCACCTCTCGGCACCCCCAATGACTGGTCGGCTTTTTGATGACTCGGTGGTGGAGCTGCGCCTCTCCCCTGCGGTACATATCGTATTCACGCGGAGCTTTAAGAAAACAATCACGCAAACGGCGACGCAAATTACACCAGAAATGTACCAGGAACTTGGAGCGCAGCTGCATAGAAGAAAGAGTTGCCGAATATTCCCCCCACTCCTTTGCCGTAATGGGCGACCATCCTAAATTACTTCCCGTCACAGAGAAAAGGCTTGTGCACAAATCAGCCATCACCAACACTCGCGGCGAAGTACGCATAATATCGCGATAGAAAATCAAATCGCCAATAGAGCGCCATCGAATATCAAATCGAATACCATGCTTCCTGAATGTTTCGGCACGATGGAAACAGGTACACGTAATAATCTCGCACTCCGTGCTACTACAGAACAAGGAGGGAGCTATAGGGCGGCGATGGCATATATAATGACCTCGAGAGTCTACAATAACATATGCGCCAAGAGCAATATCTGCTTCCGGATGCAACTGCAGGCGCCTTGCCACATTCGCCAATACATTCGGCAAGTACTGCTCATCACTATTCAAATGAGCCGTAACATCCGCATCCTCGGGCATTTTTTTCCAGCAAGTGTTGATAGCATCATACATCCCCTTATCGGGAGCGCTCTCATACGTAAAAGTATAGCCGGAAACATCCGCGCTCCCCGCTTGCCATTCCGCCAGCCATTCAGGCGTACCATCGCCGGAGCCTCCATCCTGTATGTGATGATGCACCTCCACCCCATCTCCAGCCTGAGCCTTGACCGAACGCACGCACCCTTGCAGCCATTGCAGGGCATTAAATGTAGGGGTAACGATATAAAACTTCATAACAAACGCGGTGGTTTTATTATACCAGCATAGCCGCGAATGACAAGCGAAAACCGCCGGAGGGGAAGATTCCCGGCTCCGGCGGTTTGGTATATGGTATGATTTGAGCTTATCAGGCGAAGACGCCAACAGCCTCGGAAGCGCAAGCGATCATGTAGTCGCGGTTGAGCTTGGCGATGTTGTCTACGCTGATACCCTTGGGACAAGCGGCCTCGCACTCGTAGAGGTTGGTGCAGTTACCGAAGCCCAGAGCGTCCATCTGGCGTACCATAGCGAGCACGCGCTTGTTCTTCTCGGGCTGGCCCTGGGGCAGAAGATTAAGGTGAGCAGCCTTGGCGGAGGTGAAGAGCATGGCGGCGCTGTTCTTGCAGCTGGCCACGCAAGCACCACAGCCGATGCATGCAGCGGCGTCGAAAGCGGCGTCAGCCGTCTTCTTGCGCACGGGCATGTTGTTGGCGTTGGGGGCGGCGCCGGTGCGCACGTCCACAAAGCCGCCGGCAGCGATAATCTTGTCCAGAGCGGTACGGTCTACCACGAGGTCGCGCAGCAGCGGGAAAGCAGCGGCACGGAAGGGCTCGATCCAGATGGTGTCGCCATCCTTAAACTGGCGCATGTGCAGCTGGCAGGTCGTTACCTTCTTGCCGCCGTGGGGCACGCCGTTGATGGTGAGCGAGCACATACCGCAGATACCCTCGCGGCAGTCGTGGTCGAAGTGAATGGGCTCCTTGCCCTCGTGTACGAGCTCCTCGTTCACGATGTCGAGCATCTCGAGGAAGGAAGCCTCATCCGGGATGTTCTTGGCCTTGTAGGTTTCGATACGGCCCTGAGCCTGAGCATTCTCCTGGCGCCAGACTTTGAGCGTAAGATTGAGATTAGCCATAATTGTGTATGAAATTCAGAAGTTTGAACTAAGTGTGCTTTACTTGTAGGAACGGATAGCCAGGTGCACGGTGTCGAAGGTAAGCGGCTCCTTGTGCAGAACCGGCAGTTCGCCCGTACCCTTGTACTCCCAGCAGGCCACGTAGGCAAAGTTGGCGTCGTCGCGCTTGGCTTCGCCGTCAGCCAGCTGGTGCTCCAGACGGAAGTGAGCGCCGCAGGACTCCTCACGGTTGAGGGCGTCGTAGCAGAGCACCTCTGCGAAGTCGAGGAAGGCGGCTACGCGCCAGGCCTTCTCAAGCTCCTGGTTCATACCCTCAGTGCTACCCACAACCTTCACGTTGTTCCAGAACTCATCGCGAATGGCAGGAATCTTCTCGATGGCGTCCATGAGGCTCTCCTTGGTACGGCCCATGCCTACGTCCTCCCACACCAGCTTACCAAGCTCGCGGTGGATTTCGTCGGGGGTCTTGGTGCCCTTCACGTCCATCATCTTCTGAATGCGGGCCTTCACAGCCTCCTCAGCCTCGATGAACTCGGGAGCGGCGGTGGTGATGGTACCGGGCTTCTGAGTGGTGAGGTAGGTCGGCAGAGTGGCAGGGATGACGAAGTAACCATCGGACAGACCCTGCATGAGGGCGGAAGCGCCGAGGCGGTTAGCACCGTGGTCAGAGAAGTTAGCCTCACCGAGCACGTGCAGACCGGGGATGGAGGACATGAGGTTGTAGTCCACCCACAGACCACCCATGGTGTAGTGAGAAGCGGGGTAAATCATCATCGGCTGCTCGTGGGGATCCACGTCGGTAATCTCCTCGTACATCTCGAAGAGGTTGCCGTACTGGCCGTCAATCCACTCCTTGCCCATGCGGTCGATAGCGTCCTTGAAGTCGAGGAACACGCCGCGGCCGGTGTTGGCCACACCACGCTCGTCGTCGCAAGCCTCCTTAGCAGCACGGGAGGAAATGTCACGCGGAGCCAGGTTACCGAAGGACGGATACTTGCGCTCCAGGTAGTAGTCGCGATCGTTCTCAGCCACATCGGAGGGCTTCATCTCGCCACGACGAATCTTGGCAGCCACCTCACGGCTCTTGGGCACCCAGATACGGCCGTCGTTACGCAGAGACTCGGACATGAGGGTCAGTTTGCTCTGGTAGTCGCCCTTCACCGGAATGCAGGTGGGGTGAATCTGGGTGAAGCAGGGA
>JAFOZZ010000103.1 GCA_017390945.1 Akkermansia sp.
CTTGGCGTATACCTCCTCCTCAGTACGGGGCGGCAGGTCCTTGGCCACCTGCTGCTTGGTACGGCGCAGCAGGAAGGGCTTGAGGCGGGCAGCCAGGCGGTTCTGGCTCTGGGAGTCCTTCCTCTTGTCAAAACGCTTCTTGAAGTAAGCGCGGCTACCCAGCACACCAGGCATAGCGAAAGCCATGAGCGACCACATATCCAGCAGGCGGTTTTCGATAGGCGTACCGGAAAGCACCAGGCGGTTGTATGCGGTAAGCTCGCGAGCGGACTTAGCCGCCTTGGAGTCGGGGTTCTTAATCTGCTGGCCTTCGTCGAGAATCACCGTCAGCCACTTAATGGCATTCACCTGCTCGCCGCACACACGCAGCTGAGCATAGTTGATGACCACCATGTCGTAGTTTGCCAGGATATCCTCCACCACGGCCTGCTCCTTGTTACGGATAACAAGTACGCGCACGCCGGGGGCGAACTTCTCGGTTTCGCTGGCCCACACGTCCAACACGGACTTGGGACACACAATCAGCACCGGCGGCACCACGACCTTCTTGCGCCCCTGCTTGTTGCGGCGCAGGTAATCCTCGCGCAGCCAGAGCACGTAGGTGATGGACTGAATGGTCTTACCGAGACCCATATCGTCAGCCAGAATACCACCGAAGCCGTTCTCTGCCAGGTAAGCCAGGAAGTGGAAACCTTCAATCTGGTACGGACGCAGCGTCGCCTGCAAGGCGCTCGGCACATCCGGCTTCACATCAATCTTGATTTCAGCCGTGCGTTCCTTAATCTTCTGCCAGGCCTTCGGGTCGAATACCTCGGCGGCACGCGGGTCTGCCAGCTGCAAGGCGTGCATGCGGTGCGTCTCGCCCGAGAGGTCGAAGGGATCCAGACCCAGCTTGGTCACGGCATCGCGCTGAGCGTCATCGAGCTTAATCTCCAGTCGCATCCAGCGGCCATCATCCATACGCACATAGCCACCGCGGGCGGACACCAGAGCGCGAATCTGCTCCTTGCTGAGGGTTACGCCCTCTACATCAATCACCACGCGCAGGTCGAACCAGTCAATCTCCTGATTCACCACCTCGAAGCGAATGGCTGCTGCCACGGGGTCAGCCATGAGGGACTGGAGATTCTCGTCCATCTCCACCTTAATGCTCTCGGGGATAGCCTTGGCCCACTCCGCAAACTTCTCGGGGAACTGCTTGGTGATGCGGCTCTTGAACGCAGACAGCGGTGCATCGTAGGTGAAGTTCATCTCCTCCAGCAAGCCGGGGATGGGGTACAGGTAATCGCGGATGAAGCGCAGCAGGGTACGATCCTTCACCGGTGCCTGCTCCACAAGCTCCCAGTCATCCTTACCCAAGCGCTCCTTGCGGCGGCCGGGGTCGTCCTGAGCGGACACCTCAAGCAGGACGTGCTCAGTATCTGCGCTGGTGAGACCACGCACAATCTTCATGCTGAAGGTCGGCTTCATCTCAATGTCGACCACGCGCTCCTCCATGCTGGGCGGCAGCGTAGCGCCAATCTTGCGCAGGAACTCCACACCATCCAGGCTGTCGATAACGGACTTGGGAATGGAATAGCGGGGCTCCACTTCCGTGCTCTCCAGCCACTTGGGCGGGCCGGGGAAGACGGTTTCGTCGGACTGGTAAAGCTCTACCTGACCCGGCAACTGGCGCACGGAGTGGGTTACATGCACGCCGGCGGCGGTCACAAGCTGCAGGCCGTAGCAATCCGGTACGATGGGGTCATCGATACAAATCCACTTCAGCGGCTCCTTCACCACCTTGAAGTAGCATTCATCGAGGTTCACCAGGTAGCCCTTCAGAGCCGGCTGGTGGAACAGGCGGTTCATCACGCAGCAGGCAGACTCCTTATCGAGGTCGAGGATAACGGTATCCTCGCGGTCGGCGTAGTCGCGCAGGACGTTGAGCAGGATATCGGTCTGCGGATCCGTCTTCAGCGCACCATGCAGGAACTCAGCCAGCAGCGTATCGAGCTGGTGGCGCTCACGAATGGGGGTCCACTCCTCCTTGTCGGTGTAGCGGTACTCGAAACGAGCCTCGTTAATGGTGGAGACGAGGCGCATGTGCATGGGGTGGCGCGGCGGCTGCGGCGGGCGCTCATTCACGCTCTGGATGCGGTCATACCACGTACCGATTTCCTTCTCGCGCTCCCACTCGCTGATTTTGCGCTGCACCTTCTCCAGATCCGTCACCACATTCATGAACTCCGGATAGGAAATGCGCTTCTTGGTGAAGGCATAGGCGATGTAGTTCCAGAACTCCAGGATATTGCGGGGCGGCTGGGGCCACAGGTCGAGCGCCTCATAACCGGTAATATCCCAGCGCGGGTTCAGGCGCACCAGGTCATGGTCATGAATCTCCTGCTCAATGGCGAAACGGCGGTAGCGCTTCTCCAGCTTCGTTACGAAATCAATTTCTTTCTGGTCGAGGTCGCGGTCCAGCTTCTCTTCCAGCACATCGGTAAGGGGGATTTCATTGAGCTCGTTCGGGCTTTCGGGCATGCTGGTGCCGCGATACATACGCTCAATCATCGTAGCAATAAGGCATGCCCCGGCTACGGCTTCATCCTCTGCCGTGGCCGAGCCGAACCAGCGATTGCCCTGCAAACGCAGGCTGGTGCGGAAAACGCCTTGTTTTGTTTCAACCCTACCCTGAATAAACAGGTGGTTACCGAAAATCTGCGTAACGGCTCCATCTTTCTGGAGCTTTTCGCCTTCGTTACGCACTTCCTCGGAGTAGGCATTGAGGAAATTGAGAGTGGCGCGATCGGGATTAAGAGCGGAACTTAACATGTGACGAGCTTTCTGACTTTTGACACCTTGGCATGTGGGCATACTACACGCCGTATACACGCAGGGCGTCCATGATTAAATAATATCATAACAAGTTGAGCTTTTCAAGATTTCAAGCTCACTTTTTTTGTATTTTTTTGAAATTCAGCAGAATTTCACACCTCGAAGCAAGTACTGCGAGGGAATTATACGTTATCTGAGCAGCAAAAAACTCAGTGCAACTGGCGGCGGTGCGGATGCAAGTCGCGCTTCATTTCCTCGCGGTCGTCACGATTGCGCATCGTATTGCGTTTTTCGCGGCGGGAAACACGCTCCAGCGTCATCTGGCGCTTGGCGGAACGGCACTCCAGCTCAGCGATTTCGGCATCGAGGTTGAGGAAATGCTCATAGCGCTCCTGCGACAGCGAGCCGCTCTCCAATGCGGCGCGGATAGCGCAGCCAGCATCGCGGCGGTGGGAGCAGTCCGCAAATCGGCATTCACATGCTAGGCTGGCCAGGTCATCGAACTGAGCACGCAGGCTGGCAACATCTGTCCACATCTGGATTTCGCGCATGCCGGGGTTATCAATCAGCACACCGCCACCGGGCAGCACCACCAGCTCACGCGCCACGGTCGTATGGCGTCCCTTACCTGTCACCTCGTTCACACCGCCGGTCTCCAGCCATTCATCGCCCAGCAGGGAGTTCACAAAGGTGCTCTTTCCTACGCCGGAGGATCCCACCACGGTAATGGTCATGCCCTTGGGAACGCGGCGCAGGTACTTGGGATAGCCCTTCTTCCAGCGTGCCACGATGGGGTACACCTCCACCCCAAGGGCAGCCACCTCATTACAGGCCTGCTGCATCTTTTCCGCGGGAACGATATCTTCCTTGTTAATCAGCACGACAGGCTTGGCACCGCATTTATGAATGAGGGTCAGGTAGCGCTCAATTCGGCGGAGATTGTAATCACTATCGGCATCCGTCACCAGCACCACGACATCGATATTCGTACCAATCACCTGCTCGGCACAGCTCTTACCCGGTGCTTTGCGCGAGAATCGGTTACGACGCGGCAGCAGCGCACGGATAACAGGCAGATCCTTCCCCTGGCCGGGGTCTACAGCCACCCAATCACCTACCGTGGGCAGGTCAGCATCGCTCACGGCATCATGCCACACCTTACCACTGAGCACCACCTCATGGTCGCCCTTGCCCTTGGCAATGACGGTAAAGTTGATTTTGGTTTCGCGAATGATGCGGGCGGGGTACCACTCCGGGTGTCCCAGCGCGGCAAAAGCATCTGCAAGGTCGGCATTCCAGCCGAGCATTTCCATGGTAACGGTCATGAGAGGATGGTAGCGTGTTCAACTATCTGCATGGCGATATGCTCCTTGGTGTCCTGCTCCAGGTACACCTCGTGGTCCGGGTACACCAGCACCACGGCATTCTCGCGCGAATCGAATCCTATACCGGGCTGCGATACATCATTGGCCACCACAAAATCACACTGCTTGCGCTGCAATTTACCGCGGGCATAGTCCACAATGTTCTGAGTCTCTGCGGCAAATCCAATCAGCTTGCCCTCAAAGCCAAACACCGAGCGCATGCTACCCAGTATATCCGGCGTACGCTCCAGCTCCAGCACCATGCGGTCGGCTGATTTCTTAATCTTCTGGTCAGCCACAGCCACCGGGCGATAATCCGCCACAGCAGCGCAGAGGATAGCCACGTCCACCCCCTTTACCATATCACGCACGGCATCATACATCTGCTGTGCGCTCTCCACATTGATGAAATCCACCCCGGCAGGCACATCCAGCGTGGTAGGGCCGGAAATAAGCAGCACCTCGTGTCCCTCATGCCGCGCAGCACCTGCAAGCGCATACCCCATGCGCCCGGAGGAGCGATTGGTGAGGTAACGTACTGGGTCTATAGCCTCGCGGGTCGGGCCGGCGGTAATAAGGAACTTCATGCCCGGCATTCTACCAGATACGCCTGCACTTTGCAAGCGTGATATGCGCTTGACATCCCGTTTCAAACTCGTTACACTCGCCACCGTCAGCTATATGTTTCTTTACGTCTCCATTTTTGCCCTCACTATTGCCCTTTATATTATTGTGCGTGCCATTCTCCCCCTGCGTGCTCACTGGGTGGTCAAGGCAGCACTCGCCTTGCTGACACTGGCGGCAGCGGGCAAGTTCCACCTGCTGTATCTCATCGAGGGCGAGAACTTTTTCACCCCTGCTCTACCGGCCTGGGTGGTATGGGGCGGCTGCTGGTTATTCTGCGCGGTAGCAGGTTATGCGCTGGTACTGCTGGTGGCAGATATCATTCGCCTTCCGCTCTACCTGGTCCTGTGGCTGGTACGCCGCAGACCGGCTGACACCTGGCGCCAGATTAACAATTGCTTCAACCTCTCGCTGTTGCTGCTCATGCTCGCGCTGACTGGCTGGGGCACGTGGTGCGGCATCAAAGCGCCCGAGTGTACCCCCATCTCAATCCCCATTGCAGGCATGCCGAGCGAGGCA
This sequence comes from Akkermansia sp., assembly GCA_017390945.1. Classification (GTDB taxonomy): domain Bacteria; phylum Verrucomicrobiota; class Verrucomicrobiia; order Verrucomicrobiales; family Akkermansiaceae; genus Akkermansia. The sequence continues at coordinate 5,325 of JAFOZZ010000103.1, forward strand.
TCCCCCATCCGCATGGTACACCTCAGCGACCTGCACGCCGACAGCACCAAGGGGAGCGATTTTTACAGAAATATCGTGCAGCTCACTAATAGCGTAAACCCCGACGTTGTGGTCATCACCGGCGATTTTGCTGACGGCACCGTGGCAGATTGCGGCGAGGCGCTGGCGCCGCTGCGCGAGTTGGATGCCCCCATGGGCGTCTACGCCGTTACCGGCAATCACGATTACTTCTGGGGTACAAAGAATTGGCTCCGCTACCTGGAATCGCTGGGTATTGAATTCATTGACGGGCGCTGCGTACAGCTGTGCGTCGAGATGGAAGGCGGCATCCGCAAAGAGCTCAGTCTCATCGGCCTGCACGACCCTATGGTAAAACGTACCGGCCAGCAGGTACCCACGCTGGGCGAACTGGTGCCGCCCCGCGGTGACAGCCAACGCCAGTTCCCCACAGTACTGCTGTCGCATCAGCCACGCACCGCCACAAATGCCGCGAAGTATGATATCGACCTGCAACTCAGTGGCCATACCCACGGCGGCCAGTTCCCCGGGCTCCAACAGATTGTAGCCAACATGAATGGCGGCTACGTCTATGGCCACTACACGATTGGCGACATGCAGCTCTACGTATCCCCCGGCACCAGCCTGTGGACACCCGTCTGCCTGCGTTTGGGAGTACCGGCAGAAATAACGGTCATCAACCTGTACCCTCCCGACAAAAAATAAGCATCAACCGCGCAGTACCTCCAGCAAGCGCGTTACAGGCAGGCCGACGATATTATCGAAATCGCCCTCAATGCTCTCGATAATCAGCTCGCCATGCTCCTGAATAGCATAGGCACCGGCCTTATCCATCACATTCACCAGCTGCATGTAGTGGCGCACATCCGCCTCCGTCAGCGAGCGGAAGGTTACGTAGCTGATATCGGCGAAATCCCGGCGCTCCCCGCCGGGCAATATCACCGCCACTGCGGTACAGACACAGTGAGTACGCCCTTGCAGCTGCATGAGCATACGCACAGCCTCGGCCTCGTCCGCAGGCTTGCCCAGCGGTGTACCATCAATAAACACCAGCGTATCAGCCCCCAGCACCGTAGCCTGCGGATAATCCGCCGCAACGGCCTCAGCCTTGGCAGCGGCATTGCGGGCACAAAGCACCTGCGGCGGCAGGGTAGCATCGTGCTCTTCCTCCGTATCCTTCACCACCACAGTGAACTCCACGCCCTCGCGCCGCAGAAGCTCACTGCGGCGAGGCGACTGAGAAGCCAATATCAACATAAACAGAGCTTACTTCTCCATGGGTGACATATTATCGAGCACGCGGCGACGCACATTATCCGGCATTTCCTTAATGCTCTGAATCGTGGTCCCCTTCATACTCTCTGCAAAGGCGCGGCATGCCTCACGGTCTTCGATAGACAGGAACTCAAGCCCCACCATAGCACGCCCCACCTGCTCACCGGAGTATTTGTAATTGAAATAGCAAAGGTTGGCATAGCGCCCCACGCCACTCATAAACTCCTGGAACGCACCGGGACGCTCCGGGAACTCTATCACAAAGAATACCGGATGGCTCAGGTGCACTCGGTCATACGAAATCATGCGGAACTGCACATCCACATCATTCGTCACATCCTCCGCACACAGCCCACGCAGGGCTAAGCCCTGCTCAATTTCGGCAAATTGCTCATCCGTACCCAGTATACCAAACACCGGGTGCTGAATATCGCCCTTCAGGCGGCCAAACTGCACATCCATCAGCTGCACCCCCTCCGGGATATGATTGAGGTACTTGAGAATCTGCCCGCGCTTGGTTTCCATGGGGATACGCAAGTAACGCAGCGTACGGTTCGTCTCGCGCACGCCACCACGAGCTGCCACTACCCCCAGCTGGGAGAAGTCCATATTGCCGCCGGAAAGCACCACCAAGCATTTCTCGCCCGGCTTAATCTTGCCGGCGTCCCAATCCTGGAGCAAGGCAGCCAATCCCATCGCTCCCGAGGGCTCGGGCACCACACGCAGGCCATTCCACAGGGCGCGGATAGCCTGGCAGACTTCATCGTTGGTCACGGTCACAAAGCTGTCCAGCAGCTCACGGCACAGCTCGAAGGTATTTTCGCCGGCCACGCGAACCGCCGTACCATCGCAGAACACGTCCACATACGGCAGCACCTTACGCTCACCACTCTCCACAGCCAGTTTCATGCTGGCCTGATTCACACCTTCTACGCCAATACACTTGCACTCCGGCCAGAACTTCTTAAACCAGCAGGCACAGCCAGCAGCCAGGCCTCCACCACCAATCTGAAGGTACACGCGGTCAAAGGCACCGTACCCGCTCATCACCACCTCATCGGCCAGCGTACCCTGGCCGCCCATCGTAGCGGGGTCATCGTAGGGGTGCACAAAGGTCAGGTTGTTAGCATCTGCAAACTCGTGAGCCGCGGCAGAGGCCGCATCGTAGGAGTCGCCAATCAGCACAATCTCCACATTCTCACCGCCGTGGCTCTTCACGGCGTTCTGCTTCACGGCAGGCGTAGAGCGCGGCATGAAGATATGAGCCTTGCACCCCAGTCGGCGGGCGGCCAGGGCTACACCCTGCCCGTGGTTGCCGGCACTGGCAGCCACCACACCACCGGCGCGCTGCTCAGGGGTAAGCTTGCACATGCAGTTGTAAGCACCACGCCATTTGTAGGCCTTAATGGGGCCCAAATCCTCGCGCTTAGCATATACCACGGCATCTACACCCGGCAGGTTAAGGCGCTGCAGGGGGGTAGGCTCACCCACTGCATACACGCGCTGGCGTGCTTGCAGAATCTCCTCGAACAACTGGTCTTTCAGTGCGCTCATAATAATATCGTGCACGCCTATCTTACACCCATAGCCACACCATAGCAAGCGCGTATTGTGGCTTTATTCCATAAAATAATGTATGTAACTCGCGCCCATCAGCGCCTATACAAAATCCACACCCGGTTCTCTGTGCGTGAACACCATATACTCATGCTCCGCCCCTGCCCTATATCACGACAGCTCACCAGCCGCGCATCAGGCGGCATCGCCCACCATGCCGGGGGCTTCATGTGGTAGATTCCCCTTGCCTGCGATACATCCAGCGGCCGACCGCCCTTACCTGCCACCCATTCACGCAGGGCAGCCTCGTCATCCGCAGGCATATCGAACCGCCACGCCCATTCTCCCACCTGCCAGTCAGAATAGGTCGCGCTGTGTATAGAGGTAGCGAAGGGCGGCACATCCGCTTTATCTCCATCGTCCAGAGCAGCATACTCCAGCGTCGCCCTATATACCGTGACGCTTTCCGTCAGCTTCAGACAGGCGAAAAGAACAACCGGCAGCACCAATACCACCGCAAGCAACAGTAAAACACCTTTCTTCATTTTGTGTGGTAGCGCGCTATAATTTTCCCGCTCACCGGGCTTAGTAGATAATGTCCTGCCCCACCCAAAAAACGCGGCGGCAGATTCGATATACGGAGGCTGATATACTCAGCCTCTGTAAGTGGCGCCCTCAGCCACTGCATATACAGACTCTCACGCACCTCCTGCTGCGTGAGCCTGCTACAACACACCTTTGCCTCAGCTCGGAACTCCCGCCCTTTCAGATACGTCTCCCGGTAATCGGCCAGACACACAGCCAGCAGCTCCGGCGCCACCTCGCCCTCCACCACAGGCACAGTCCTTTCCCCTGCGGCACCACAAGCCCCCAGCAGCACCGCCGCACCCAGGCAGACCACTATCTTCTTCATGAGAATATATTACCTCTGTTTCTATGAACAGTCAACTTTCCATGTCAAAAAAAGCAGCGGCTCCCACTTTTAACTTGAAAAGTCACGGCATCAGGGGTAGAATACAGAGTGATGAAAATTCATTTTTGTGGAGCAGCTGAGACAACTACGGGCTCCCAGCATTTGCTGGAAGTGAATGGCAAGCGCATACTCTTGGATTGTGGCATGTACCAGGGGCACCGCGAAGACCAACTACGCATCAACCGGGAGTTTCCGTATTTCGACCCCAAGAGTGTCGACTGCGTGATATTGTCGCACGCCCACATTGACCACTCCGGCAACCTACCCAACCTGGTAAAGAAGGGCTTCCGAGGTTTTGTGTACACCACCTACGGCACGCGCGACCTGTGCTCCATCATGCTGGCAGATGCCGCGCGCATTCAGGAGAGCGACTGCAAGTTCCTCAACAAAATGGACAAGCGCAAGGGTGGTGCCGGTGCTGTGGCCACACCTATCTATACCGAGCAGGATGCCGAGGCTGCGATGCGCCGCTTCCTGACCATCGGCTACCACATGCCCATTCCCATTGCGGAGGGCGTCACACTTACTTTCTACGATGCCGGGCACATTCTGGGTGCCGCACAGGTGGTGCTGGATATTGACGACAAAGAGGATGGGCAGCATAAGCGCCTGCTCTTCTCCGGCGACGTCGGGCGCGGCGACAATGAGCTGCTGCGCGACCCGGAACCGGTACCGGGGGTGGATATCATGCTGATGGAGAGCACCTATGGCGGGCGTTATCACGAAGTCCCCGCACAGGATGCCGAGCTCTTCATCTCCACCATCCGCAAGGCCATGAAGCGCGGCGGCAATGTGTACATCCCCGCCTTTGCCGTGGAGCGCACGCAGCAGTTGCTCTACCTGCTCAACCGCGCCTACCGCGAGGGCAAGCTGCCAAATTACCCGGTATACGTGGACAGCCCCATGGCGGTGAGTGCTACGGAAATCTTCCGCATCCACCCCGAATGCTTTAACCAGGACGTATACGACTTCCTCTTCCGCGAGCGCGACCCCTTCGGCTTCGAGCAGCTGCACATGGTGCGCACTGTCACGGAATCGCAGAGGCTCAACAACCTGCGTGAGCAAGCCATTATCATATCCGCCTCCGGCATGTGCGAAGCGGGACGCATTCTCCACCACCTGAAAAATGGCATCAGCCGCGATAAGAACACCATCCTGTTTGTCGGCTACTGCGCCGCCAACACGCTGGGCCGCCGCATCATGGACGGCGCGCTGGAGGTACGCATCCTGGGCGATGAATACCCGGTGCGCGCCAAAGTGCAGTCGCTGGATTCCTTCTCCGGCCACGCCGACCACAACGAACTGCTGGGCTATTTTGCCCGAACAGGTGGCAGCAAGAAACAGGTATACCTGGTACACGGCGAAAAGGAATGCACCGCCGCCATGAAGAATGCGCTGGAAAAAGTACACGATGGCGAGGTACACGTGGCACACCTCAACACCTGCATCACCTGCTAAGAAAGCCCGGAAAAAGCGTTTTTCAATTTCTACTTGTCGAGCCACGTCATTTGTGGTAGTATAGCAGTCATGAGGAGAGCATGCTGTAAATGGGGACTCGCGCTGGCACTGACCTGCCTGCTGGTAAGCTGTGATGGCGCCGGCAGCAAAGGCAGCGCTACACCAGAGGCAGCAGTTCAGTTTCAACAACTTCAAGCCGAGGTAGAGGAGTTGGCACTCTCGGACTGGATGGCAGAGGCCAGCCCGGAAGAAATGACCGATGTAGTGAAGCGTTTTGTTGCAGACGCGAACCCGACCTACACGTCCTCCACGGCCAAGTACAGCATTCTGCACCTGGCTTGCATGCTCAAAAAGCCGGAACTCGCTCGCTGCCTGCTGCTGGATGGCGCCGATGCCAATGCCCCCACCATGACGGAGGAGGGCGCAGCGGAAACGCCCCTGCTCTTTGCACTGGCTACCGATTATACGCCGGATGTGGAGCCCGCGACCATCTGCCAGCTGATTGATGTGCTGGTGGCAGGAGGAGCCTCGCTGAGCACCCCAGGCTCAGCCGAAACAAGCCTGACGTACAATGCCTGCCTTACCTGCGCCTGGGAGGAAGTATACGTACACCTGCTCAACAAGGGAGTCGCACGTACCGGCAATGAATGCGCCGAGGCCGCCTACCGCGGATGGATTAACACGCTGAAGCAATTAGTTACCGAAAAGGGGGGCTTGACGACAGACGACCACCAGCTACTGCCCATCGTAGCCCGCATGGGTGGCGGCTACTATAGCGGCGAGCACCTGGCGTGTGCCCGCTACCTGCTGGAAAACGGCGTACCGATTGACACCTGCGATGAAGCGGGGCGTACCGCATTGTTCTGCCTGGCAGCCACCCTGCCCACGCTACAGGAAGATACCGGCATGCGCGATGCCGCACTGGAGCTTGCCGCCTACCTGCTGCAACAGGGGGCTAACCCCGCCCAGCGTGCCGACAAGGATGAAGATTACCCCGGATTCTCCTCCATTGATTTGCTGGCCCTCAATCCGGACAACCTGAAATGGCTCCGCGAAAAGGGCATTCAGATAGATAATCCCAAGGTGGAAATCCGCGCCGGTGCCACGCTGGCAGCGGATGTATGCCGTGCGGCCATGGTGCATGCAGGCAAAGAGATTATCGAGCCCCATTTCAATACCATTGCCAGCCTGCTGACCCCCACCCAGGAAATGCAGGAGCAGGAGCTCTATGGAGATGCGCTCAAGAACGCCATCCTGATGATGGCTCAGGTGGATGCCACTAAAACCACGGAGCTCGTGGCAGCCAGCCCGCTGTGGGAGGCTCAGCCCGCCGCCGGGTCCCATAACCACACGCTGGAAGCACTTATCAACGCGCTGCAGGAGAGCCGGGAGCTGGCAATGCCCGCACAGCTGCTCCAGACAAAGGCGATGCAAATGCTCAGCAACGGAGCGCACGAAGAAGCAGCCTCGCTCATTGAGCTGCTGGGACGCGACCCGGCCAATGCGGAACTGGTGGACAAGCTTTGCGATGATGAGCGCCAGCCGATTAAGGCCGGAGCCTGGTGTGCCCGCCTGTACCGCGAGGGGCTGCCCGAGGCCTGCGATGGCGCCGTAGCCGCCTGGCTATCCGCCAACAACCGGACGGCGGACACTCCCGAGCTGAAAAAAGTGCTACTCCTCACCTCCATCGAAGAGCTGTGGTACGGCACCATGACCACCGAGACGGTCAACGAATTCATCGCAGCAGTAGAAGAACTGGGAGCAAAGCGCGCAGCCGAAGCCTACCGGGCTATTGCCGATAACCTGAGCAACCCCGACAAGCTCGATGAGCTGATGAGCACTCAGGAAATCTGGGCCTACGAGCTGGAAATTGCCATAGCCCAATACATGCTGCGCAACAAAGAGGCCATCCTTGCCCCCGCCACCAACTAACCCCTCTCGTATGCGTCTTCTTTTACCAGCCTTGCTTCTCTGTATGTTCTGCGCTCACGCTCAGCAGGACATCCCCCAGGAGCAACCCACCCCGCCCGCCGAGGAATACCAGCCCACTCTGCTGGACATTACGCTGGGCTTCAATGGCAAAGAATCGCTTACCGAACTGCACCGCCTGCTGACGGAGGGAGCCAAAGCCGACGAGCAGGACACCCAGCGCAACACACCGCTGATTCAGCTCTGCGCCTCGCTGGAGCACGACTATCGCTACACCACGGATCCGCACTTCGCCGCCGCCATTGACGAGGCCATCACCACCCTCCTGCAACACGGCGCCAATGTACTGCACGAGAATGCCCAGGGGTGCAACGCCGCCTTTTTCATGCAGAGCAAGCCCGCCCTGCTCAAGCAACTGACCGATGCCGGATTGATGCCCAAAAAGCTCGCCGTGCGCATTCCGCACGGCAAGGCTGCATTCAGCCGCTACATCCGCAAGCGCGTGGAACAAGCCGGGCTGACCCGCCACGAGGCCTGCCGCCAATACCTCATCGACACGTACTGCGCCCCGGCCTACGAGAAGGCTGAGGAGCGGCTGCAAGAGATTATCGTCAACGAAGATACGCGCAAACAAACGGCAGATATCTGCGAGCTGCTGGCATTCATGCGCCTGGCTGACAAGAAGCGAGCCCTCCAGTACGTACACAACCTGAACTACTGGGAGCATGGTGAGCACTGGCTGGAGGAGGTTCCCTCGCGCATGCTGGCAGCTCTCCATGAACTGAAGTGGGAAGTCAACAGCGATTGTATCCGACTGGCGCTGAAAAAGCTCGATACCATGCTACCGGAGTCGCCGGAGGAAATGATTGACTGCTTTGCCGCCCAGCCCATGGGTACCCTGCTGGCTATGCTGGAGCGCTATGAGGGCGACAAGGCGCTGCCGCTCATCCGCAAGTATTGCAGCTGCAACGAGGCCGAGCTGGCCTCCACAGCCTACGCTCTGCTGCTGCAACGCAATGGCTTGCCAGCCCCCACCCCCGAGGCTCTCATGGCGGCCTACCAGGCCCAGGGCATACAGTCCACCGAGGCCATGAAC
>JAFOZZ010000104.1 GCA_017390945.1 Akkermansia sp.
CCTATAAGTCTGGCCATGTTCGTTGCGCTCCCATACTTCCCTGTCACCAGCAGCCGCTCCAGCATGATGGCATTTGCCATGCGTATAGCTCTCTTGGTGGGGAACTTGTCGCATTGGCATACTGCATCCACGAGGTCATCCTCTGCCGTGCGCAGTCGCAGGACAGGTGTCACCGAACTGTGGTCGATGATGTAAGGAATCGAGAGGTCGCAGCCCTGGGGAACATCCACCGCAGCCGGGCGGTCATGCAACGGCAGCTCACCGGGTGGCGGGATTTTCTCAATCGAGCTTTTCTTCTTCGCCCCGCGCTTGGTTGGTTCGAGGTGAAACGGAATGGAAAAGGAAAGTGTCTTTTCGGCTGTACTCATGGTTTTACAGATCGTTGAGGGTTACATTCAACTGGGAAGTTTCCGGGTCAATGGAAATGGATTTGAATGCTGCATGGAACACGCGATCCAGTTCTTGTGGAGTAGCGTCTTGCAAAATGAGGTCGAGACTGTACAGGCAGTCGGCTACCCGGTGGGCATCAAACTCCGGCAACTGTCCAATGATAGCTGCGGAAAGATTGGGGTTATCCCGCAGCGTGCCGAGCTGCTTCGCCACGAACCGCTCCATCTGGTCGGCATTGAATCGGGGGCTTTCGCATTTGTCCTTGGAGCGGTACGCCTTGGTCTTGCAGACGTAGTAACGGCGCAGGATTCCAGACCGCACGTTGCATACTCCGATGTATTCCTGTCCGCACAGGCTGCAACGGAGCAGTCCTTTGAGCGGGAACAGGACATCATGCTTCTTCTGCGGCTTATGGCGCACCGAATCTTCCAGCCGCTTGACAGCGGCGAAGTATTGCTTCTCGGAGATAAAGGGAACATGGATACCCTTGATAAGTTCATCACCATCCCGTAGGAATCCGGCATAGACCGGGTGCATCAGGATGCGCTTCACCATCTGGCCGTGCCACTCCGATGCCGGCTTTTTGCCGATGCTGCGGAACTGGTGCTTGGCTTCGTTGAGGCGTACCGCAATATCACCCACATTCATGCCCTGCTCGTGCAGGTCGTAGATAAGCCTCACCACATCAGCCTCGCCGGGGATAATCTGGAGCCCCTGCTTGGTGAGCTGATAGCCATAGGGCGGGCGTCCACCTACCCAGCGTCCTCGCGCACGCGTGGCGCGTATTTTATCTCGGAGGCGGGCGCGGATGATAGCGGCTTCGTAGTCGGCTACCACCGCCATCATGTTCATGGAGAGTTTACCCTCGGGCGTGTCACTCTGGAGACATTGGGTAGCGCTCTCGAATATCACGCCATTCTCGGCAAACTCTTTCATGAGGATGGAGAAGTCCGCCAAGTCACGGCTGAGACGGTCCAGCTTGTAGACCACGATGCAGTCCACGGCTCCGGCTTTCACCAGTCGGCGCAGCGCAGTAAGCTGCTCACGCTCGACCGTGGTACCGCTGACGGCTGCATCCACATAGGTTCCGGTGTATACCCAGCCATCATCTTTGTGGCGTTCGATGAACTTCATGCAGACATCTGCCTGAGCATCCAGAGAGTTGAACTCTTGATCGAGCCCCTTGGCGATGGACTTGCGCGTGTATATTACGCATCGGCGTATCTGTGCTGCTTGTGCTTTCATATCACTTCTTGGCGTTAGCGGTTTTGCGGGGAGTGGGTGCGAGATTGAAGAATGAATTGCCGCTCTTAGGGTAGCCGCAAATCTTCCATGCAATGGCGGTCAGGTTGTCATAGCGGACTCCCTCGTAGGCGAATGAGCTTGCCCCCAGGATAGTCACCTCGTGGGTCTTACCCTTGTAGACCCGGCGCAGTACCGTTCCTCGTTCCAAGTCCTCCAGCTTCGGCGGTTGTGCTTCATTGGAAATAGTTTTCACTCGCTCCACTTTGTACTTCTGGGGTTGGAGACGAATGTAGGGTTCATCCGCGATAGCCTCAGCTCGCATTAGGGCGCGGTCAGACAATCCTCCATTCAGAATGCACTTGATACGCCACGTCAGCCGCTTGATGAGGAACTGCCTGTTGTTGGTCGTGTACGGCTTAGTGCCGAACAGCAGTACCCACTCCTTTTGGAGATTATTTACGTTGAGCGTTTGCAGCCGCGCGATTCGCGCTTCTGCCTGCTCCTGAGTCATGGTGATATTGTATCTGGTGGTCATACTTAGCGGATGGTTGTCTGGGTGATGAAATTCACGATGGCTTCGGCTCCCTTGCGGTAGAGCACCACGGCGAGGAGTTCTGCTCCGGCGTATACAGCCCAGTAGCGAGACTTCCTGTATCGGGTGATGGTCAATATGAGTCGGTTTTTACTATTACGTAAAACATTAGGCGTTAAATACTTATTGCTATTCATGCACCTATACTCTAGCATACTGAGCGCACAAGTCCAGAACTTATTTGCTTATCTACGGCATTTATTTTAAGCTCTTTACGACACTTCTTTCAACTGGCCGCTCGAAGCAGATATTCGGATTCTGCATCGCTCTCCTGATGATGGGAGCCAGAGCCTTGGCCAGTTCCTTGCAAGCCGGAGAAATAGACTTCGGATTGATGGGAATCACAGTTTTCTTCTTCATGGCGGCGGGCGATCTGCTGGCCGGAGTGATGGTTGGCATCACCCCGGCCATTGGGGTTATCAACCGATATTCCTGATGAAGTCCACGAAGTCCGGGGTATGACGCCCGATGTTTCGCAGAACCGGAACCACAACGCTGTTGCGACCGAACTTCTCGCGCTTGGTTGTGAGCGCCCACTTGCCGTTGAACAGGCCATCGCGGAGCGAGAACTTCGCAGCCGTGAGAATGTTCTTCCCGGCGCGGGAATAGGCTACACCTCGCAGCGTCCAGACCGCCAGACCGTAGGGAACACCGTCAAACTCCAGGGGGTAGGCATAGTCAGCATCCTCCGGGGCTTTGAACAACAGTTGAACGCGCAGCATCGGCGTGAATGCGGGCGGGATGTCGTTCACCCATTCGATGGTGCCACCTGCAGCTTTGACCTCCTCCAGCGTATTGAATACGCGGGGCTTTTCCTCGGAGTCAAAGGGCAGATTCTCCACGAACTGCTTGTGAGC
>JAFOZZ010000105.1 GCA_017390945.1 Akkermansia sp.
CCAGGCTGCCCATGCCTTCATCCGTGGCGTGGTTGCCGACGCCTTCGGTGCTGCCGCTGCTGAAGCTGTGCGTCTGCAGTACGGTGGTTCCGTGAAGCCCGACAACGCTGCCGAGCTCATGAGCCAGCCTGACATTGACGGTGCCCTCGTGGGTGGCGCTGCTCTGAAGGCTGATTCCTTCGCCGCCATCATCAAGGCTGCCCTGTAAGGAAACCGCTTCGCAAAGCAATTTAACACGGAAAGGCACGCAAGGTTAAGCTTGCGTGCCTTTCCTTGTTGGTAAGAAAGATGGGGGGATTAGCTTTTATACACGCGGGGAACGCGGCCGGAGATGCTGGTGATGATGTTGCTGGGAATGGTTTTGGCCCGGGAGGTCAGTTCCGCCCAGGGGACATTCGGCCCGAGGATTTCGGCTACATCGCCGGCCTGTACCCCGCTCACGTGGGTGACATCCACCATAATCTGATCCATGGTGACGCGGCCGAGCACCGGGCAGTATTCCCCGTTCAGGTACACGCGTGCCCCGGTGTTGGAAAGGTAGTGCAGGTAGCCATCGCCGAATCCCAGACCGATGGTGGCCACCCTGGTGGGGCCATCGGTGATGTAAGTATGGTTGTAGGATACGCCGTGGTCGCTGGGCAGGGTGCGCAGCAGGGTGACGCGGCTGTAGAGGGTCAGGGTGTTTCGCAGTTCGCGGTTGTGCGGTGAGGGCATGGGGGAGTAGCCGTAGAGAATGCGCCCCAGCCGCACCATATTGGTGCTGGGTGCTTTGTAATTGAAAACAGCTGCGCTGCTGCACAAGTGGCGGTAGGGCAGGTCGAGGCTCACGGACAGCTCGCGCACGGCGGCCTCGTAGGCGCGAATCTGCCTGTGTGTAAAGGCGATATCCTGCGAGGCCGCCGAGAGGTGAGAGTAGATGCCCTCCACATTGAGGTATTCGAACTGCTTGAGGCGCTCGCCCAGCCCCGGCATATCGCAGGGCAGCACGCCGGCACGCCCCATGCCTGTATCGACATTGATATGGAGGTTCACCTTCTTGTTATAGAGCTTGCCCAGTGAGTTGAAGTGCTCGGCTTCATCCAGTCCGCTGAGCGCGGCACGCCAGCCGTTCTGCACAATCATTTCACGCTCAGCCGGGAAACACGGCCCCAGAATAAAGGGACAGGTGCGGCAGCCCGCAGCTTGCACGCGTGCAGCCTCCGATGGTGTAGCTACACCGAAAAAGCGAATGTCCTCGTTGTCCAGAGCTTTCACCACGCCCTCGATGCCGTGGCCGTATGCCTCAGCCTTCACGATAGGCATGCGGCTGTGATCCGGCATGACGCGGCGTACAACATTGAGGTTGTGCTTCATGGCCTCGGTGTCTACCTCTGCCCAGGCGCGATAAGTGGCGGTTTGCTCCATGACTCGTATTCTATACCTTTGGTGGTGAAATTGCAAGCCCTTTGTTCACGAAACCGCGCGACGAAGTCGCGCGGTTATATCCGCACCGGTCGGTGCGGGTTATATTGACCGCTGTTGCGGTCAGTTTGGGGTGAAAAGCAGCAGCGCGGATTGGAGCGGTCGGCTCCACTGTATCGGCAGCCCTTGTGCCATGAGTTCGGCTCCGCTGCGGATTTCGCCCTGTATAGGGCAGAGCGGACGCGGGGTGTCCGGCAGCAGTTCTTCGATACGATAATGAGTATCGGGTTGCAGGCCGCGTACAGGAATAACGGTATGTTGATTGGTATAGGCTCGCTCGGTGGTGTAAGTCAACAGCAGCGCTTGTGTGCCATCTGTGTAGAGCATGGCGCAATCTGGCCCTTCGTAGGGGCTGACGAGGCGATAGAGCTCGCCCAGCTGCACCAGTGGGCGCAGGCGTTTAGCCAGCTCCAGACGCGCGCGGATTTCGGTTGCGTCCTCCTCGCTTAACTGGCGTGGGTCGAGCTCGAAACCAAGGCGACCGGCCAGGGCTACATCGAAACGGAATTTGAGCGAGGTGCGGCGTCCGGTGTAGAGATTCGGGCTGGCGGTGACGTGTGCTCCTACGGCATTGGCCGGGAAGAAGTGGCTGGCGCTCCACTGCATGCGCAGGCGGTCGTGGGCGTCCGTGTTGTCGCTCAGCCAGAACTCCTCGTGGTATTGAGCGGCACCGATGTCCATGCGACCGCCACCGGCGGAACAGCATTGGAATATGACATGCGGGTGGCGCTGGCGCAGCGCGCGCATGATGCGATAGTAGGCCGCGATGTAATCGAAGTAGATATTCGGGTGCGGGGTATCAGTCATCATGCGGTTACTGTCCCACTTGATATAGGTGATTCCCGGGTGGTCACGCAGCAGACTGTCCACGGTATCGAGCACAAAGGCTTCCACCTCCGGGCGAGCGAGGTTCAGCACGAGCTGGCGGCGCTGCTCCGTGGGGACGATGCCCGGCAGGTGCAGCGCCCAATCCGGGTGTGCGCGGTAGAGCTCGCTGTCGGGGCAGACCATTTCCGGCTCTATCCACAAGCCGAATTTCAGTCCCTGAGTGGCGGCAAAATGGGTGAGCGGCGTGAGGCCATGCGGCAGCTTGTCTGTATCCGGGTACCAGTCGCCGAGGGAGGATGTGTCGTCCTTGCGCTTGCCAAACCAGCCGTCATCGAGCACGAACATTTCGATGCCGAGCGCGGCGGTGCGCTCCATCATGCTGTTGAGCGTGGGCTCGTGGACATCGAAGTGAACACCCTCCCAGCTGTTCAGTAGGCAGGTGCGGGGCTCCTGTCCGCGGGGGATAACGCAGCGGCGCAGGTAGCGGTGCAGGCGGCGGGTGGTGTCGCCCTTGCCGTGCAAGCTGTTGAGCAGAATCGCCTGCGGTAGCTCCAGCGTTTGTCCGGGAGCCAGGGTGTAGGGCGCTTGAGCGAAGTTGTGACCAAGGGAGAGGTGGCCTTGCCCCTGTGCGTTGTGGGTAAAAGCGAGTGCGTAATTGCCACTCCACGCTAGGGCTGCCAGCAGGCAGTGTCCGCATTCTTCCTGAGCGGGAGATTGGGTGGCAATGATGATGCCCGGTGTTCCTTCCTGTGCCGTTTTGATGCCGGTGCAGGCTTGCACAGTGAGGGTATTGCCTCGCAGAATTTCCTGCTGTTGCAGGGTATGCTCGCCCGCCCATACACCGCGGAATGTCGTGGCATAGTAAGCTGCTGCTTGCATGGCAACCGTAGCGGAGCTGGCTCGCAGGATTTGCAGGGAGCCTGTGGTGCCATTGTGCAGGCTGACCTGTTGGGTAAAGACGCCCTCGGGATGCAGTTGCAGGCGGAGCGTGAGCTCGATGTCCGGGTGGCGCGGGTCGATGAGGTGGAGCTCCAGCACCTGTTTATCACAGCAGTGGCTGCTCAGTTGCGGGGTGAAGCCCATACTGCCATCTGCAAAAAGGAGTTGCAGGGCATACTCGCCCGAAAGATGCTGGCGCGGATAGCCGATGCGCGATTGGTAATCCGTGAGGTATTCGGTGCGAATGCAGCCGGTATCGCGGTGGGTGATAGTGGCGCAGCCATTGCTCCACTCAATGCTGCCAAAGGGGTAATCGATGCGGGCGATGGTGTCCATGAGTGCGGGCTTGTGCCGGTCTGGCTTTTTTATTCGTACTTGCGAGCTTCTCGGCGAGCCATGCGCAGGCGGTGGCGCTCATCGTGGGCTTTTTGCCCCATGGCGGATTCCGGGTCGAGGTCGCGAGCGGCTTCGAGCGCAGCGATGGCTTCCAGCAATTTAGCCTCGGTAGCCGGAGTGTGGGCGCCTTTGTAGCCGAGGGTATATTGCTTCATGAGCAAGGGGTAGAGACAGCGCAGGCCGATGAGCTGCTGCTGCTCCTTGGTACAGAAGGGGTGAGCGAGCAGGGCTCGGCATTCATCCACGAGCGGCGACAGCTGCTCCGCTGTGGCTGATGCGTACTTGCAGCGGGCGAACAGACGGTACAGGCGGGCGTTGTATCGCAGTGGTTCGGCCTTCTGTTCCCGGTCTGCGGCAGTGGCTGTGGCGGTGGCCTCCGTGATGGCCTGGCTTTTCAGCCCACGCAGCAGCAAAGTGGCATAGGCGCCCTGCGCATCGGACAGAACAAGGCAGGGCATGTGAGTCACGCCGGCGTCCATGGCCGCAGCAATGGCTTCGGCCTCCTCCAGGTTGGTACAGCTGGTTTTTACCTCGACAAAACGGCACTCGGGCCTGGCCTCTGGTGCATCCTGAGGCAGAACCTTCGTTACCAGTTTGCGGAGTTCTGGCGTATTGGTGCCTGCGTGCAGGTAAACCGTGTAGGTGGTGGCAGATGCCCAGGTGCTGCAAATGACGGCTGCCAGGAGCAGCTTGCATGTGGCGGCGCGGAACATAGCTGGCTTAGGCGCGGCTGATGGTGATGCGCTTGAAGCGCGAGTCTGTCTCCTCGGAGCTGGTGGTGATACCCTCCATCTTGGCCAGCTCGTTGTGAATCAGGCGGCGCTGGTAGGCGTTCAGCTTCTCCATGAGCAGCGGGCGGCCTGTTTGCAGCACACGCTCGGCACGAGAGCGGGCGCGGCGCAGCAGCTTGGCCTCGGCGCGTTCGCGGTAGCTGTCGCAGTCCACGCGGATGCGCGGTGCATCCTCCCACTCCGCTTGTACCAGGCGGTTCACCAGGTATTGCAGGTCATCCAGCTTGTCGCCATCATCGCCAATCAGGAAACGGGCATCGGGGCTGGAAATCATGAGCGTTACACCGTTTTCCTCGCCCTCGGTGGGTGTGGTTTCGATGCTGTAGGTGTACCCCAGCGGAGTGAGGATGGCATGAGCCACCCTCACAGCCATATCGGTAATTTTCTGCTGAATATCCATGGCGTTTTTAGTCGCGATTGCCCAGGAAACGCAGCAGGTAGAGGAAGAGGTTGAGGAAATCGAGGTAGAGTTCTACGGCTCCATCGATAGCGCCTTTGGCTCGGGCCTCGGCGTCTGTCAGCCATGCGCCTTCGGCCAGAATGCGCTGGGTATCGTAGGCGGTGAAGAGAGCAAACACGATAACACCGATGGCAGAAATAACATAATCTGCCGTGGTGCTGCCCACAAAGACGTTCACAATGCCGGCAATGATGAGACCGAAGAGCAGCATCAGCAGGGTGCGTCCCAGGCCGCTGAGGTTACGCTTGGTGGTAGCACCAAACAGTGCCATGGCACCGAACATGCCAGCCGTGCAGGCAAAGGTAACACCGAGAGACTGCGTGGTGTACAGGCTGAGCACCGGTCCCAGCACCAGCCCCCACAGCGCGGAGAAGCTCAGGAAAATCACGCCCAGTGCACCAGCGGTAAGCATGCGGCGGAAGAAAATCATGATAAGCAGGCATGCCAGAGTGCCCAGGAGGAGCCAGAGGGAATTGCCGGCAGCCCAGGTCAGAGTCTTGTCGGAGCCCATGGCATAGATGGCCACACCGGCGGTTACAGTCATCGAGCCGGCCAGCCAGGTATAAACTTTATTGAGGTAAGCCTTGGCAAGAGCGGCATACTGCTCCTGCGTCAGCTGAATCTGCTGAGGGTATTCTTGTTCCATGCACGTATCATAGCATTTTGGGGTGAGTTGTCAAGAGCAAATCAGTGCTTCTCTGCTAGCTGAGGCGCCGATGAGACTCGCGTATTTTGCGCTGTGTCAGTGCTTGTACCTCGGGGTGGAGGCGGGGGAGGGTGGTGGCGGCGAGTGTCGGGTAGCGGAGGTGGAGCTCACAGGCACACCATGCAATGGCCATGCGTGCATAGTAGGCGCTGCAATGTACCTGTGGCAACAGCTCTGCCACCAGTTCTGCCTGCTGGCTGGTGGTGAGAAAATGGTCGAGCAACATGACTACGCCGAAGCGTGCCTCGTACTCGCCAGCAGAATGCAGGTAGGGCATCAGGAATGAAAGGGCAGCGTTCTGGTGTTCGCGCACGAATTTGTAGGTGATGCAGCAGGAATCGCAGATGCTCCAGTTCCGGATGCTGGGTACAAAATCCTTCAGCGCCGCCAATCTCTCATCCCATGTTGCCTGGGGGGCGTAACCCGGTAGCATGCCGCGCAGCATGACTGCCTCCATGCAGCGCTCCTCTTTAAGCGCATGAAATATCCGGCACCAATCCTTGCGGGCCGCTTTCTTTGCCAGGCGCCTCAGCGCCGGAAGTCTCACGCCCCACAACTCATGCTCCCCCGGAATCAGAGCAGCCGCAAAATTCCGATATTCTGGCTCGGCCAGATGTCGCAGTTCTGTGATAATGTCGGTAGCTGTCATGCCACGCAAAGTGAGGTGCACAGCTTGCGCCTCATTGTATTTTGTTTGCAAAAAAGGGGCTTTTACCCAAGCGTTCTTTCCACACAGGCGTAGGCACTGTGGTTGTGGATAGACTCGAAGTTTTCGGCCTCGATGCGGTACCAGGAGAAGGCATTGTAGCGCTCGGTGGCTACGGCAATGTTGCGCACGAGGTCTTCAACGAAGACGGGATTGTCGTAGGCCTTGTCTGTGACGTATTTTTCGTCGGGACGCTTCAGGAGGCTGTAGACGGGGCAGCTGGCGCACTCCTCAATCATGTCGATGAGGTCCTCAATCCACACGGCGGCGCCGGAGAAGCGGACGGAGTAGGTGACGATGCCGCGCTGGTTGTGGGCGCCGCGGTCACTCATGGCCTTGGAGCAGGGGCAAAGGGTAGTAACCGGCACCTTAATCGTGAGCGTGAAGGTGCCTGGTTGGTTGCGCTCGGCGTCAATCTCGAAGCGCACATCGTAATCCATCATGCCCTCCATCCCGGAGACGGGGGCTTTCTTGAGACGGAAGAAGGGGAAATCAATCTCGACGCGGGCGCGCTGGGCGGGCAGCTTGCGCAGCAGACGAGAGGGAAGGCGCACGGCGGAGTGAACGTCCAGGTATCGGCGGTGCTCATGAAGCGCCTCGACAAAGCGGCTCATGTGCGTACCTTTGTATTGCTCGGGCAGGTCGACCATGAGAGCGAGGGTAGCCACAGTGGACTGTGTGCGCTCCTCTTTATCACTCACAATGATGGGGTAGCGTACCCCTTTTACGCCCACGCGGTCGATGGAAATCTGGCGCGTGTCGCGTTCATTCTGTGTGTCTTTGAGCTCTTTCATGGTGGTGCAGAACCTGGAAAATAAAAATAGAGGGAGCTTGCAGGCGCTTTCGCAGCATACAAGCTCCCTTTAATCAACGACAATCTGCCGTCGAGAACTCCTCCATGTGGGGATTAGAAAATCAGGGGAGCAGGTTCACGGCACGAGCACGGCGAATCTCGCGCGTGATCTTGCGGTGCATCTTAGCGGAAACACCGGTCACACGGCGGGGAAGAATCTTGCCGGTCTCGGAGGTGAACTTGGAAAGGAACTCGGGGTTGCACATATCGATGGCACCAGCGGGGATGTCAATGCGACGACGGGGCATTGTCTTGTTGCAGGTGCGGAAACGGATACGACGCTCAACGCTCTTGAATTCGGTAATCATAATGCTTTAATCTTTCTGGTGGACGGCGGCTGTTTAGCGCATCTCACGATGCAGGGTGCGACGCTTCAGGAAGGGGTTGAACTTAACCTTCTCCAGACGACCGGGGGTACGCTGGCTCTTCTTGTTGCGAGTGGTGACGTAGCGAGAGGGGGTCTTACCCTCAGCCTTGGCCTCCGTGCATTCCAGGATGATGATATCTCTAGGCATATTCGGTGATTAATGTTGACTTGCGGGCGCCTATGATACACTATTCTTCGGATTCGTCAAGCGTAAAAACGTTTTCCATGTCATTTTGCAGGCCGGAATAGCCCACATGATCCGATTTTTTAGCCATATAAGAGGCATAAGAGCCGTATTTTTTCTCAAATTCCTCCTGACATTTCACCGTAAGGCGACAGAACGGACGCACCTGGAGACGCTTTTTGGGGATGGGATCGAGGGAGATTTCGCAAATGCCGTAGTAACCGAGGCGGATACGCTCAAGGGCGGCGTCAATCTCAAAGAGCTGCTCGCGGTCTTTGCCCAGCAGGCGGATGGTGAGGTCGCGTACCTCGGCCTCGCTGCCGGCATCGCCAATGTGCTGGCCAGAGGAAGAAGAAACATTGGAGGCGCCGCTGCGCAGGTGATCGCGTGTTACGTCCTGCATGTTGGGCAGCAGGCTGTCGCGCAGGTCGAGCAGAGCTTGTTTCTGGGCGGCAAGGAAATCGGGCCACTCGGGGTCTGCCTTGAGCAGGGCAAGGGTTTCCTTCAGTTTGGCCTTGCGAGCTTTTTCCTCCGGGGTCAATGTCTCCTTTGTCGAGGCTTTCTTGGTGGTCTCTTTGCTCTTGTCGGTTTTCTTGTCACCTGCCTTGGTGGCAGTGGTTTTCTTGCTTGTAGCCATTGGTGTAATGTGTGTGAGAGTAACTAATCGGCGTGATAGAATCGCAGCGCGTCAGTAACGTCACGCGAACGTTTGTCTGCTAATATCACAAACATGGACTCAATGCAAGAAAAAATTGCGCGTGCATGCCGAAACATGTCGCTTTCCGCGCAGGAGACAAGACATTTTTATTCTTGGTAGTTTCGAGTTACGAGTTTCGAATGACGAGTTACGAGTTAAAGCTTGCTGGATAGAGCGGAGCTTTGCAATGGGCTTGTGCTTCCGTAAAATCGCGTTCTCCGCTTACGGTTGTACTATTTTCTATTGTCATGGTGTATCGGATGTGGTAGAGTAGTAGAGTTATGCTGCTGCAACGAATGTCTGGCGTGTTGATGCCGCTTTTTTCTCTGCGTCGCGAGGGTGATGCAGGGATTGGCGATTTGATGGCACTGGAGGAGTGGATACGCTGGGCTGGTGCACATGGCGTGGGCTTCCTGCAATTGTTGCCGGTTAACGCCGTGGGCGAGGACGACGCGCCATCGCCGTATTCGGGGATTTCATCGGTAGCGCTGGAGCCTCTGTACTTGAGCCTGGAGCGTGTACCGGGTATGGAGGCTCCGCTGCCTGAGTACAGAGACGACCTGCCGCCGCAGCAAATGCCCGGTGGCGAGGATTACGTGGACTATGCGCGCGTGCGTACGTATAAGCGCTATCACCTGGGGCGGGCTTTCGAGCGCTTTGAGTGTGAAGCCGAGTATCAGCCGTTGCGGGATGAGTTTGATGCCTGGGTGCAGGAGCAGGGGGCGTGGCTGGAGAACTTCGCGGCGTTCAGTGTGCTGAGCCGTGCATATGGCAGCCCGGCCTGGTGGCTGTGGCCGGTACAGGAGCCGGCTACGGCGCGTTCGCTGGTGTATAGCAGCGAGGCTTCGCGTCGGGCGCTGCGCTCCATTTGCTGGGAGCAATGGCTCTGTGCACGTGAGTGGGCGCAGGTACGCCAGGTGGCGGATGCTTGCGGGGTGGCGCTGATGGGTGATGTGCCTATTGGTATATCGGTGGCGAGTGCGGATGTGTTCTTTGAGCGGCATCTCTTTGATATGGACTGGAGTGGTGGCGCTCCGGCTGAAGGTAATTTTGCGGAGGACCCATTCACGGCTAAATGGGGGCAGAACTGGGGCATCCCGCTCTACCGCTGGGATGTGATGGAGCGCGATGGCTTTGCCTGGTGGAACCGCCGTGTGCGTAAGCTGGCAGAGGTGTTCAGCATGTACCGCATTGACCATGTGCTGGGCTTCTACCGCATCTATGCCTTTCCGTGGATGCCCGACCGCAACCCCGAGTTCCTGCCGCTGGGGGCTGATGAGGCTGCCGCGCGTTGTGGGGGGCGGCGTCCCGGGTTCCGTCCGCGACCGGACGATACGCCGGAGAACCGCCGCGCCAACCTCATGCAGGGGGATTACTTGCTGCGCCGCCTGTTGCAAGCTGCGCCGGGGCTGAAGGTGATTGGCGAGGATTTGGGCTGCGTGCCCGATTATGTGCGCCCGGATTTGTCGCGTCTGCGTATCACTGGGTTCAAGATTCCGCACTGGGAGATTGATGAGCAGCACCGCATCATTAAGGGCGATACCTACAATCCGTGCTCCTTTGCTACGTACGCTACGCATGATTTTCCGCCCATTTGTAATGATTGGAATGAGTGGTATGCGCATGCACTGGCTGGAACAGCCGCGGCTACGGACTCAACACTGGCACCTAATCGCCGCCGCGAGTTGTTGAGGACGGGGCGCGATTGTGCACGTGTCCTCTCCTGGCTGGGTGATTATGCCGGGATGTCCCACGAGCAATGGATGCAGCCCTGGGGGCCGGAAGTAAAGGATGCGCTTTTCCGCGCGTTGTTCCGCTGCCGCTCGGCTTATGCTGCGCTGATGTGGACGGAGTTGTTCGATGTTCCGGTGCGCCTGAATACCCCGGGTACGGAGGGCGGCACAAACTGGCGCCCCCGCATGCCCTTTACTGCCGCTCATGCCGCTACCATGCCGCAGAGCCGGTGGATACAGGAGCTGAGCCGCCGATAGGTGAGGCGATTTGAAGTACGAAGGCCGAATTTCGAAGAACGATGTACTAGCTAGTCGGCTCGCGCCGAGGGGATGAGCGAAGCAAATGCCAAACCTAACGCCTGCGCTTTAAGGCGCGGAGCACAAGCTTTCGCAAAGCTTTGCCCCATCCCGCGCCGAAAGGCGCTAAACTCTAAAATTCGTACCTCGTCCCTCGTACTTCAGTATTTCTCGTTCGAACGGTCTTTTTCCTTGCATCCACGCGTTTCTGCGTGTATCCTTGTGTCAGAACAACAACACAATCAATCATGCAACTTAATACAGAAGTTCTCGATAAGAAGGGGCTGAAGCTGAATCCTGCACCGGCTCCTGTTGGTTCCTATGTGCAGTGCATCCGCACCGGCAATTACCTGCACCTTTCCGGTGGCATCTCCGTGAATGGCGATGTGGCCGTGTATGGTAAGCTGGGGGCAGATGTCAGCATTGAGGAAGGGCAGAAAGCTGCTCAGGCTGCTATCCTGAACCGCCTGGCTGTGATTCAGGCTGAGCTTGGTGGCTTTGAGAAGATGACCAAGATTGTGGCTGTAAACGGCTTTGTGAACTGCACGCCCGACTTCACGGACCAGGCCAAGGTGCTCAATGGCGCCTCCGACCTGCTGGTGGAGCTCTTCGGCCCGGAGGCCGCTCACTCCCGCTCCGCTGTGGGTGTGGTCAGTCTGCCGCTTGGTGTGGCCGTGGAAATCAACATGATTGTTGAAATCGCCTGATTTTAGAGCGAGGGAGAGAGTCATATGGCTACCATCATTCTGGGAGTGTGCGGTTCCATCGCTGCTTACAAGGCGGCGGATGTGGCATCGCGGCTGGTGAAGCTGGGGCATGAGGTGCACTGCGTGTGTACGCCTACGGCATTGCAGTTTGTCACTCCGCTCACGCTCATGACTCTCTCCCGCAATCCCGTTATTACGACGTTCGAGGAGGAGACCGGCTCCTGGGTGCCGGTGCATATTGACCTCGCTCAGCGTGCCGATGTGCTGGCTATTGTGCCGGCCTCGGCCAACACGATGGCGTGCATGGCACACGGCATGGCGCCGAATGCTCTCACTAGTCTGTACCTGGCTAATCGTGCCCCCGTGCTGATTTTCCCCGCCATGAATGGCAATATGTGGAATCACCCTGCTACGCAGCAGAATGCCTCAGACCTTTTGGCTCGCCCTAGCCACCGCATTATCGGCCCGGATGACGCTGGCATGCTGGCTTGCGGCGTTGAGGGGCAGGGGCGCCTGGTGCCGGTGGAGCGCATCGTAGACGAAATACTCAGCGAGCTTGCCGCTCGCTGAGTATGATATAAGATTTTTTTCGTAAAGCCCCGGGTGCCGGGGCTTTTTTGTAGGCTCATGGCTCAATGCGTCTGAGCACGGGAACGGAGCTACGGCTCAGGTTTTCGTTGGCCGCTTCAGCGGCGGCTCGGTCGAGGTAGATATGATAGGGAGCCTTGTTGATGGTAATTTCCACGATGCCGTTGGACGTTGCTTCATCCAGCTTGGCGGCGAAATCCTTAAAGTTGTGCACGGTCTGGCCGTTTACTTTTTCCACCACACAGAAGTTGACAGCTTCGTAGCCCAGCGTGGCCGGGGTGGGAATCACCTGCGTCAGGGCGGTTAACTCTGTGTAGCCGGCCTTGTGCAGTTCTTCCTCGCGGTTTTCAATTTCCATGAACTCCACGGGCAGAGTGCCGCGAGCCTGGCCTTTGAGAGCCTGCATGTAGGTATTGGTAAGCGGCTGGAATACCATGCCACCCCATACGAGGTAGCGCGGTGCGGCATCCGGCTCTTCGGTGGAAAGCAGAGCCTTGTCGCGAGCATCGGTATTGAGAGCAAGTGCTTTTTCGTGGCTGCTGCCATCGCGGCTGATGGTCAGGTTGAGCTCCTGGCCGAGCGGTTTGAGGTAACGCAGGGCAACGCCAACCGGTGTCATGCCATAGAGCGGCAGGTCGCAGCGCCCCAGGTTGTCCACACTCATTCCTTCAACGGCGGTGATAACATCCCCCACGCTGATGCCAGCAGTAGCCGCGGCACTGTGGGGAATTACCTTGCTGACGTAGACGCCGGTTTGCCCCTCCTGCAACTTGAGATAGTTGCGGAATACCGGGTCATCGAGCGTAGCGACTTGCAGACCAATGGAGGGAACTCCCTTGGGGGCATTCTCGGCCTGTGTCAGGAAGCGCTGCAGAAGCTCGGCGTTGATGATGGTGAGCTTGCGGCCACCGGGCTCATAGCCGGCGCTCAGGCCGACCAACTTGCCATCCTTCATGATGGGGGCGCCGTAGGAGAAGCTATCGGGTACGGCCTGCTCTGCTTGCAGCAGGAGGCGGGGCATACCGGCATCGCTGCTGCCGACCTGTACATGCAGGGGGACGCGCAGCGGCTCCGTGCCGTTGAGGGTGCACCAGATTTCCGCAGAGTCGCCACGAGTGAGCGGCTCGCCCACTTCGTGAGCCTTGCGGGATTCAAACAGACTGGCATCCGATTCATGTACTACGGCGAGGAGCCCCAGCCCCAGATCGTTGTCGTAGCGCACGACGCGTGCCGGGACAGTGCGGGAGGAATCCGGCAGGCTGAGCTCGGCATAGGTGGCATTCAGCAGGGCGGTGCTGTGGGTGAGTACCAGGCCATTGCCCAGGTAGGTGCCGACTACGCGGCGCTGGCTGGGCGGCTGCTTTTCCCACGGGGTGATGAGGTTGTAGCCCTGGCGGGTAATGTTGACCATGAGCAGTGCCGCCTCGGGGGATTCGGCCTGCTGCGGCTGTGCCGGTGTTTGCGGGGCTTGCTCCGTTGCGGGAGTTGTGGCGTTTTCCGGAGCGGAGGGCTGCTGCTCTTGCTGAGTCTGTTGTTGCTGCTGCGGCTTGGGGCGAGCTATGACGGTACGCTGCGTAGGTTTGCAGGCACCCAGCATCAGGCCACTTGCGGCAAGGATAAGGAGAAATCTGTTCATGTTGAAAATGTCCGTATGGGATTATTTGAGGCAGGCCGGAGCAGGTACGTTGTAGCCGGCACTGATGCGAGCATTGGCGGCATCGATAACCTTGTTGTCGATAACCAGGGGGCGGCTGGCACCGGCAAACTCAATGACTGTGTACTCCGGGCGCTGTCCGTCTGCCGGGTAGAGCAACTCGTACAGGTGGCTCAGCCCTTTGACCTCGGTTCCGTTCACCTTGGTAATAATGCGGCGTCCGTAGTCGCTGAAGCGAGCGTTCACTTCATCCTTCAGTACTTTAGTGAGGACAACGATATCGCTCTTTTCGATTGCGCCACCGCGGTAGAGGTAATCCGAAAGCTCCACTGCAAAATTGGCGGAGTTGAGGGAATGCGCGGCAATCACATTGCGATGCAACGGCTGAATGACCAGGCCGCCGAAATGCACGTAGCGGGGCAGGGCGTCGTATTCCTGTCCCATGATGCCGTGGAAGCCCAGCGGGGTCAGGCGCACCTCCACCTGTTGCTCCGCGCCGTTGCGCAGGATGGTGAATTGCAGAGCTTCGTCCTTGAAGGCACGCTCAGCCAGCTCATCGAGCTGCACGCGCTCGCCATCCAGTTCAATCATGGCAGAGCTGTCGACTGCGTGGCCATTGACGGCCAGCACGACATCGCCGGGTTGCAGCACACCATCGCTGCAGCTGCCCTTGACCACATCGGCCACCAGGGTACCCATGGCGTTATCGGGCATGTTGTAATGCTTGCGCATGGCCGGGTTAATCAGCGGCATGAAGTTTGCGCCGAGGGCTACGTATTTGTCGTAGTGGCCGTCCTCAACATCCTTGAGGAATCGCTTAATGACCGGCATGGGAATCATGTAGCCGGTGGAGTTTGCCTCCAGCAGCCCCTGGAATGCCACGCCTACCACTTTGTCGCCCATCAGGATAGGCCCACCGCTGTTGCCGGGGTTGATAGCGGCATCCACCTGCACGGTGAGGTGGCTCTTGTTGCGCGGGTGGGCATAGACGGTGGTGTCGATGCGCGATACGATACCGCGTGTGACAGAAAGGCGGTTGCCGCCAATGGGGTAACCAATGGCGCGAACGGCATCCTCCAGGCGAGGCAGAGTGTCGCTGAACTCCAGGCAGGGGACATCGGCAAAGGCGGAGGCGTCCTCTACCTCGATGAGAGCCAGGTCGGCATCGTGTGCTACGTACTTAACATGCGCCTTCAGCTTGCGGGCATCTGCGTAGGGGGAAATGTAAATGCGCTCGGCGTCCGCTACCACGTGAGCGTTAGTCATGAATACGCCGGGGCTTACCATGAAGCCTGTGCCATTCCCTCGGCCAAAGCGGCCGGTCTGCCAGGGAGTGGCGTAGTCCGGCTTGCGTGTGGCGACCTCAATTTTCACGATGCCTCGGTAGGCTGCGCTCAGGTCAGCTTTGGCCGGAGCGGGAGCCGGCTGGGGCTCCGCCGCAGGCTGGGAAGGTGCGGGGGCAGTGGCCTCGGGCGCGGGTGCCGGGGCCGGTTCTACTGGTGCGGGTGCCTGTTCGGGCTCCGGATCTGGTGCCGGGGTGGGGGCAGGAGCGGGAGCCTCAGTAGGCTGGGGCTCAGCGGGCGCGCTCTCGGGCGCGGCGGACGCTTCCTCCGGAGTGGGGGCAGGAACAGGGGCAGGGGTGGCTTCTTGAGCGGGAGCGGTCTGCTCGGGGACAGGCGCGGGCTCGGTTGTCTGCTCCGGTGCGGGAGTGGGGGCTGCTGCTTGCTCGGGCACAATGGGAGCAACAGCGGCAGGGAGCTCGGCAGCTGCGGGGGCTGCGGTGTCGGGTGCCGGTGTATTCGCCAGCACGGGAAGCGTTGCCAACAGGGTGGCGGTGGCAGTTCTCATCATCACGCCGCCATTCTGAGCTATCTTATCGTGCAAGTCAAGCCAAAAGCAGTTGGTGCGGTGTCATTATTTAGGAATTCTAAATAGATAATGAGCCATGTGCGCTTTCAGAAATGGCTGCTGAAGTTATTGATGATAAGATGGTGTTTTTCTTTTTTTGCGATGCAGTCATGTAAAAAACTTGCTACAGGGGGTGGCGCTGTGTATTATCTGCGCGCTATGAGAAACAACCGTGCCATTGATGTGTTGCTGAACCTGCTCCGAGTAGGCTTGGGTATCTTCTTTCTGGTGACCGGTTTGTTAAAGATTGGCGAAATGGGGGAAACTGCGGATTTCCTTACGCGCAGCGAATTGTTGCCGGAGTTCTTCTCCATGCCGCTGGCCTGTATAGGTATTGCCATGGAGCTTGTGGTGGCGGTGTGTCTGATTTTCTGTCTTTCATACCGCGGAGCCGCCATGTGGGGGAGCTTGATGACGGGTGTATTCCTGTTGCTTTATGCTCAGGCCTGGGCTCGTGGTCTCTCCCTGAGTTGTAATTGTATGGGCTCGACGCATGAGATTGTGAATTATCCGCAGGATACCGGCGTGCGTCTGCTGCTGGTGGGTGCCATGCTCCTGCTGGTGTGGGATTCTCGCCGCCGTGAGGCTCTCCCCTCGCGCAAGCCCCGCAAGTTTGATTTTTCGGATGCGTGATGCTGTTGTTGCAGCTTTTCGCCTGTATAGAAAAAGCACTGCCGGATTGGCAGTGCTTTTTCAGTGAGAAAGTGAGGGTGTAAGGAGTGCCGGTGGTGTAGCTTACTTGCGCTTTTTGCGCTTGCGGCCGCAGAAGCGAGCTTTCATCTCCTGCATGATTTTCTTGGCGTTTGCAGGATCTTCCGCGATGCGGGAGAGGATGGTGTCTCTCACTTCGATTGCCGCAGTCATGGCGCCTTCTTCACCGCCATAGAGTTTGTCTGGAAAGTACTTGGTAAACATGACACCTTTACGGCTGATGCATACGCGCCAACCCTGGAAGGATGTCTTTTCAAGTGTGTATCTTGTGAGATTCTTCATCTTATTGTTCTTTGCGGCTAAACTGTTGTACTCCTTAGATTTGAAATCTGGCGTATTCTAAACAAAAATGCACGCTATTGCAAGTCTTAATGTTCAAAAAAATTAAAATAACCTTGAATTGGCTTCTTCTTTATTGTTAGGATGTTGTCTGAATTGTCTTTTCCGTGGAGGTGACGGGTATTTGTGATATGAGTTTTTTACGGGGGGTGTCAGGGCTGGGAATCCAGTTGCCAGGCGGCTGTGCGGGATTTCGGTCTTTTGGTAGGCGAGCTATGTGAATGAGCCAGTGGAGGCGAAATGGAATGAAATGGTGACGTGTTACAACATGCCGTGTCATATTGGGCTGTGTGCTGGTGCGGGGAGTATATTCCGGTTGACTTGTCCTGTATCGTGTGCTAATATGCCGCGACTTTAAAACCTCAAACCGCTTATGACTTTTTACGAAGAACTCGAATGGCGTGGGCTTGTGAACCAGATTTCCAGCCCCGATCTGATTGAAAAGCTCAACAAAGGCGGGCTGACCTTCTACATCGGCACAGATCCGACGGCGGACAGCCTGCATCTGGGCCATTATTCCAGCTTCCTTATCACCAAGCGTCTGCGCCAGGCTGGGCACACTCCCATTCTGCTGGTGGGACTGGCTACCGGTCTGATTGGCGACCCTCGTGGTACTGTGGAGCGTGAGCTGAAGCAGAAGGAGGAGGTTTTCCGCAACTATGAGGCACTGAAGGCTCAGGTGGAGAAGATTTTCGGCTTCGAGGTGGTGAATAACTACGACTGGATTAACCAGCTGAATGTGATTGACTTCTTCCGCGATTACGGCAAGTACATCAATGTAGGCTACATGCTGACCAAGGATCATGTGCGCCGCCAGATGGAGAGCGGTATTTCCTACGCCGAGTTCTCCTACATGCTGATTCAGGCTATTGACTTTAAGTACCTGCACGAGAACCGCGGTGTGGATTTGCAGGTGGCTGGCAGCGACCAGTGGGGCAACATTACCACTGGTATCGAGCTTAT
Source organism: Akkermansia sp. (assembly GCA_017390945.1). Lineage (GTDB taxonomy): Bacteria > Verrucomicrobiota > Verrucomicrobiia > Verrucomicrobiales > Akkermansiaceae > Akkermansia. The sequence goes on from JAFOZZ010000105.1 coordinate 17,289, forward strand.
CCGTAAGACAACAGGTGATGAGGTATATGCTCTCACCATGCCGCTGGTGACGGACTCCCAGGGTAACAAGTTCGGTAAGAGCGAGGGCAATGCCCTGTGGCTCGATAAGAACAAGACCTCACCCTACCAGCTCTACCAGTTCCTTATCAATGCTGAGGATTCTCAGGTGATTACCTACCTCAAGCGTCTCACTTTCCTGACGCCTGAGCAGATTATGGAAATTGAGGCCGCCCACGCCGAGCACCCCGAGCAGCGACTGGCTCAGCAGGCTCTTGCCCGCGAAATTATCTCTGACCTGCACGGCGCAGAGGAATTTGAGAAGGCTGTGGATATTTCCCGTAAGCTTTTCGCCGGTGACTTTAAGAGCCTGAGCCTGGAGGACGTGAAGGCCGGTATGAGCAATGTGCCGCACGTGAAGCTTACCCCTGGCGCCCTGGTGGATGTGCTGGTGGGTGGTAAGGTATGCGCTTCCAAGCGCGAGGCTCGTGAGTTCATTTGCAATGGCGCTATCTCGCTCAATGGCGATGTGGTGAAAGACCCCGCCTTTGAGGTGACTCCCGAGCTGGCTATCGGCGGAGAGGTGCTTGTCATCCGCCGTGGCAAGAAGAAGTTCTACCTGGGCGAGTTCTGATGAAGCTCCCGCTGGCAATTCTGGCTGTATCGGCCGCAGCATCGGTCATGGTACCGGTGCTGGCCGGTGAGCCGCAGCCCGGTATGCCGCCGGCGCTGCTTGAGGCGATTGCCGGTAAGGAGCCTTATTGCTCGCTTGTGGAGCAGGGGATGCCCCTGTTGAATACAACGGATGAGGTGGCGGCTCTGCCCCAGGATGTGCGAGTCGCCCGCGCCGTGGCGATTAAGAAAGTCCTGTTGGCGCAGAAGATTCGCTCTCGCGAGGAACGCTATCGCATCACCCCCGAGAACTATGCCGAGGGTGCTCGTCTGGCCGCGGAGCTGGGGGCTCCCAAGGTACTGCGGGTGTATTATGAATTGCTGGCAGGCGGGGAGCTGAGTACTCGCGCCAGCTACGCTGTGCAGGAAGCCCTGCGCCAGTTGTATCGTGATTACCTGGTGGATGTAACGGCACTGCATTACTTTGTGTCTGGCTCGCACCTGGCCGCTGCTGAGCTTCGCGCTGCCGCTGAGTGGTTACCCATGGCGGGGCTCTTCAATGCCGTGCAGGGGAGAACCCTGACGCGCGAGAAAGTGACGGCTGATTTTCGCTCATTGCTGGATGTACTGCCGGCACTCACGGCGCTGTATGCCGGCGTGCAGGACTCCGCTACGGCCGAAGCCGTCTGGCCGCAGTTGCTTCCGTTGCTGGTGCAGTTTGAAGCCACAACCGGAGCGCGGTACCATGCAGAACCGGAGCAGGTTAATCAGGCGATGCTGCAATATGGGGCGCAGATTGACGCTCTTTACACCACATTTGCAGCGGAGCGTCGCCGTTTGCAAGAGGCGAATTATTTTGATAATATACCCTTGCGAGTGGTGGATTATCTGATTCATTGACCGCGAAATGCGTCAAAAGTGTCGTTAATGCGCTGTTTTAGGCTTGCCAAAGCGAGTACATAGCGTTAGAATAGCGACAGGTACAGTTCTGTGCCATTATCTCTTTTTACCATAATTTATCATGAAACCTACACTTCTTGTTCTCGCAGCAGGTATGGGCAGCCGTTACGGTGGCCTGAAGCAGCTCGACCCCATGGGTCCCAATGGCGAAGTTATTCTCGATTACTCCGTGTATGATGCTATCCGCGCCGGTTTCGGTAAGGTAGTGTTCATTATCCGCAAGGATTTCGAGGAGGCTTTCAAGGCTCAGGTCGGCGCTCGTTTCGCTGGCAAAATCGAGGTGGACTACGCTTTCCAGAGCCTCGATGATCTGCCCGAGGGTTACACTGTACCGGAGGGCCGCGTAAAGCCCTGGGGTACAGCACACGCTCTGCTGGCTGCTCGCGATGTCGTTAAGGAGCCCTTTGGTGTGGTGAATGCCGATGACTTCTACGGTGCTGACGCTTTCGAGAAGGCTGCTCAGTTCCTGACCGCCGCCCCCGGCTGCCCCTGCAAGGAGCACTACGGCATGATTGGTTATCCCCTTAAGAACACCCTCAGCGACCACGGCGATGTGAACCGCGGTATCTGCGGTATTAAGGATGGCTTCCTCGACAGCGTGGAGGAGTACACCAAGATTAAGACCGAGGAGGACGGCGTATGCCGTGGCGACAGCCTCAGCGGCGAGCGCAAGCCTGTTGACCCCGAGGAGCTTGTTTCCATGAACTTCTGGGTATTCCCGGCTTCCTTCATCGACCAGATTAAGGATCACTTCACCCGCTTCCTGGCCGCTCATGGCACGGAGCAGAAGAGCGAGTGCTACATCCCCACTGTGGTGGACGAGCTCATTCACAATGGCAAGGCTGATTGCTGCGTCATTAAGACCACCGCTAACTGGCTGGGCGTGACCTACCCGAGCGACAAGCCCGCCGTGGTGGAGAGCATCGCCAAGCTCGTAGAGGAGGGTGTATATCCCGCCAAACTGGGTTAATTTCTGCCGTTCCGAACATTTATGTACGATATCAAAGCAATCGCTGGTCTGTTTGACCTTCGCGGTGACTATGTTTTTGGTGAGCCCTACGGCTCCGGCCACATCAACGATACCTATCGTGTGGTGGTTGACCAGGCTGGTCTGCGCGTGAGCTACATCCTGCAGCGCATCAACAGCAATGTATTCCGCCAGCCCATCCCGCTCATGGAGAACGTGAAGCGTGTGACGGACGAGGCTCTGCGCGTGCTTCTTGCCGAGGGCTGCAAGGAGGCTTATCGCCGCACTCTTACCATCGTGGCCGCTCGCGATGGCAAGCCCTACGCTCAGGACGACGAGGGTAACGTATGGCGTGTGTACCCCTTCATCGATCGTGCTCGTACTTACGACATGATTGAGAACCCCGGTCAGTGCATCGAGGTAGCTCGTGCTTTCGGTAATTTCCAGAAGCTGGGTGCTAACCTTCCCGGTGAGCCCCTGTTCGAGACTATCCCCGACTTCCACAACACGACCAAGCGCTTCAAGAACTTCCAGGCCGCTATCGCCGCCGACCCGCTGGGTCGCGCCAAGAGCGTGCAGAAGGAAATCGACTGGTACCTGTCCCGCGAGGCTGACTGCCACAAGGTGGTGAACTACCTTGCCAGCGGCGAGCTGCCCCTGCGTGTGACCCACAACGACACCAAGCTCAACAATGTGATGCTTGATGACGTGACCGGCGAGGGTATCTGCGTAATCGACCTCGACACCACCATGCCGGGCTCCGCCCTGTATGACTTCGGTGACATGATTCGTACCTCCACCTCTCCCGCTGCTGAGGATGAGAAGGACACCTCCCTTGTCACCATGCGCATGGAGTACTTCGAGGCTCTGGCCAAGGGCTACTGCGAGGCCGCTACCTTCCTTACTCCGCTGGAGAAGGAGCTGCTTCCGTTCTCTGGTAAGCTGCTCACCATGGAGTGCGGTATGCGCTTCCTGACCGACTATCTGGAGGGTGACACCTACTTCAAGATTAAGCGCCCCGAGCACAACCTGGATCGTACCCGCACCCAGATGGCGCTCGTGGAGTCTATCGAGAAGCAGATGGACGCCATGATGGCCGTTGTGAAGAAGTACTGATAACGCGCAGTATATCAATGTTTTCGCCCTGCCTGCGCTTATGCCGGGCAGGGCTTTTTAATATCTTATGGATAAAACCTCATTGCAGGAGCCGCTTGGCGCGCTGGAAGCTGTGCTGCGTGTGCCGGAGGGCAACGAGAGGCTTGCTGGGTATTACCTGCGCATCGGTGGTACGCTCTACAGCACTCGCCCGGCTGGTACGCCGGAGGGACCCGCGCTGTGGCAACTGGAGTCGCTGCCGGTTCCTGCGGTGGATGATGCCGCTGCGGCGGCTCTGTTGGGGCGCGATGTGCGGCGTGTGATGCTCTGTGCTTGCTCGGAGGATGACTCCCAATTGGCTCTGGTGCTTGATTTGGGGCAGCAGAATTACCTGCACTTTTACCCCCTCAGTACGGCAGAACCTGCACCTGCAATGGCGCTTTCGCCGGACTGCGGGGATGTGGAAACGCAGCTCCGTTATAGGGTGGCATTGCCGCCGGTGGTGACGGTGGGGGCGTATGTACTACGTTGTGTACGTGCCGGTCGCCGTTTATTGGGTGCAGGTGTGGCTGCCTTTTTTGGTGGCGTTATATCGGCGGTACTGGGGGTGCCGGAGACCCTGGCCGGTTCGATTGCGCTGGGCGGTTTCGTGGTGGGATTGATAGGGATGCGCTTGTTGCAGCGGAAGAACATGTGTCCGTGGTGCGGTAAGAAGGAGTTTGCTGCCACTGGGGTAACCGGATGCTTCTGCTGCAATCATTGTGGCAACGATGTTAAAATCAAACTGTGATAGATGCGAGGAGGGCTGAGCGAGAGAGCAAAGGGGCATCTGGCGGCATTGGCCGCTGCCTGTCTTTTCGGGCTGATGAGCCCGGTGTGCAAGGTGGCCATGAGCAGCGGCGTGGTGGATGGTCCTGCGCTGGCTACGATGCGCGTGTGTGGTAGTGCCTGCATGTTCTGGCTTATCAGCTTTTGTGTGCCGGGGCAGCGTATACTCCGGCGCGACTGGCTGCCCCTCGTGGGGATGAGCCTGTGTGGCATGGCTCTCAATCAGTTCTTGTATGTGACGGGTGTGCAGCATACATCGCCTACCAATGGGTGCGTGATTGGTACCAGTACGCCCATCATGGCGTTGCTGCTTTCTGCGGTATTCCTGAAAATGCGCATCACCTGGCGGCGCGGAGTGGGTATAGCGCTGGCGTGCGCAGGGGCGTTGCTGCTGTTGCTGGGCTCGGCGCAAGGGATAGGCGGGCACCTGAAGGGCGATGCCATGTGCCTGTGTTCGCAGGTGGCGGCAGCGTGTTATTTCGTGTTTTTCGGGCGCTTGATTCGCCGCTACCGCGTCATCACGCTCATGAAGTGGCTTTTCACCATTTCGGCTGTGGTGGTTCTGCCGATATTTGGGCCTCATCTCGCAGCTCTGGAGTGGGAGGCTTTGCGGCCAGTTGAATGGCTGAGCTGTACTTACGTGGTCTGTATTGGTACCTTTGTATGTTATTTACTGCTCAATGCCGGGCAGAGCCGCCTGGCACCGCCGGTTGTGGCCTCCTATAACTATGTGCAGCCGGTTATTGCGGCGGCGGCTGGTATTTTGTGGGGCGTGGATGCGCTCACTTGGCAGAAGGTGGCTGCCATTCTGCTGATTGCAGCAGGTGTGTGGAATGTCACGCGCCATACAGCGCCAGCTGTCGCGGAAACAGAAGGCTCCGCAGAGTAAAAGACCCGGCATTCCGTATAGGAAGCCGGGTCGCGGAAAAGCGTGTTGGTTGCTTTTACTTGCTGCCGTTTTGTTGCGGCTGTGCAGGCTTGAGCGGTTGGCGTGTTTTCGGGTCAACTTCTTCGCCATTGATGTACATGCGAGTCACGACCTGACCTGTGGCGGGGTCGTACTTGCTGACTTTTTCAATGCGTTCCTGAATCATGCCGCCCTTGCCATCGGAGCGCATGGAGAAGCTGGTGCTGTAGCTCTCGCCACGGAAGCGACTGGAGCCTACGTTAAGCGGGGCGACGGAGGTGGGCAGCTGAGGTGCCGATTGAGTGGCTGTTGTGCTGCTGAGCGGTGCTACCGTAGTGGGCAGGGGAGCCGCTGCGGTGGCGGGCTGCTGACTTTCTTTATCACGCAGTGCCATGCGGGTGCAGGGACGCACGTTCATGCCCTGCGGTTCATTGAAAATGAACAGGTGGTCAATCTTCATCACGGCTTCATCGCCGGGCTTCATCTCCTTGATGGCTTCTACGACCTCCGCAGGCTGGCCGGGGGTGGCACCATTCATTGTGATGGTGAAGAGGCTGCCTTCCTGCATCACGCCATCGCCGTAGCGCACAAAACGGCGTGCGCCCAGATTTTCCTTCACCTCAAATACTGCTTCCTGTACGCCGTTTTTCTCCTGGGTGCCCTGGTAAGTTGCACGTACAGCATTGGTAGCCATAAGCTCGCACTTGCCCTGGATGCTCTGCTTGGCGCGCTGGGATACAGGCGCTCCGGTAATGGAAATGTCTGCCACGGCGGCCTGTGCAAACAATGCCAGACCGGCGGCAATGCTGAGTAATGAGCTGGTATTCATGTCAAATACATAAGACACCAATCCTGCCGCATCTGTTCAATTTTTTGTGCAGGAATCAATCGGCGCTTGACTCTGCCAGGGAGGCTTATTATACTTTCTGCGTTAAATATGGCCAGAAGAACTTCACGCTCGCACTCCGCTCCGATGTATTACAGAATACCGATTATCCCCGGTGTGCTGTATGTCTGCATTAGCCGCTCCGGTTTATCTCTTAGCTTTGGTAAGAGCTCAGTGGGGCGTGCCTCAGTCAGCAAGCGCGGCGTGCGCCTCAATAAGAGCATAGCTGGGTTCAATATCGGTAAGACCTTTTCTTTTTCCTCGATTGCTCGTCTGTTTGGACAGGGTAAGAATAAATAAGACGAACTCGAGCTATGAATACAAAGCTGATTTTCTCGCTTGTGCTGGCGCTGGGGATGCCGGCGTATGCTGCTACTGCTGCGGAGCCTCTGCCGACGGTGGCGCTCGATTCCTGCTTCAATACCGTGCTCATTCTGGCGATTGTGATGGCGGTGCTTGGCTTTATCGGTTTGCTGACAGCCAGCGCTGACCATGTGGATTTGCACTACGGCATGGGTGATGTGTATCTCTCTGTTCCTCTCGCTCTGGCAACGTGGATGGGGCTGGGCTCGCTAATGCTGATGGGGGCGCGAGGTGACGATTTGCTGCCCTTCATGCAGCAGAAGATGTGGCTTTCCGGTGCTTCGATTGTTCTGGCTCTGATTCTGTCGTTCATTCTGGTGCGCCGCTGTAATCCGCAGGCCGGATTTTTCAGCCTGACACTGGCTGCCTTTGGCCGTTTGTTTGTGGATACTCTCAGCCAGTTGTTCTCTATCCTCGTGGTGCTGGGCGGCCTGTGGGTGATTTTTGGCGGCGGCAAGAAGCAGAATGGCGAGCACGTCTCCTTCATGGGGCGCCTGGGCTGTGCCTTCGCTTTTGTCTGGATGTTCAACCTGGCCTGGGGTTCCATCCGTACGACTACGCGTGAGACCGTGTCGTCCACCAATGGTTATTTGCTGGGGATTCTCAATGTGCTGTGCATCGCTGCCGCTGGTTATGCCGGTTACTTGTATGTCAATGCGACTCCGGTCAGCAAGCCCGCTGATTTGGTAGCTGCTGTGCAGGCGGGCGATGCTGATGCGTGCCGCGCCATCATGGCGGCAAATCCGCTGTTGGAGCGCAATGCCGCTATCGAACACGCCGTAGTGAATAAGCAGCTGCGTATGCTCAACGTCATTGTGCGCGACGAGATGGATTTGGATTACGCGCTTGATGTGGCAACTCAGAATGACAAAACATCTGTTCAGAGTTTCCTCAACGAGAAGGCTCGCCTTTCTGCTCCTGCGGAAAAATAATATCCGCAGGAGACGCTGAAAAATTGCGTTTTTTGGCCAAACTCTCTAGTTGCCTCCAATTTTTTGCTCGACAAGGCATGGGGGCTCTGTTATAGGTGTAGCATGAAATTGCTCACATCTGTTATAGCGATGGTTGCATTGGCTTCTGTGGTTTCGGCTACGCCCGAGGCAATGAAGAATCTACAGAAGCCGCAGGCAGGGCAACCTGCCGTGTTGAGCTTTGGCGGCGATGGGGGCCGCGAGTTCCTGCTGGATGGGGTGCCGTTTCAGATTCGCTCGGGCGAGATTCACCCGCAGCGTGTGCCTCGTTCCCATTGGCGTCACCGTATTCGTTCGGCCAAGGCAATGGGTCTCAATACGATAGCTTTTTACGTGTTCTGGAATGCTCTGGAGCAGGAGGATGGTAGCTGGGATTTCTCCGGACGCAATGACATCGGCGCTTTCATTGATATGTGCGCCGAGGAAGGCATGTGGGTGCTGTTCCGCCCCGGCCCTTACGTATGCGGCGAGTGGGATTTGGGTGGCCTGCCAACCTATTTGCTGAAGGATGATGTAACCCCGCTGCGTTACACCGGCAATCCCAGGTTCATGGAAGCCCAGACCCGCTATCTGGAGAAGATTGCCGAGGTGGCCGTGCCGCGCCTCAGCCGCAATGGCGGCCCCATTCTCATGGTGCAGCTGGAGAACGAATACGGCAGCTACAAGAGCCCGCATGATGAGATGGCTTACATCGAGTGGCTTAAAGACTTCTGGACGAAGAAGGGCGCCGGCCCGTTCTACCTCTCCGAGGGCTCCTCGAATCACCACCTGCGCTTTGTACCCAAGGGCGTGGCCGTAGGTCTGGACCCGGCTGACAATGCGTGGCAGATGAACAATGCGCTTCGCATCGCTCCGGGGGTACCGGTATTCTCCAGCGAAACGTATCCTGGCTGGCTGCGCCACTGGGGTGAGGGTAACTGGACCCCGAGCCGCAATGCGCTCAATTCCGTGCGCTGGTACATGCGCGATGGCGTGTCGTTCAACTTGTTTGTGTACCATGGCGGTACAAGCTTTGGCCTGACGGCTGGTGCCAACAGCAATGACAAGGGCGGAGAATTCCAGCCCGACCTGACCAGCTACGACTATGGCTCACCCGTGGGTGAGAATGGCAACCTGACCAAGGAGTATTTCGAGTACCGTGACATCATCAGAAAAGCCTTGCCGGCCGGCGTGCAGCTGATTGAGCCGCAGCAACCGGTGTCGATGGAGATTCCTGCATTCCGTCCGCAGCGTGTGGCGGACTTCCATGCACTGTCTGCCATTCGTGAGGGAAAGACTTTCGACACGCCGCCCACGCTTGAGAGCCTGGGGCAGAATCAGGGTATTGGTATATACACCACTGGTATTCCGGCCGGCCCTGCCGCCAGGCTGACATGCCAGGCGCATGACTACGCCCTCGTGTACGTGGGAGATAAGTACATCGGCACGCTTGACCGCCGCTTAGGGCAGAACACCATAGAGCTCCCCGCACGCGAGCGTGCTGAGCAGCTGAAGATTGTGGTAGATACCTTCGGTCACGTGAACTTCTGCTCCTATCTCGAGAAAGACCGCAAGGGCGTCATTGGCAAGGTGACTCTGGGGGACAAGGTGCTGACCGGCTGGAACGTCGCTCGCATGCCGCTCACCTCCGTACCCACAGGCGTGAAGAAAACCGGACACGCCCGCTACACCGAGAAAGGCGCCCTCTATCGCGCCACCATCGAGCTCTCCGGCGCCGTGCAGGATACCTTCCTCGACATGACCGGCTGGCAGAAGGGCTACGTGTGGGTGAATGGCCACCTGCTGGGGCGCTACTGGCACATCGGCCCGCAGGAGCGTCTGTATTGCCCCGGCGAGTTCCTGAAGCAAGGCCAGAACACCATCGAGATTCTCGATATGCACATGGTCACTTCTACTCCGCCCGCCATCTCCGGCAAAACCGAGCGCAATATGGAGGTGCGTAAGCAAACAAAGTCCCTTAATAATCAGTGGGACTAAAGAGATAGACGCCAGGAGGTTTCTATCGCAGGATTTTATTGGACTTTGGCGTGTTCGTCAAAGTCCAATTTGCTGTTGTCTCACCGTTTTTTGATAAGGTAAAAGCCGGTGGCGATGAGGAAGATGGTGAGGGCGGAGAAAAGGGTGAGGGCGAAATATTGGAGGAAGGGAACGCCTTTGCTGAGGACGGATTTTTCCGGGTGTGTGGGGTGGAGGTAGACAGGGACGCGGCCGGAGGCGATGGCTTGCCGGTACATGGCGTCCGTGAAATTGAAGCCGGCGTTGGTGACGTAGTAGGCGCGGCCATTGTATTCAATATCTACTTTGGCTTCGTAGTGGCGGCCTTTGCCTCCTCGGATTTTCTGCCGGACGCCGGGTTCCATGTGTAGCACGTGGCCGGTGATGGATGGGGTGTCCTCAGTCGTGTTGATGTAGTAGATGTTGCAGGCAGAGCCGCGTATGGGGATGAGCAGGAGGATGAGGGCTAGCCCCCAGGTGCACCAAGCTGCCCAGGTGTATTGTCTGCGGATTTCCTGTTTGAGGTAGTTGTTGTTTTCCAGCCAGTCGAGTTTTGCCATGATGAGGGATAGAAAAAGCCAGCGGTACGAGGGGGTACCGCTGGCTTGGTGAGGGTTAGATTACTTCTGGAGCCCCAGCTGCTCTGTGAGGAAGCCATCCATGTAGATGGGGGTGAGCAGCTCGGTGGTGATGGCAGGCTCCTTGCCGGGCATGTAGAGCACGTTTACCGGCACGGAGGAGCGGTTCAGCCGGCGCATCTCGGCGTCAATCTCCGCATCGGGGCGGGTCTTGTCGGCTCGCATGAGCACTACTTTGCCCTGCTCGAAGAGGGCGCACACGTCGGCGGTGTAGGCGGTCTTCTTGTTCATCTGGCAGGTGGCGCACCACTTTGCCGTGAAGTCTACGTACACTGGGTGACCATCGGCCAGCGCTTTGTCCATGAGAGCCTTGCTCCAGGTGTTCCATGCGGGGTGTTCACCGGTAGCTACCTCGTAACCACTGGCGGCTGTGTCTGCGGCTACAGGCGAGGTAGCAGGCGCCTCGCTCACGGGGCGGGGCTTGGAGCCCCAGATGCCCACGGCAATCAGCAGCACGGCAATGACGCCACCAATCCAGCGGGTGGTCGCGTTCTGGTAGATGGGACACCAGCGGCCATATACCCAGAATGCGGAGCAGAATACAACCAGCGACATGAGAATCCACGGCTGATCTACGCTGAACTCCTCCGGCAGGAAGGCCAAGTAGACGTCGAGCATCCAGGCAGCAGCGGCGAAGAGGAGGAAGGAAAGCGCCTGCTTGAGGGATTCCATCCAGGCGCCGGGGCGGGGCAGGATGTTGACGAGGGAGGGGAAGGCACCCATGATGATGTACGGGAATGCCAGCCCCAGAGCCATGAAGGTGAGGGCAAGAATCATCCATACACCCGGCAGGGACATGGCGGCGGGCATGGCGGCACCCAGGAAGGGGGCGCTGCACGGAGTGGCTACCACGGTGACGAGCAGACCCTGGAAGAACGAGCCCATGAGCCCCTTCTTCTGTTGCAAGCCCTGGCCGGCACCTGTTGCGCCTACGCCGATTTCAAACAGACCGAACATGCTCAGACCCAGCACGAGCAGGAGTAGCATGATGCAGTAGACAATCCACTCATTCTGCATCCAGACAGCCCAGCTACGGGTGTCGGAGCCGGCGTCATTCCACAGCGTCTGAGCCCACTGCGTCCAGGGGGTGTTGGCCAGTACTTCGAGGTTGGATACCACGATGAGAGCCGTGGCCAGCAGCCAGAAGGATACCAGAATGCCGATGACGAATACGAGCGAGTGCATGAATACCTTGCGGCGCTCACCGCCGCCCAGCTCCACGAAGCTCATAATCTTCAGGCCAATGACAGGGAATACGCAGGGCATGAGGTTCAGGATGAGGCCGCCCAGGAAGAGCGAGCCAAAGATACCCCAGATGCCTGCGGGGATGCCGCTGGTGCTGGCGGGCTGAGGCTGAGCCGGGGTGGTGGTCACGGCTGCGGTTGCGGCAGCAGTGGCGCTGACGCTCAGCCTGGCGTGCTTGCCATCGAAGGTCAGGATGCCGTTGAGCTCCGGCACCTCCTTGCCTACGAGTGCTTCGTCCTTCACCGGAGCCATGCTGTCCTTATTGTCATTGCGCGGCAGGGTGAGGCTGTAGCCAGTGGCGGTTTTGGTAAGAGCCTGAGCAGCAGTGGGGTTAATGCTGTTGTCGTCGGAGAAGAAGTAGGCGCTCTTCACCTCGCCATCGGCAGTGAAGTTCAGCACCACGCTATCGGTGGTCTGCGTGATAGTAGCGGTGGTGGCGGTGTCGCCCAGTACCTCTACCTTGCTTTCCTCAGCTGCCCAGTTGGCGGCAGCGGCACCATCGCCAGCGGCAAGGGTGACCGTGGCGGACTTGGTATCCGGAGGATTGCAGCCTGTGTCGCTGCATGTCTGAGCGGTGCTGCTTACGGTGAAGTCGGCCTGCTGCGGGGCAGTGGCCTCGGGGGTCACCTTCCATACCACTGTGGGGGTGTTGTAGGTGTAGGCTACACCCAGCATGCCCTCGTGGCGGTCAGGTGCCTGCCAGTAGGGGCCTTCCACCTTGAAGCCGGCGGGTGCAGTGAGCTCGGCTGTCATGGGCTCGCCCACGGTGGCGGGGTTGCGGAAGTAGGCGTGCCAGGGTTGGGGAATATCGCCTTGCAGGGCAATGTAGAAAGCGGAGCCCGACTTGTAGCTGGTCACGCTGGCCTTGGCGGTCACGCTGAAGGTGCTGCCCTGGTTGCCATCCATACCGCCGAACAGGCCTCCACCAAAGGAGGGCGTGGTGGCAGAGGGCATCGGAGTAGTGTCCTCCTCCGTAGCTTCGTCTTCGTCGCCTTCTTCCTCTTCGGTGTCAGCTTCGTCGTCGGCGTCTTCCTCGTCAGCCTCCTCATCGTCGGCTTCTTCTTCGTCCTCTTCTTCCTCCTCCTCGGTGGTGGTCTCCGTGGTGGCGGCGGGGGCGGGCTCTACGCCGGGGAAATCCACCTTCACGGCGGTGTGCTTGCCATCGAAGGTCAGGATGCCGCTGAGGATGGGCAGCTCTTTGCCTACCAGGGCTTCATCCTTTACGGGGGCCATGGTGTCCTTGTTGTCATTGCGCGGCAGGGTGAGGCTGTAGCCTGTCTCGGTCTTAGCCAGGGGCTGAACCACAGAGGGGTTGATAGAATTGTCGTCGGAGAAGAAATAGGCCGTCTTCACTTCGCCCTCGGCGGTGAAGTTCAGCACCACGCTCTCCGGTGTCTGGGTGGCGGTGACCTCGCAAGCCGTGTCACCCAGCACCTCTACCTTGGTTTCCTCAGCGTCCCAGTTGGCGGCAGCGGCGCCATCGCCTGCGGTAAGGGTAACTGTGGCGGTCTTGGTGTCCGGGGGATTGCAGCCGGTGTCGCTGCATGTCTGGGCGGTGCTGCTGATGGCGAAATCTGCCTGTTGCGGCGCTCCTGCCTCGGGGGTCACTTTCCACACGACGGTGGGGGTATTGTAAGTGTAGGCTACACCCAGCATGCTCTCGTGGCGGTCAGGTGCCTGCCAGTAGGGACCTTCCACCTTGAAGCCGGCTGGGGCGGTGAGCTCCGCCGTCATGGCCTCGCCAATAGTCGCAGGGTTGCGGAAGTAGGCGTGCCAGGGCTGGGGAATATCGCCCTTGAGCGCGATATAGAAGGACTGTCCCTCCTTGTAACTCCCCACGCTGGCCTTGGCGCTCACGCTGAAAGTGGCGGCCTGCTGTTGTGCGCCGCCGGGGGCAAAGGAAAAGCCCTCCAGCTGAGCCTGCACGGTGGCAGTCAACAGCGCTGTCGTCATTGTCAGAAATCTTACAATGTTCATGCCAGAAGTTTAGCATGATTCCCCTCACGCGGCAAGCTCGAAATATGCTGATATTCGCATTATTGCTGTAAATATCCTGCTAAGCCCGTGGGAATCCATTCCTCGGGCGGTAATTGCCCCTCTGAAAGTGCCTTTCGTATGGCTGAGGACGAGGCCGGGTGATTGCCGGATATGAAGATAGCGCGCGTGTTTTCACGTGGCTGCGGAGCCGTGCCTCGGTGGTAAACAATAAAGGAAAGGTGCTCGCAGAGGTAATCATAGCGAGCCCAGCGGTGCAGCTGCTCCCACTGGTCTGTCCCCATGAGCCAATAGAGCTCGGCCTGCGGGTAGAGCTCGCGGCAGGCCTCCACCACCCGCCAGCTGTAGCTGGGGGGCGGGAGCGTGAGGTCCAGCTCGCTTACCTCCGCCTGGGGAATACCCGCTACGGCGATGCGGAGCATCTCCACGCGTTGCTTATCGGTAAAAAAGTGCTGCCGCCCGGTCTTGAACGGAGAGCAGGCGGCAGGCAGGAAAAGGCTGCGATCCAGTCCGGCGGCGGTCACGGCTGCTTGGGCGATTGCCAGGTGGCCGGTGTGCACTGGGTCAAACGACCCGCCGAACAGGCAGATTTTCATCACAGACCTTCGGTGTCTTTGTAGGGCAGGAAGCAGCCGATGGGAAGCTTCACATACTTCTGCTCGGGCTTCAGGCGGCGATAGTGGTTGATGAACGCTGTCAGGTCGCCGTAGTTCTTGGCGGTCTTGGGGATACCCTGCTGGCCGCAGTTCACCAGAATATTGAAGTGCAGTTCGGCGTGCAGGTGGGCAGGGAACATACCACGGTTGGTGCCGATGGTGCCTACCTGGTCGCCACGCTTCACGAGCTGACCCAGCTTCACATCGATGCGATCCAGGTGGCCATAGAGCGTCTGGCAGCAGAGCACACGGCCGCTGCGGGGTTCGCGGAAAGCATGGCGCACAATCACCACCTTGCCCCAGCGGCCGCGAGCATCAGCGGCGTAGGTGACGAGGCCGTGACCGATGGTGTACACCGGGTCGCCCAGGTCGGTGTTGCCACCGCCGTTGCCGTTCCAGTCCTCACCCAGGTGGCGCGGAGTTTTCAGGCGCAGACCACGAGCTTTGTAGTAGCCATCACCGTTGGGCTTGCCCACCGGGTAGTCAAAGCCATCAGCCAGGGGCACGAGCGCCCACTTGCCATCAGCCGTTTTCTGAGCCATGGTTACACCGCATGATGTGCTGCCCAGAAGAACGAACAGCGCCATCGCCATAAAGCAAATCTGTTGGTATACGCGCACCATGCTCTCAGCATATCATATAGAGCCCATGTCTGGCAAGCCTCAAAATTGCCATATTACACTCACTTTGCCGCCGCATGACACAAAGTGATGGCTCGTTGCTATCTTAATGGTTGATAACAGCTTGTTTGAGTAGTTGCACGATGCCGTCGTGACCGTTTGCCTCAGCGGCTTTCATGGCGGTCATGCCATTGGCCGCTGCGTGTTGAACATCGGTTTCTTTCGTGCTCAGCATGAGCCTGACGCATTCGGTGTGCCCTCTTGATGCGGCCGATATCAGAGCCGTATATCCGTATTTATTGGTCGCATTGACATCAATTCCGGGGGCTGCCAGCAACTGTGCTACACAGTCCGTGTGGTTATGTTTGACCGCTTTCATCAGCGAGGTTTCGCCTGTTTCGTCCGCCATGTTGACATTGACTCCCGGTTGCTCCAGAATGACTTGTACGCAGGCCGTATTCCCCAGTTCACAGGCGCGCAGCAGCGGGATATAGCGGCGGGTGGACGAGCCGCCCGGCAGGTTAATGTCGACCTTGCCCTTGCTGAGAATCTTGCGGATTTTCTCGGCATTGCCGTTTTCCGTTGCATCCACAAGAGTAGCGGGACCGCCTATGGCTCCGGCAGCGCGCAGCAAATCGGCGCATTCCTTATGCCCCTTATCCTCCGCAATCCAGAGCGGTTCTAATCCATGGTCGGAAGGTTTGTCTACCTCAATCCCCGGTGCCTGCAACAGCAGTTTCACAATCTCCGGGGTATTGTTATACACGGCCAGGGTGAGCGCGGTGAATTTGCCGGAGCTGCGGTTGACATCAATGCCCGGGGCTGCCAACAGCAGCTTGACGCATTCGACATGGTTGTAGTATGTCGCCTGCACGATGGGTCCCTGGCGTTCATCGTCGGTAAGGTTGACGTCGATTTTCGGGTGGCTCAGCAGGAGCTTCACACATTCCGTATGCCCTTGCATCACGGCAAAACAAAGGGCGGTCGATTTTGCCCCGCTTAAGCCGTGCATCAGGTTGACATCTGTCTCTTTTTTCTCCAGCAGCAACTTGAGGCTTTCCGGCTTGTTGTTGCCGGCGGCAATGTGAATTGCGGCGTTGCCGATACGGCCATCCTGTTTGTTGACATCGATATCCGGGTGAGCCAGCAGGAGCTTGACACACTCGGTGGAGTCTGACATGATGGCTTTTATGAGCGCCGTTCTTCCCATGATATCGGCCTGATTGACATCGATATCCGGGTGCGCCAGCAGAATCTTCATGCATTCGGTGTGTCCTTCATCTGCGGCCATGTGCAGGGCTGTTCTGCGCCCGTTGGTGTCGCATATGTTGATATTGACGCCGGATTTGAGAGCCTGTTTCAGCTTCTTGACGTTGCCATCAGCCGCCGCGCGGATGATGGTCAGGTCGTCCTCATTCCGTGCCATGTCGCTTTCGGACAGCCTGCCGCGCAAGGCTTCCTCGGCAGGAGGAACGATAATCGGCGTCATTGAGGAGCTCTCTGTATCGGCGGCGAGGGTGCTGCTGCCAATAAGAGCGAATAAGGTGGTGGAGAGTACGTTTTTTATCATATGGTGTGTTGTGTTAAACTTGCGTCATTCTTTCGGCACGGCGCAGCAGATAAACGAAGAGCAACGGCGCCGGAGCCACGGCAATTCCTAGAATATAAAGTTTGATATTAAACAGGATATGCAGCATTCCTATCGAAAATGTCGAAGGCTCCATATTTTCCATATACATTGAAAATATCGAAATCGGAAGGTAAAAATAGGAAATGCCAAGAACAAATATTATATCCCGATTCAGCGCCGATATGTTTTTTATGTAAGAAAATAGCTTGTGCCCCCATGCCATCAGAAAAGACAGAATAAGAACGGCGCAGCATATCAAGCCCCATGTTATCCCTTCGCTGAGATGATGCCCTCTGGGAGAGAAATACACCAAAGGAAGATATAATAATACCACCCACAAGGATACACTCAGAAGGGAATATAAATACATTCTGCGCGTTGGCATAATCAGAAATGAAGCAGATAAAGTTTTTTCAGTCGGTGTTCACTTGTTTACTCAGCATCTGCGCTATGGGGTGAGTTTTGGCGCGGTGTGTGGAGTAAGCGCAGATAAAGAGGATGATTACCAGCTCAACCAGGCAGAAGAAGCCGAAGAGCGGAGCCGCAAACATGGACATGGGAAAATTGAATGGCCCGGCGCTGGAGGCCGTGACATCTGCCGAGCTGATAAGTGCCACGGGAATCCAGGTGATACCCCAGGTGAGAAGGATATAGCGCTGCGGTCTCCACTGACAGTTCCAGCTAATCCATGCCAGGGCAAAGGCGCCGGCTATGGCTACATATTGCGCGACAGCCCACGGCAGGCGGCCATCCATCACGGCGGCTTGCCAGTCCCACAGGAGGGGAGATTCGCCGTGCTCGCTCCAGGCCCAGCGGTCGAGGTACAGGTGCACGCTGGTGGCTATAATGGCCACCAGTACCAGCAGGAGAAAGGAAATACCAAGACGCTTCTTCATTACTGTGTGGTGGGGCGAAACTCTCCCTATAATATAGACGCATGCCGAGGGCAAGTTGTTGAGCCTCGGCATGGAAAAAATGAAAAAAAGGAATGATTATCAGAGAATCAGCATGCAATCGCCATAGGAGAAGAAGCGGTAGCGCTGCTCCACAGCCTGGCGGTAGGCCTCCATGATAAGCTCCTTGCCCGCGAAGGCACACACCAGCATAATGAGCGTGCTCTGCGGCAGGTGGAAGTTCGTGAGTAGGCCGCCCACCACCTTGTATTCATAGCCGGGGTAAATGAAGATGTCCGTATCGCCGCTGCACGGGGGCAGGGGACGGCCATGGCGGGTGGCAAGTGTCTCCAGCACGCGCACACTGGTGGTACCCACGGCCAGCACGCGGCGGGCGTTCTCGATAGCCTCTGCCGTGTCGGCAGGCAGCGTGAAGCTCTCGCGGTGCATGTGGTGGTCCTCGATGAACTCCGCCTTCACCGGGCGGAATGTGCCCACGCCCACATGCAGGGTGACGAAGCTGTGCGGCACCTGTGCCAGAATCTCAGGCGTGAAATGCAGACCTGCGGTGGGAGCGGCGATGGCGCCCTCGTGCTCGGCGTACACCGTCTGGTAGCGCTCCTTGTCGGCGGGCTCGCTCTCGCGGTTCATGTAGTGGGGCAGCGCCAGGCGGCCATACACCTCGGGGTCGATGAACTTATCCCAGCGGATGTAGCGGTAGCCTTCGTCGTCGATGCTTTCCACGGTGCCGGTGGCATCGCCTACCTGTACCGTGCGGCCTACCTTCATTTTCTTGCCGGGGCGCACCATGCACTTCCACACTAGTTCCTGAGCCAGACCGGCGCGGACGAGTTCGATGCTGCCATCATTGCTGAAATAGCGGGCGGGAACCACCTTGGTGTTGTTCAGCACAAAGTGGTCGCCGGGCTGCACGTACTCCAGTATATCGCTGAAGTGGCGGTGCTCGATGAGGCCGGTGTCGCGGTGTACCACGAGCATGCGGCTCGCGGCGCGGTCCGGCAGCGGGCGGTCGGCTATCAGTTCTTCCGGCAGGTGGTAATCGAAATCGATGGTGCGCATATCTGTTCGGCGGGGGATAAAAAGCAGGGCGCGACTCGCGCGCCCTTGCTTGTGAATTGATTGCTTGCTTAGCAGGGGAAGACAGAGATGCGGCGCAGCACCTCATCGCGCCCCAGCACCTGCATGATGACGTCGATGCCGGGACCGGCGTGCGTGCCAGTCAGTGCCATGCGCAGCGGGAACATCATAGCACCCACCTTCACGCCGTTCTCCTTGGCCAGCGGCTTAATGACCTGGAAGGCGGCCTCGCCGCTCCATTCCTCGATGCCGTTGAAGGTGTCGACCAGGCGGCTGAGCATCTCGCGGGCGTTCTCCTGAAGCTTGGCCATGTTCTCCTGCTCGTACTCGAGCGTCTGTACCCACTTTACCCAGGCCGGTACTTCGCTGAGCAGCTGTACCTTGGTCTGTACAGCGGGCAGTAGCTCGCGCAGCTGGGCGGTGTCCTCCAGCCCGGCGGCGGTGCAGAAGGGCATGGCCAGCTCGATAAACTTCTCTGCGCTCAGGCGCATGATGTGCTGCTGGTTCATCCACTTGCACTTAGTGATGTCGAACTTGGCGGCGGCGCGGTTCACATTCTCCAGCGAGAAGAGGTCGATGAGCTCCTCCTTGCTGAATACCTCGTTGTCGCTCTTGCTGCTCCAGCCGAGCAGGGCAATGAAGTTGATAACGGCATCGGGCAGGAAGCCCTCCTCCGGGTAGTTACCCAGCTGGGCGCCTACGTCGCGCTTGCTCATCTTGGAGCCATCCGGGTTCTGAATGAGCGGAATGTGGGCGTACACCGGCGGCTCCACACCAAAGGCGTCGAAAAGCTGCAGGTGCTTAAAGGTGTTCATGATGTGGTCCTCGCCGCGGATGACGTGGGAAATCTTCATCTCGATGTCATCCACTACGTTCACCAGGTGGAAGATGTAGGAGCCGTCCGTGCGCTTCACCACCATGTCAGGGGTGTTGTCCTCGTTGGTGTAGTCCACAGAGATGTCGCCGCATACGAGGTCGTGCAGGGTCATGACGCCATCGCGCTTGAAGCGGAAGCGCCATACGGTACCCTCGCTTGTGCCGGGAATCTCATCGCCGTTCTTGTCGCGCTTGTTGGGGGCAGGGCACTCATACACGCGACCCATCTCCACCAGCTTGTTGAAGTAGCGGTCGTAAATGTCCTTGCGCTGGCTCTGGAAGTACGGCTCGCAGGGGCCGCCCTTGCCTTCGCCTTCATCCCAATCCAGCCCCAGCCAGCTCATGCCGGTGAAGATAGCCTTCATGGCGTCTTCCACGTGGCGCTCCTGGTCGGTGTCCTCAATACGCAGGATGAAGGTACCCCCCATCTTGCGGGCAAAGAGATAGTTGAACAGAGCGGTACGTGCGCCACCGATGTGCAGATAGCCGGTGGGTGACGGTGCAAAACGTGTGCGAATGGACGTTGACATGCGCGCCTTATACACCATATCCCCGTTTTTTTCAAGCCTTAATTCAAGCTGTTTTTGCCTTTTTCGGTTGACTAGCGCGCGCGAGCCTGCTAACATGGTACAGTATGAGAGTCGTTGAAGCCAGAATTGAAATTCCGATGGGGAGCCGCAATAAGTACGAGGTGGATGTCAAAACGGGGCATATCAAGCTCGACCGCGTACTCTATTCCTCTGTGTATTATCCGGCTGAGTACGGATTTGTGGAGCGTACTCTGTACCTGGATGGCGACCCGCTTGATATTCTGGTGTTCACCTCATCGCCCACCTTCCCGGGCTGCTACGTAGACTGCCGCATCATCGGTGGTATGGATATGATAGACTGCGGCGAGCCGGATGTGAAAATCCTTGCCGTCAATGTGGGCGACCCGCGCTACGACCACATTTTCAGCATCGATGACCTCCCGCCCCATTACTTGCAGGAGATTCAGAACTTCTTCCGTACCTACAAAACACTTCAGAACAAAGTGACGGAAGTCGGCGAGTTCTTCGGGGTGGATAAAGCCGTGGCAATTCTCGATGAATCGTTCTCGCGCTACGTGGAGAGCCTTCGTCCCTGAGAGCGTGGGGCAGTGCGTGGCCTGTGCAACGGCGCAGATGCGTACGATGGCAGAAAAGTTTTTTCTGTTGCCTCAATATAGGCTTGAGTGGTGCGGGTAAGTATTGTATAATGCGGCGCGCGCATGATAGGTGAAACGCTTCAGTTGGGTCTGGCCGGTCTTGGTACTGTAGGTTCAGGGGTATATGAAACCCTGTGCCGTAATCGTGAATTGCTCGAGGCCCGAGCACAGATTTCGTATGCCATCCGCAAGGTTGCTGTGGGCAATCTGACCCGCAAGCGAGATGTGGAAATTGACCTCGCTCTGCTGACGAATGACTGGCGCGAGCTGGTGAATGACCCCGATATTGACATCATTATCGAGCTTATTGGCGGTACCGATGAGGCGTACCAGCTGGTGAAAGCGTCCCTCATGGCCGGCAAGCCGGTGGTGACAGGCAACAAGGCGGTGCTGGCCGTGTACGGTAGCGAGCTCTTTAAGCTATCCGCCGAGAAGAATGTGCCGCTGTATTTCGAGGCTTCCTGTGGCGGTGGTATTCCTATCATACAGAGCCTTCAGAACTCCCTCATCTGCAACAAAGTGCAGAGTATTGCCGGTATCATTAACGGTACGAGCAACTATATCCTCACCAGTATGAAGGAGCAGGGCATTTCGCTCGGCGAGGCGCTGGCTAATGCGCAGAAACTCGGCTTTGCCGAGGCCGACCCCTCCTTCGATATCAATGGCTGGGACGCCGCCCACAAGGCGCTCATTCTTGCCATGCTGGCCTACGGCACCCCGCTGTCGCCGGACAAGATAAACGTGCACGGCATCGAGAAGGTGGAGACCGTGGACATGGCTATGGCCGAGAAGATGGGCTATGCCATTAAGCTGCTGGTGGTTATTAAGCACCACGAAGACCAGGACGCCCTGGAGCTCCGCGTGCAGCCCAGCTTTGTGCCGCAGGAGCACCTGCTCGCCTCCGTGAATGGCGTGTTCAATGCCATTGCGGTGAAGGGCGACATCGTGGGCGAGACGATTTTCTACGGCCGTGGCGCCGGTAAGAATCCCACCTCCAGCGCTGTCATCGGCGACGTGGTGCTGGCCATGCGTGAGTGCCGCCTGAATGGCTACCACACCGGCTTCCAGCCCTACACGAAGGACCTCTCCGTTCTGCCGATGAACGAGACGGTAACTCCTTACTACGTGCGCTTTGTCATTCATGACCGCCCGGGGATGATTGCCGCGATTGCCTCCATGTTTGCCAAGTACGATGTGAGCATCTCCGCCACAAGCTCGAACTTCGGCTTCATCGACGAGGAGGGCGTGCAGCACAATCACCTCATCTTCATGGTACACGCCTGCAAGTGGGTACGCCTTAAGTACGTACTGCGCGAATTGCGCGAGAATCACATCATCGACCACATGCCGGTCGTGTTCCGTATCGAAACCTTTAACGATTAATATACTATATGGCACTGATCGTACAAAAATACGGTGGCTCTTCCGTGGGCACCATTGACCGCATCCGCAACGTCGCCCGCAGGCTGATTGAAACTCAGCAGGCCGGCAACAAAGTGATGGCCGTTATCTCGGCCATGAGCGGTATTACCGACAAACTGATCGGCCTGGCTCAGGAGGTGATGCCGAATCCGCCCGAGCGTGAGCTGGACGTGTTGCTTGCTACCGGTGAGCAGCAGTCTATCGCTCTGCTCTGCATGGCTATTACTGATATGGGGTTCAAGGCTCGCAGCTTCACAGGTGCTCAGGCGGGCATCTGCACCTACGGCAGCCACACCCGTGGCCGTATCGAGAGCATTGACCCCAAGCTGGTGCTGCAAGCGCTGGATGAGGGTTGCATCGTTGTGTGCGCCGGTTTCCAAGGCGTGTCCGCCGATGGTTCTATCTACACCCTCGGCCGCGGCGGTTCCGACCTCTCTGCCATTGCCATGGCTGCTGCCGTGAAGGCCGATATCTGCCAGATTTTCACAGATGTGGACGGCGTCTACACCTGTGACCCCCGCGTGGTGAAAGATGCCCGCAAGATTCCTGTCCTTTCTTACGAGGAGATGCTGGAGATGGCCTCCAGTGGCTCCAAAGTGATGCAGGCCCGCTCCGTCGAGTTCGCTAAGAAGTTCGGCGTAGTGTTTGAAGTCCGCAATTCCATGAACAATAACCCCGGTACCATTGTGCAAGAAGAAAATTCCGCTATGGAGAGCCTCGTCGTACGTGGCGTCTCAATCGAACGTAACCAGGCTCGCGTAACCGTGTCTGGCATCACCGCCCCTGTGGCTTACACCGCCCTGATTCTCTCCGCCCTCTCCGAGGCTGAGATTAACGTCGACATGATTGTGGCCAACACGGCTCACGACGGTCAGGCTCGTCAGTCCTTCACCATGAACATGAGCGACCTCGGCGCTGCCCAGGCTGCCCTGAAGCCCCTGCTGCCGCAGCTGGGCGACAAGGCTCGCCTTGAGACGGAGGCCGGTCTGGCTAAGCTTTCCGTGGTGGGTGTGGGCATGCGCTCTCACTCTGGCGTAGCTGCCACTGTGTTCCGCTCCCTGGCCGATGCCGGCATTCAGACCGGCATGATTGCCACCTCTGAGATTCGTATTACCACCACGGTGGAGGCCGGCGACATCGAGCAGGCTGCCCGTGTGGTTCACGCTGCCTTCCATCTCGACCGCGCCTGATTGTTCCCCTCGCCGAGCGAACCGTTATGCAGTCACCCAGCGAGCATCAGGCCCCTGAGATAGAGGAATTGAATGACGACGACCTTGAGTTCAAACCGATAGTGAAATATACCGCTATCGGTTTGGCGGTCGTGGCGTTGCTTGGGCTGGAGTATGCCACCTACCGCCTCGGCTTCAGCAAGGGGTTCAACGATGGCGTGACGTCCGAGGTCGTGAGCGAGGCTGTCAATACCGCCGCTGTCAACAACCTCACCCACTTCATGCAGGCCGCTACGGCCGATGATGAGACGCTGCTGCAAACGATTCGCAACCGCAAGTCCGGGCTGGCCTGGATTAAGAACCCGGAGGTTCTCCGCGAGGCAGAGTGGATGCTGGCCGTGGCCATGATGAACCGCGGCCGCGTGTCGCCTGCCGGTGACATGCTGGTGGAGCTTTTCCCCCGCGAGGTGGAGAAGCCCCTGTGGGCACTGCGCGCCACGCTTGTGGCACGCGCTTATACTGAGGAGGGTAAGCCCAAATCCGCTGCCTCCTACTACCGCTATGCGGCTCGTACCTACGGCAAGCTGAAGATGCCCAAGGAACAGCTTGCCGCCTATACCGAGCTGGCCGACATCATGGCCTCTGCCGAGATGGAGTCCGCCGCCCTGCTGGAGCAGCTGGATAAGCTGCAGAAGGAGGTGGGTGAGCTGGGCGAGCCCGGTAAGATGTTGCAGGCTAACCTGCTGGCTTGCATGGGGCGTCTGCACCGCGTGGCCGGTAATCACGATGCGGCGCTGAGCTGCTTTGAGCGTGCGCTGTCCAGCGTGCCTGTGGACAAGGTACCCCAGCTGGCACCGGCTGCGGTGAGCCTGGGCTCCGTGCTGCTGGAGAAGGGCGATGTGGAACGCGCCCGCCGCCTGCTGAAGGATGGCCTCAGCCGCCTGGGCGACCACCCCGGCGATGCCGATTACCTGGCCTCCGCTCTGCGCGACCTCGCTCGTATTGAGGCCGATGCCGGTAATCTCGATGAAGCTCTGGCGTACCTCTACAGTGCTGAGGGCGCAGCCATGGGCCGCATTGAAAAGGAAAGCCCCTACTGGCACTACCTGTATGACCAGCGTGGCTGGATTCACTACACCCGCGAGACCTGGGACGCCGCTCTGGCCGACTTCAACCGCGCACTTTCGGCAGAGTCCATGACGGACCCGTACCGCGCCCAGCCGCTGGAGGGGGCAGGCCGCTGCTGCATCACCCTGGGGCGCCCTGAGGAGGCCGTGGCTTACCTTCAGGATGCCGTGCTCATGCGCACCCGCCACAATGCAGCGGACAAGCCCGCGCTCGGCCGCGTGTACATTGCTCTTGCTCAGGCCTTCGATATGGAGGGCAAGGCTCGCGAGGCCGCGGACAACTACGCCTTGGCGCTGCAAAATCTGCCGGTGGATAACAATGAGGAGAGCGACTACTTCATTGCCGCCATGGGGCGTGCCTATGCGCTCTCCCAGCTGAAGGACTGGCCCAACGCCTTGCAGGCCTGGGCCGCGCTGGATGGCAAGGCAAAGCCGGACTCGCACCGCGCCAACGAGGTAAAGGAGCAGATGCTACTGTGCCGCAGCCACGGCGCTGCGCTGCCCGGCGAGGCCGAAGGTGCGGAGGCTGGTGCCTC
This sequence comes from Akkermansia sp., assembly GCA_017390945.1. Lineage (GTDB taxonomy): Bacteria > Verrucomicrobiota > Verrucomicrobiia > Verrucomicrobiales > Akkermansiaceae > Akkermansia. Next base: position 41,961 of record JAFOZZ010000105.1, read on the forward strand.
TGAGTAATACTTGTTATTAAATTGCATACCGTACTATGTACCGCCGCTACAAACCCCGCCGCAAGAATGGCAGCCCCGCGTTGCCGCTTACCGCTGTTGGTCTGACTCTGGCTGCATTGGCTCTCTGGGGGCTGTTCTCCAAGGGCTCTGATATTGTTCGTTTCTTTAAGGGCGAGACCATTTACGTGCACGACAACTCCGAGGCCAACGAGAACCTGGAGCGTCTGCTGGCCGACCTCGCTGGCGATAAAGCTCGCCTGCTGGAGCTGGCAGAAGACCACAAGACCCGCCTGGGCTGGATTAAGAATGCCGATACCCGCCGCCAGTTCCTCTGGGTGCTCGTGAGCCGCCTGGTGGATAAAGGTCAGTGGGAGGAAGCCGTGCGTATTCTGCCCGAGGTGGAGGCTCTGGCTCCTGTGGAGGGCCTGGAGCGCCTTGCCGAGGCTGCGCTGGAGCACGAGAACTACGACCTGCAACTGCGCCTGGACCGCCAGCTGCAGGAGAAGGTGCTGGACAGGCCGCAGGAGACCCCGCTGCTGCTGCGCTCCATCCGCCGCTCCGCCCGTACCTACATCCGCATGCACAAGAATGACGAGGCGGTGAAGGTTATCTCCCGCCTGGAGATGGCAAGTGTGCTGGCTCGCTTGACGGAGCCTACGCTGGCTGCGGATGCCGCTGATTTGCAGATGCTGCGTGCCGAGGTGAGCGGGGTGAAGGAGCACGCTCTGCAAATGGTGCGCAATATCCTGGAGCGCGCCAAGTGGCCTGCTTGCCCCGCTACCGCCAAGCTCATGCTGGAGGAGGTGGCTAACACCCTGCGCGACAACCCGAACTTGAGCCAGTCCGCCATGAAGGACGTGGAGTTTAAGCTGCTGCGCTGCCGCGATTCGATGCTGGAGTTCCCGGACCGCGAGCACAAGCTGCCGCTCTGCTACACGATGCTGGGCGAGCTGCGCTTCCGTATGGGCAATTACAGCGGCTGCGCCGAGGCTCTCAACCTGGCCAGCGCCTTTGCCTCCGGCTACGGCGAGATGACGCCTGAGCTGGAGCTGCGCCTGTGCCGCATGCGTTCCCGAGCCAATGAGGCCAGTGGCAATATCTCTGCCGCGCTGGTGGATTGCCGCTACCTGCTGGAGCATGAGAAGGACCAGGTGGAGGTGTTCCGCTGCCTGAACTTCCTGGCTGCCCAGGCGGAGGGTGCGGAGAAGATTGCGCTGCTCTCCCGCTGCTGGGATATGATTTCCGCCAATGCTGAGCTGGCGAAGAAGAGCCCGGTATCCCGCACCGATATTGCTCGCGAGCTTTCCGCCTACTACACCGACCAGAAGGACTACAACAACGCCATCAAATGGGTGACGGAAAGCGTGAAGCTGGCCGAGCAGAGCAACCCCGACCTGACGGATGGCAAGCTGCTGCGTGCTCGTATGGAGCTCGCCCTGGTGGAGCGCAAGACCGGCCGCCACGACTGGCCCGCCGTGGTGAAGCTGCGCGATGTCGTGCGTGCTATCGAGAGCATGAGCGAGGAGGACCGCGCCAAGCTCGATGCTGTGGAGCCCAAGCTGTACCGCACCGCCGTGCGCGAGTTCGCCCGCACCTACCTCTTTACCGGCGATACCAAGCTGGCTCGCCAGGTCATCCGCAAGATTAAGGAGTCCGTTCCCGATAAGGTGCGCTAATCCTCTCATCCCCCCGCGCTACTTACTGCCATGTCGTCCCTTCACAAAAAGAGCCTTATTGCCACCGCTGCTATCTTCTGCTGCCGCTTTACCGGCCTGCTGCGCGAGGTGGTGTACACTGCCTTGTTCGGCGCCACTGGTGCGTTGGATGCCTTCCTGACCGCCTTCCGCGTGCCTAATATGCTGCGCGATATGTTCGCCGAGGGCGCGCTCTCCCAGAGCTTCACCAGTGTGATGAGCAAGGTGGAGAAGCAGGAGGGACCGGGCGCTGCGTGGAAACTGGCCAATCAGGTGGTGGCTCAGCTGGTATCGCTCATGCTTTGCATTGTAGCGCTGGGTGTGTTGCTTTCCGGGCTCTTCATGCAGTGGCTTTACCCGGAGCGAGCCTCGCTCGTGCTGGAGAGTCCGCCTGCCGCAGCCGCGCCGGCTGCCGTGGTGCAGGGTACTTACAAGGGCATGAGTGAGGATGCCGATGGCCGCGCAGTGGCTACCTTTGCCCTCACGGCACCGCTGGAGGGCGTGAGCACGGAAAGCGTGGTGCGCGTGAGCGCGCTGGAAAAGCTGGAGGCCGGGCAGCAGGTACAGCTGGGCACGGAGCGCGCGGCGGATACCCTGCTGGTGGAGAAGCGCGATTTCCTCGGCCTCGCTGCCGATTTGTGCCGCATTATGTGGCCGTTTATCTTGCTGGCCTCTTTGTCTGCTCTTTGCATGGGCGCGCTTAATGTATTCGGTGTCTTCGGCTTGCCGAATCTGGCCAGTGCTGCGTTCAACCTGACGACTGTCGCCGCCGGTAGCCTCATTGGCTGGTGTATTGACCCCTCATTCGGGCCGGATGCCTTGTACGGCTTTGCCATTGCCGTCGTGCTGGGTGGTGCGGCTCAGGTGCTGGTGCAGGTGCCTGCGCTGCGCCGCAAGGGCTACCGCTGGGCCTGGGTAATCGGCGTTCAGCTCAAAGCCGGCAAATTTCTCGTTACAGACCCTGCGGCACGCCGCATTTGGCTGCTGATGATTCCCGGTGTCATCGCTGCCGGTATTACGCAGACGAATATCTTTATTAACACAGCCTTTGCTCTTTATCTGCCCGGCGGTGCTGTTACGGCTATGTCGGGCGCATTCCACCTCTGGCAGCTGCCGGTAGCTCTCTTTGGCGTGGCCGTGGGCATGGTGGTGCTGCCCGGTGTGTCGCGCATGACCCTGGAGCAGGGCGGCGAAGCCGGCCGCCATATCGCAGAGCATCTCGCGCAGGCCATGCGTTTTGTGGCCTTCTTTGCCATCCCCTCCGCCGTGGTGCTGGGTATCTGGGGGCAGGAAATCGTGAGCATTTTCTTCCAGCGCGGCCGTTTCGATGCCGCCGCCTCCGCCCTCACCGGCCAGGTGCTCGGTGCCTACTGCTTCGGCTTGCTTGGCTATGCCGGTATGAAGGTGCTGCAGCCCGTCTTCCTCGCGCTGGAGAAGCCCTGGGCTCCCGCCGGTCTCGCGCTCGTGGCCGCCAGCATCTCCATCACGCTCAACTATTGCTTCGTGCATGTCTTTAAGTTTACGGAGGCCTCGTGGCTGGCACTGACAACTTCTGTTGTCACCACGCTCAATTTCTTCTTCTACTTCTTCTACCTGCGCCACCTGCTGGGTACTATGGCCACCCGCACTCTGCTGCCCGGCCTCTTGCGCATTGCTGCTGCCGGCGGTGTGCTCGGCGTCATCTGCTGGCAAGTTCGCGGCCTCTTCTTCACCGGCTTCCTCACCTGGGACTTCTTCTCTCGCCTCGGCGCTCTCGCCCTCGCCGGTGCCGTGGTCGGCGGTATTTACCTCGCCGCTTGCTTCCTCTTCCGCGTCCCTGAGCTGGAGGCCTTCGCCAACCGCTTCCTGAAGAAAAAGCGTAAGGCCTGAGTTACATTACCGCTGATAGGCGGAAATGTAACTAGGTACGAAGGACGAATTCCGAC
>JAFOZZ010000106.1 GCA_017390945.1 Akkermansia sp.
CGCGCTGCTCGTGAGGCCGCTCGCGCCGAGCGAGCCCGCCGCAGGGCAGAGGAACGCGCCTTACGTCAGCAAAATCGTGCTGCCCGCCGTGCTCAGCAGGGAAGCGTATGGCAGCGCATGCTCAGGGGCGTGGGGCTCTGAAGCACTGCCGGGGGAAAACAAGAGCAGGGGTAATAAATGGTGTCCCCCATTGGTCCTCACCAAAAAAGCGCAGCTCCATATTGACCGGAGGGCGGCTGAATGCCTGGCACCCACTACAGGAGAAAATGGCTCCCGGTGTCAGGATAGGGTCTTGATTGAACACTTGTGCGGCCTCGATGATTCGGGAGGCTCCGCTGGTATCCTGCAACAACCATTTGCGCCCTTTCAATCGCACGCTGAATCCGGCGGCATTGTGCAGAGCAACACGAAAGAATACGTGGTAAAGAGGCTCAGGGCTGCGGGTAATCCGCAGCCCTGCCAGTGTAACCCTCATGCTGAGGGCATCGAGAATCGGGAGGGTGGCCGACTCAGTGCTCATAGCCTTTGCCTACTGCCAGGGTGGACAGCTCGCCCACTGTCTTCAGCAGTGCGCTTACCTTTTCGGGTGTGGGCTGCTCCTCGTCGGCCAGCGTCATCTGCTCCACAAGCTGAGTCAGCAGGGTGCTCATCTTCTGCACCTCAATGCGCTTAGCCGTGCGCGGGCTGACGCCCTGCAAAATCTCGCAGAAGTATTCCGGGGCATCCGGGTAGAAAATCACGCGTGCGGTGGTGGCATCGAAGCTCTCCTGCAGAGCCACAGCGGAGGCCTCCAGCGCACGAATCCAGCCGCCCAGAGCAATCAGGTGCGACAGGTCGGGGTCGCGCAGTGAGGTGAGCTCGGCGTTCACATCGCTCTGCGTGTCGGCCAGTATGCGCTTAAACTCCACCAGCTGCCCCTTCTCGGCGTGCTCCAGCAGGCCTGCGGAGTGGGCGTTCATCTTCTCGCCTACGCCCAGGGCATTGCCGTAGCGGGTGAGGTCGAGCGCGATGGGCTTAATGTCGTTCATATGCCCGCTGCGCACGGCGATGAAGCCGTCGGCCAGCAGGTAGCCCATCTCCAGCGCCAGGCCGCCGGCGTGGGTGGGCAGCTTCTCGGGGCGGGTGCGCAGCACGTACTCCTCGGGGATGGCGGGCAGGGTATCGAGCTGGTCGAAAATCTTGGTAATGGAGGGAGCGGTGTAGACGTTGATGCCGAGCTCCTGATTCGAGCGGTTTTCATCGAGCATCGAGTCATCGCGGAACATGGCAGGCACCTCGCCGGGGCGGCGTTCCTGGTCGTCGCCCTCCATATATTCAGGGGTGCCGTCTTCTACAAAATCCGGGCTATCTGTTGCGATGTCAACAACTTCCTGAGCCTGAGCAATAGGGGCAGAGAAGAAAACAGCCGGCACAATCAGATGGTAGAGACGCAGTTTCATAATATTCGAAAATCCGTTGATTTCTTAAAGTTTTAGACTTGACTCGCCTTCAAATATACATTACTATTTGCGCGCGTCAAGATTATCTTCGCCGCTGACGTAGAAAAATGACATCGCGGCGCGGGGTGAAAATACGCAATCCTCTCATTATCACTGATTCTGCTATGCTGACTCCGGAAACAACAGAGACTGTACACTACTGGTTCAATTTTATCTGGCTGATTGCCTATTTCCTGGTGCTTATTGGCATGTCGGGTTATGGTTTTCATCGTCTGATGATGGTGGTGCTTTACATCATTCACCGCAAGGATATACCGCAGCCCAAGGGGCAGTGGGAGGAGTGGCCGCTGGTGACGATTCAGCTGCCCATGTTCAACGAGAAGTTCGTGGTGGAAGGTCTGCTGAAGAAGGTAACAGCTATTGATTACCCCAAGGATAAGCTCGAGATTCAGATTCTGGACGACTCTACCGATGATACCTGGGAGCTCTGCAAGCAACAGGTAGAGTACTATACCGCTCAGGGGTTCGATATTAAGTGCCTGCACCGCGTGGATCGCACCGGTTTCAAGGCCGGCGCTCTGGAGGCCGCTGACGAGGTGGCCAAGGGTGAGTTCCTGCTGATTCTGGATGCCGACTTCCGCCCGGAGCCTGATATTCTGAAGACTGTGATGCCCTACTTCACCGACCCGGGCGTGGGTCTGGTGCAGACCCGCTGGGGTCACATCAACCGCCACAAGAACATGCTCACCCGTTTGCAGAGCATTTTCCTGGATGGCCACTTTGCCCTCGAACAGACAGTGCGTAACCGCTCCGGCCGTTTCTTCACCTTCAATGGTACTGCCGGTGTATGGCGCAAGCAGGCTATTGTGGATGCCGGCGGCTGGGAGCACGATACCATTACCGAGGATATGGACCTGTCCTACCGCTCTCAGATGAAGGGCTGGCGCTTCGTATACCTCAACGACTATGTCACCCCCGCCGAGCTGCCCGAGGATATGGACGGCTTTAAGGCACAGCAGCACCGCTGGACCAAGGGCTGCATTCAGGTATGCCAGAAGATGCTCTGGACCATCTGGCGCTCCAATGCTCCGCTGAAGGCTAAGATGGAGGCTACAACGCACCTGACCTGCAACTACTCCTACCTGGCACTCATTCTGCTGTGCCTGCTGGTGATGCCCATCTGCACCAACCTGGTAGCCCCCACAGGTGAGTGGGGCTGGCAGTCTCCGCGCATGATGCTTGTTACCATGACGCTGTTCTTCTTTGCCACGGTAACGGTGTGCATGTTCTATGTAGCAGCGGAGATGATTGTGAAGCCGCGCCGCTGGTGGATGGTATTCTTGCTGCTTATTCCGCTGCTGGCTCTGGGTGTGGGTATGGCTGTGAACAACGCCAAGGCTGTGCTGGAGGCCGTGTTCGGCAAGCCCAGTGAGTTCGTGCGCACGCCCAAGTTTGGCGAGTCGAAGGAGGGCTCACTCTCCATCGAAAAGCGCTCCAAGGATTACAAGGCACTCAAGTCCGTACTGGTACCCACGATTGAGCTGTTCTTCGGTTTGTTCTTCGCTGCTATTGAGGTGGTGAACATCATTGGTGCCTTTACGGGTTACCCGACCATGCTGCTCAATGTGCTGCTCATGAGCCCGTTCCTCGGTTTCTTCTACACGAGCTTCTGCTCTTTTGGCCGCTTGATTGACGGTATGCGCCAGCGCCGCGCAGCCGCTCAGAAGGCCGCCTGACCATTCTCTCATCATTCCAACAATCATCAGTCGTAAATGATTAACCCAACCAGACTGCTGCTTCCGCTGCTTATAGTGGGAGCGTTGCTACAGGTCTCCTGCAAGCACAGGAGGGCCGGTATCAGTGAGTACACAGCAGGTCCTGACAAGCCGCCCGCAGCGGTGATTAAGGACGGTGTGGCCATCACTCTGCGTGACCAGAAGCTTACCGTGCTGCGCAATGGTAAGAAGGTGAAAGATTATGATATCAGCAGCTCCAAATTCGGTATTGGCGGCGCCAGTGGCAGCTACCGCACCCCTACGGGTGTGCACGCTGTGACCCGCAAGGTAGGCGATGGCCAGCCGATTGGCATGGTGTTCAAAGGCTGCCGCCCCACAGGTGAGGTGGTGGGTGTGGATGCACCCGGTCGCGACCCCATCGTGACGCGCGTGATTCAGATTGCCGGCCTGGAGCAGTTCAACCGCAACTCCCACAACCGCCGTATCTATATCCATGGTACGCCCGAGGAGCGCTACATCGGCCAGCCTGCCTCCTACGGCTGCATCCGTATGCGTAGTGAGGACGTGGTGGACCTCTACCCCTTGGTGCACCGCGGTATGCCTGTGGTGATTGAGCGCTGCTCGCAGGCGATGTACCTGCGCTCCGAGAAAGATGGCAAGACCCCCGGCATGCGTTTGTCGAAGAATATCTCCGACTATCTGCCGCGCGAAGAGGCTCGCCGCCGTGTGGCCTACCGTAGTGGCAAGCGTACGCTGCGTTCATCCCGCCGTGCAATTGGGCGCTCTGCTAAAGTAGCATCTCTACGCCGTCAGCCACGGCACGGAGAGCTGGTCCTACCGGCAGACCTGGCTCATGTACCTGCACTTCTGCGACGACGGCACGCTGATGATCGACGAGACCATCCGCCGCTGCGGCGTGGGCAGCTACTTCGCCGGGTGGGACCGCATTGAGGCAGAGTGGTACATGGCCATTCCGAAGGGCGTAAACAAGATCGAGCTGAAGGACGAGGGCGGCAGCCATACGGGCTTCGCCATCGCCCAGGAGAGCGGCACGAACGACGTCAGCTACCCCCATGTGTACGACATTGCGTCCGGCAGCACGATGAAGCTGCACGCGAAGGGCTGCGGCGTCATCGAGGTGCTGGCGGACGGCAAGCTGC
>JAFOZZ010000107.1 GCA_017390945.1 Akkermansia sp.
CTCAACGCTGTGATTGATTTGTCCATTCGCAACGGCACAGAGCGCACAGTGCTGGCGCTGGATGCTCTGGGTGGCGCTGACTCGGCAGATTCCCAGACGGCATTGATCGACGCTCTGACCGGCACGGGAAACGGTGGGAAGCTTATCAATTCCTCTGTGGTCAGCATGAGCCATGACAAAGCTGTGACCCTGGAGATTGAGGGCCAGCGTGGTGGTGATTACGATGGCGTGCTCGGATTCGGTGATTTCCAGAAGACTGTTGAGTATGCTGAGGCCGTTTCCACGGAGTCTGCCGTTGGTGCAGCTGCGGAACAAATAGCTATTGGAAACGTCGCTCACCACTATGGTCTTGCCGGCTCCGTTGGTGAGCTGAATGTTCTCAAGAAGGGAAACTCGATACAATCCGTCTATAGCGCTATGCTGAACAAACTGGAGGTGCAGGGCGGCTATTTCCAGGCCGATAATGCGCTGGTGGCGAGTACCCTGAAAACTAAGGATGCCACGCACATTCTCGTGGGCGAGGTGGGTACGGACCATCCGCACTCTCTGGTAGTGGGTAAGAATGGTATTCTGTCCATTGATAGTAATAATGCGGACTTAAGCGCAGCCGGAGTCGTGGATGCTTTTAAAAATCTGGGCGCCGGTATTCCGATAAGTCTGAAGGAAGTGATCAGTGGTACTTCTACGTCTATTGAAGTGGTTGACCCGTCAGCCTTTGTGTTGTTTGAAGATGGGGCTGTCATCACCGCGCACGGCAACTGGAAAACCAATGGGACATACAAAGCAAGTATTACGGCTGGTGATAAATCATTCTCTTCTGAGGTACCTATATCCATCGATATTGCCACCGGAGCTTCGGTGACCATCAACACCCACAACTACACACCGGATGCCACCATCAATGCCAGTAACGATGTGTTCGGTCGTTATAACAGCAGCCATGTTATCCAACTGCTGGGCGAGATGGAAGGGCATGATGTGCACCTGACGTTCAATAATGAACTAATCAGCGCGGCGGCACAGAAAGATGGCTCCGCGGGCAGCACTGGCTCCATGATGGGTTATGCCGCCATCCGTGACCTTCACCAGTTTTCTGGGAACAGCTCTGTCACCGTGAAGGCGATGACCACGCTGCAGGTGAACGGAACATCTGATTCCTCTGCCGCCAGTGCCGACGAACCGGCGCCGCTCTACGAGGAACAGCTGGTGGTGAATGTGCAGGGAAATCAGTCTGCCATTCAGTTTACGGATAATCTATTTAAGAATGTCCAGGAATATCAGGTCGATAAGGTTACGCTGAAAGATGGCGGACATGTGTTGATTGGCGGCGTGCTGAAGAATACCACCAGCGTTGAAAAAACGACCCTGGATATGAGCAGCGTGGAAACAGCAGTGACGCACCGCGGCGCTGAAACGGCCAGCATCACGAACCTGAATATGAAAGATTACGATTCCGGTACGCAGGTGGAGCTGGGCGGAACAGCTGCTGAGACATCTGTTGTCACCAATGCCGCTGTTTCTACCACGGGGACGGCAACTAACCTGAAGATTCACCAGACAGAGCTGCACAACAGCGTGGTGCTGCTGCACAGTGCCTGTTCTCTGGATTTGACAGAAGCCGTGCTGGTTGATAAGAATTCTGCGGTGTTGGGTGCTACTTCATCAGGAGATATAAAATTGCCCTCTGTAGCAGCTGTAGCGGCGCAGGGGCTTGGTGAGATGCCGACAACGATTAAGGCCGGCGAGACTGTGACCGTAGGTGCGAATACTACGGTGGAGCTGACAACGTCCGGCGGTACGGTTTACACCAGTTCCAATGGTGCACAGATTCTGCATGTATATGCCGACCAGTTCCAGAATGTGAACGTGACGGGTACAGGGCTTACCTTGATTCTGGCAGATGACCTCTGGGCGAAGGCGTATAGCATGGGCATGGAGTTCGTGGCCATTCAGGTGGGGGGCTCGAGTGGTCAGTTCCTGTTTGAGAGCGCGAATAATTTTGCTTCCGGCTCGATTGGGGCGAATACCAAGTTCTCGCTTACCGATTCCAAAGGTCGTAATCTGAATTCCGACTGGGTAACCTCTACCTTTGTGGGCAGTAAGGTTTCAGGTAATCTGCTATGGATCCAGGTGCCCGAGCCGGCAACGACAACCCTGAGCCTGGCGGCACTGGTGGCTCTCTGCGCCCGCCGCCGTCGTCGCTAAAGCGACTTTGACCTTGGCTCTCGCCGGAGAAAAAAAACAAGCCCGATGCGAAGCCCCTGCCGGGGGCTACAATTCACGGGCAATTCAGCCTCTTCTCTGCCTCATCAATCAACCGCGCCACGTGCATGGCATCGGGCACATTGAGAAATCCCTTATCGGGGGAAACGCGGTGGCCGTAGGTATATTCCATGACCAGGTCTCCCCTGCCCCGGGGGCGCTGCACACGGGCGGTGATGATGCCCGGCTCCAGCGGCCAGGCATGCCGCTGCACACCGCGCCACCAGTTGGCGCGATAGACCAGAATGCGGCGGTCTGTCAGCAGATACAGCGTGCGGCGCAGCTGCCGCTGCTGCATAAGCGGAATAAGCAACAATAGCGGGCAAAGCGGCGCCAGCAGAAAAAGCGGCAGCGTGGCGCTGTTTACCACCGGCAGCTGCGGGCGACCCTGCCACAGCAGAGTTTCCCCGGGCAGCAGTTCTGCCTGCAGGCGGGTCTGTTCACCTTCTGTAATCATGGGTGCAAAAAAGCCCGCAGATGCCTGGGCACCTGCGGGCCTTACGGGTTAAAATCAGTGAATGCGCTTCAGGAGCCAGGGCAGCAGCTCGCTGATAGCGACGCGCTCCTGCTCCATGGAATCGCGGTGGCGGATGGTCACCGTGTCCTTGAGGGCGGGATCACCTTCCTCGCCCAGGGTCTCGAAGTCTACCGTGATGCAGAAGGGAGTACCCACTTCGTCCTGGCGGCGGTAGCGGCGGCCCACAGCACCGGCCTCATCGTAGAACACGTTCATGAAGGGACGCAGCTCAGCCTCGATTTCGCGGGCGATGCGCACCTGCTCAGCGTTCTTCTTGAGCAGCGGGAAGATAGCGGCCTTGATGGGAGCCATGCGGGGGTGGAAGTGCATGACGGTGCGGATATCGCTCTTGCCGTCCTTGCCCAGTTCCTCTTCGTCGAAGGCTTCGCAGATAACGGCCAGCACGGAGCGGTCGCAACCGGCAGAGGGTTCCACCACGTGGGGGATGAAACGCTCGCGGGTAGCCTCGTCGAAGTACTCCATGGGCTTGCCGGAGCCTTCCTGGTGGCGGCCCAGGTCATAATCGGTGCGGTAGGCGATACCCATGAGCTCCTGCACGCCGAAGGGGAATTCGTACTCCAGGTCGTAGGTCTTCTTGGAGTAGAAGGCGCGCTCTTCATCCGGCACGTCGAGGATGTGAATCTTATCGCGGGCGATACCGATATTCTCGTAGAACTGGAGGCTCTTCTCCAGCCATTCGTCGGTCAGGCGGAAGCCGTCCTCGCCCTTGCAGAAGTATTCCACCTCCATCTGCTCGAACTCGCGGGAGCGGAAGGTGAAGTTGCGCGGGTTGATTTCGTTGCGGAAAGACTTACCAATCTGGGCGATGCCGAAGGGAATCTTGTTGCGGGAAGAATCGAGGATGTTCTTGTACTGGCAGAAGATGCTCTGGGCCGTCTCCGGACGCAGCCAGCCGGTGCTGGCGGGGTCGTTCTCATCGGAGGTGGCACCGATGGTGGTCTTGAACATCAGGTTGAAGGAACGGGCCTCCGTCACCAGGGAGCCATTGGCGGGGTTGTAGCGCACGGAGTCGGTCACCTCCTCTGTGCTTTCCTCGATGAGTTCCAGGTCTGCAGGCTGAGTACCCTTGCCGGCAATCTGGCTGTAGTACTGCAGCGCACCCTTGCGGGCTGTTTTGGCGCTCTTCTCATCCGTGCCCTCTACGAGCATGGAGAATTCCTTCTTCGTGCTCCAGGAGCCATCCTTGCGGGCAGCGCC
>JAFOZZ010000108.1 GCA_017390945.1 Akkermansia sp.
ACAATCACAGTAGACGGAGAAGGTTCTCTTATCTCAGTTAAGAATGCTTTGAATCTTGGCTGGGGCTCCAAAAAGCATTCTCCTTATAATTCCGCAAGTGGTGGTACTGTAGCGGGCTCTACTGAGCTCTACATTACAAATGGAGGCAAGGTGACTGTCGGTTCTATTATTTTTGGTGTACCGAAAGACCGAGGTGGTGCAAATCCTGTCTATGTTGAAATTGACTCTCTCTCTGAGCTGTCGACCACAGGCAATATGGGCGTATACAGTTCTTTTGGCAATGATGACTTAACTGCTGCGATTTTTAGAGGAAAAGAAATTCCCACTGATTTCAAATGCGTTGTAAACAACGCCGGTACAATTAAAGCCAAGAACTTTACTTTAGACGGTGGCAACCTGCACAACGAAGGCACAATTGACGTAAGTGGTACGCTGACTCTGAAGAGCGGCAACCTGACGATGGGGCTTTCGGAGCTCTATACCACGAAGGCGGCAATTACCGCCGGTTCGGTCAATGTAGCTACGGCTGATGGTTCTGACTACGAGGTACAGCTGACCGTGAACGGCAACCTCAAGGCCGGCAAATACATGCTGCTGGCCACTGGCGATGGCATTGAGACCGCCGCCGCATACAGCCGTGCAGCCACGCCCCAGGGTCAGGTGAAGTTCATCCTGCCTGAGGAAATCAACGGCATGAGCATCATCACAGACGAAGATGGCAGCATCATCCTGACTCTGAACGAGCAGCTTCTGCTGACTCGCGACCCGCTGTTCAATGCTGTACAGGCAGCTAACTGGGGCGTATTCAAATCCTCCCAGGCCTTCACGAGCACCCTGTGGGGTCCGCGCGAGAACGCCGTAGACCTTACTCCGATTGATGAGAAGTATGGTGTTGTTCCCTCCGGCCGCCATATTGCCTGGGGTACGGTATACAGCAGCTTCGATCGCCAGCAGAGCTCCAGCGATTTCTCCGGCTCTGATTCTTCTCTCTATGGTGCCGCTATTGGTGCTGAGTACCAGTTCGCCAGCGGCAAGAGCATCGGTGTTGCCTTTGGTTACGACTTCGGTAAGGTGTCTCCCTTCAGCTGCTCTAAGGTGAACCAGGACAGCTGGCACGCCGCCGTATATGGTCGCGCCGCCAACTGGAAGCTTGGCAACCGCGGCACTGTGGCTCTCGATTGGAGCGTGGCCGCTGGTAGCACCACCTCCGACAACAATGAGCTGGGGGCAGACTGGACGCAGGATAATGTACAGCTGGACGCCCGTGCCACCTATGCATACCAGCTGAACGACCGCACTTCCATCTCCGCCTTTGTGGGTGCTCAGTACTACGCTCAGAGCGATGACAGCACGGACCGCGTGGAGGCAGACTCCCTGCAGAATCTGCGCCTGATGCTGGGTGCCGGCATCAACTATCGCCTTACCAGCAAGACTACTGTCTACGGTGAGGTATCCATGTACAATGATACCATGCGCCACAATCCCTCCGTGGAGCTGGATGGTTTCACCTACGGCAGCGGCGCCAACCCCGGCCGCACGGGTGCCACCATTTCCGCCGGTGCTCAGTATCAGCTCAATACTAACTGGGCTCTCCGTGGCAACTACGGTTTCGAGACCGCAGACGACAAGAAGGAGCACCGCGTAAACGTAGGCGCTTCCTACAGCTTCTAATACCGAACGAAGCCACAAAAATATCAGCAGCGTATGCGCTCACCACAGCGCATACGCTGCTTTTTTGATGTTTAAAGTTTGATGTTTAATGTTGAAAGTAGAGCATTCGGCTTCGCGGCGCTTCGCCGGTTAAATTCATGCCGCGGGCGGCATGAGTGAAATTGCTCGCAAGGCGAGCAGTGAAATTAAGCTGGCGCTTAGTGAAATTGCCCCGCTGGCTTGCCTCGGCGTAGCCCGCAGGGCGAAGACGGGCGCGGGCCGTTATAAAGCTCGGGGAGAACGCAGCAAATCGGCACAGGAGGCATGGCCGGCGGAGGTAGCGATATCGAGGGGTGTTTTACCGCAATAGCATTTCTCCAGGCAGTAGGGTGGTTCCGTCACAGCATGGGGATTTGCGCCACGGCTGAGGAGGAGCTGAAGCATTTCCGTGCTGCCGAGGTGAGCTGCTAACATAAGCGGGCTCCAGCCTTCAGAATAAAAACGGCATTCCACATCCGCGCCGGCATCCAGCAGGAGCGTAACGATTTCGGCATTTCCCCTCAGCACAGCCAGGTGGAGCGGCGTATACGATGGCACATCATAAAAAACAGATTTGCCATCTTTCCGCAGCACCTGCACATAGTGCATGCTATCCACCCGTTTCTCCACATCGGCGCCCAGTTGCAGGCAAAGCTTCACGGCCTCTACATTTTCATCTACGACAGCTTGCTGCAAGGGGGTGTAGCTATAACGGCCGGTCTCGCTGCCAATGAGGAGCATATCATTCACATTCTGCGGTGTCAGTTTACTCCACACCACATACACATCATTAGGATTCTCCCATGAGCGAACGAACGGCAGCTCCGAGCAGAAATGCGACCACGCCACAGACGCCGTGATGAGCGCCAGACCGCCTAACAACACCGAGGTCATGCCAATGATATATCGCCTGCGTTTTTTCATCGTTTCGGGTAATGATGGGATAATCAAACGAGCGCTTATTTCTGCCCCTCCTGCTGTTCCCGCAGCTTCTCCTGTATACCGCGCAGGAACACACTCTCCAGCGAGTTGCGGGCGGGAGAGGCCGATACAAAAGCCTCCCCGGCCACGTCGCGGAGCTTTTCCAGCAGCTCCGGCGAGGGATTGCGCAGCGTAAGCTCGGTGCGCGATTGGTCGCGCGTCAGCTCATCCATCGTCCCCTCAGCAATCATCACGCCTCGGTAGAGGATACCCACGCGGTCACATATCTCCTGCACCTGCTCCAAGAGGTGCGAGCAGAGGAACACAGTCATCCCCTGCTCCTTGAGGTTCAGAATAATATCGCGAATCGCGCGAGAGCCAATGGGGTCCACGCCGGCGGTGGGTTCATCCAGCACTAGCAAGCGCGGGCGCTGCACAAGCGCCTGCGCCAAGCCCACGCGCTGCAACATGCCCTTGGAGTATCCCCCCAGGCGGCGATGTGCAGCCTCCGTCAAGCCGGCCAGCTCCAGCATCTCTTGCGTGCGCGCCTTCAGCTCTGCCCCACGCAGGCCACACAGGCGGCCATAAAAGCGCACCGTTTCCTCGCCGGTGAGGAACTTGTAAAAGTACGGATTCTCAGGCAGGAAGCCAATCTCGCGGCGGTTGGCGGCGGCAGTAGCGGGCTTGCCGAACACGCGGCAGCTCCCGGCATCCGGCGCCAGGAGCCCCACGAGAGCCTTCATAATCGTGCTCTTGCCCGAGCCATTCGGGCCAATGAGCCCGTACACGCCGCCCTGGGGAATGCTAAGGCTTACCCCCTTCACTGCGTACACGCCCCCCCTTCCCCAGTGCCCGGGGAAGGTCTTGTGCACGTCCTGAATCTCAACGGCGTTCATGGCAAACCGAAGCCCGGTAGTAGCTTACTGCGCTACGGCCATCAGGCGCAGCAGCGTCTCGGCCATGGTGATGCCCTTCTCGAAAATCTCCACGCGCATGTTCTCATTCGGCGAGTGGATGCGAGCGTCCGGCAAGTCCATACCCAGGAAGATAGCATCCTTGCCCAGCACCTTGGACACCTCCGCAATGATGGGGATGGAGCCACCCTCGCGCACCAGCACGGGCGGGTTGCCAAAGGTCGTCTCCAGCGCCTGCTGGGCGGCCTTACCCCAGGCGGAGTGCGGGTCGCTCAGGTAGGCCTCGCCACCATGCTGGCGGGTGAACTTCATGCGCACGCTCGGGGGGCATACCTTGCGGAAGTGCGCCTCCACCTTGTCCAGAATATCATCGGGGTTCTGGCCGGGAACAAGGCGGCAGCTCATCTTGGCCACAGCCTTGGTGGGAATGACGGTCTTGGAGCCCTCGCCCTCGTAGCCACCGGAAATACCATTGAGCTCGAACGTGGGGCGGGCATACACACACTCAGCGCCGGTGTAGCCGGTCTCGGTGCGCAGCTCGGGCACGCCGGTCAGCTCTGCCAGCTCGGCATTGCTCATGCCGGGCACGCGGCGCCAGCTCTCGCGCTCCCACTCAGCGATATCGCTCACGCCATCATAGAAGCCCTCCACCGTCACGTGGTTGTCGGCATCGTGCGTGCTGGCTACCATCTCGCACAGCGTAGTAATGGGGTTGGCCACGGCACCACCGAAAATACCGGAGTGCAGGTCCATGCACGGAGCGGACACCTCCAGCTCGAAGCAGCACAGCCCCTTCAGGCCATAGGAAAGCGAGGGTACATCCGGAGCGGCCATGCCCGTATCGCTCACCACGATAACGTCGCAGGCCAGCAGTTCCTTAGCCTCGGGCTTCTGCATGAACTCGAACAGGCTCGTGCTGCCGCGCTCCTCCTCACCCTCCAGCAGGAAGATGACATTGAGCGGCAGTGCGCCATCCTTGCGGATAATCTCCTCCACACCCAGAATGTGAGCCATAATCTCGCCCTTGTCATCGGAGGCGCCACGGGCATACACGCGGCCATCGCGCACCTCGGGCTTGAAGGGGTCGCTATGCCACTCGTTGAGCGGGTCTACGGGCATCACATCGTAGTGGCCATAAATCAGCACCGTGGGCTTACCCTCCACCTTGGGGCTATGAGCCACCACAATGGGGTGAATGTTCGTCATGTGCTTCACGGCATCAAAGCCCAGCGAAGAGAGCTTCGTTACCAGAAAATCGGCACAGCGCTCTACCTCAGGCGCATACTCGGCCACGGCAGATACACTCGGAATACTCAGAAAAGCGAAAAGGTCATCCAGCTTGCTCATGCGCCCATTCTACCCCACCCGCCCTACCCACGCAAGCAAAAACTCAGCCATTGCTGCCCGCTTAGCGGGCAAACAGCCCGCGTAATTCAGCCCCCGCGCTTGAACGTGCACTGATGCTCGGCTGGGTGGGGTAAATCAACGTAATTGCGAGCGGGTGCCATAGGGCGCTTTCTTTCTCTTGCCTCCTGCGTTTTTATCCCTCATTTTTTAGCTTGGAAAGCAATCTATCGTGTGATAAATTATCCATACAGGTAAAAATGTAATAACTCAAATTGTTTATATGTCCATGAAAAGAATCACACTTTCCTTGTTAGTCGGCAGCATGCTACTTCCCGTTTTCACAAGCTGTACCGAGGAAGATAGAGCCGAGCTCATTTATCAAAAGGGAATACAATGTGAAGCTAGGGGCGACTATGCCTCTGCCGCTGCTTATTATCAGGAAGCAGCGAACCAAGGCCACGCCTCCGCTCAAACGCTACTGGGACAATACTATGCCATGGGAAAGGCGGGAGAACAGTCCTATACGAAAGCAATAAAGTGGTTACAGAAGGCTGCGGAACAAGGGCACCCTTATGCTCAAAACGACTTAGGATTTCACTATTATAGCGGAAATGGGGTTCAACAGTCATACGAAGAAGCCGTGAAATGGTATCGCAAAGCGGCTGAACAAGGTCACACTGCCGCACTAGGCAACTTAGGGCATTGCTATGAAGCCGGAACCGGCGTGCAGCAGTCATACGAAGAAGCCGTGAAATGCTATCAAAAGGCTATCAGTCAGGGATGCATGACCTCTTTAAATAATCTAGGCTCCTGTTACGAACATGGTTGGGCTGTTTCCCA
>JAFOZZ010000109.1 GCA_017390945.1 Akkermansia sp.
GAGCCTCTGGCAGCTGAGTCTCTGCGTGCTGACCGCCAGCCTCGGCCTGCATATTCTCATGGGTACCGTGGATTCCATTGTGATGCACACCGCTCGCCCAGAGAATCGCAGCCTGCGCCTGGGGCAGATGCGTGCGCTGGGAACAGCGGCAACGCTGATGGGCGCTCTCTTCATCTGGCTGAAATGGAAGGTGAACACAAACTTTACGTGGGATTACATCCTCATCATCGGCATTTTCCTGGTAGCTGCCACCCTGTTATTCTGCATTCGTACACCGGAGTTCCCTCGCCGTAAAAGCATTCGCGAGAACTTTATTCTGCGCCGTGAATATGCCGTTTACTATGGAATTGAAACCCTGCATGGCATTCGCAAACAGCTGTATATCACGTTTGGCTATTGGCTCATGGTGAATACGCTGCAACAATCTCCCTCGCGCATCGGCATGATTATGCTGTGCGCCGGCGTGATTGGACTCTTTACGCAGCCGCTCATTGGCTGGAGTATTCGCCGCTTCGGCGAGAAGCGGGTGACGATTTTCGATAGCATTGCGTTGTCGTTGCTCTGCCTGGCCTATGCTTTCGCCCCTGACTTACTGCCTGCACACTGGGCTGTGGCAGTGGTAGGCTGCTGTTTTGTGCTCGATAAGGTGTTGTTTGACCTGGGGATGGCTCGTACGACATACATCGCTCGTATCTGTGGTGACCGCCGCAGCGATATTACGCCGTGTATCTATACCGGCATCGCTATCAATCACGTGGCTTCCATCACCTACGGTATCATTGGTGGCGTGATATGGACGCTCTCCGGTGGGCCGCAGGCTGTGTTCCTGACAGGTGGCCTTGCCGTAGTTGCCGCAGGTTTTCTCGCTCGCAAAATGAAGTGAGAGCTTGTCATGGCGGCAGAAGTATGCTATAAATGCATGGTAGTATGATTGATACCCAGCTTGGCAGTGGTGGCAAAGGGGCGTCTGTGCGTCTTTTTATGAACATCTCGGCATTTGCCATGATGTTCATGATGGTTTGCATCGCTTTCTTGAGCATGGTCGGCATGTTTGTTACCGGGTGGGCTCTTTATGGCTGGCTGCTGCGTGGGGATATGAAGTACGCCGAGCATTGGAGCGCGGAGGAACGTCGTGCTCTCAATGCATTTGAATCCGCCCTGCGCTTTGATAACAACACCTTAACCGAGCTGGGTGAAATGTATGAACACTGGGTTGAGGCTGGCGAGAAAGTGCCGGCTGAGAATTCCTTTGCATGGGCTATGAGGCGCGACATCTGCACGCTGCCGCATGCCAAGAAGTGGAATACCATGCTGCGCGAGTTTGTGGCAGCCCCGGCGGATGTGACAGAAAACAGGCTGAAGGAGGAGACTGTCTATTCTCTGCCGCATATTGCCGCTGAAATGGGACACTGGGAGGCCATGAAGGTGTTTGTGGCGCGTGGTTACCAGGTCAACAAGGCTACGAAATTGGGTAATACGTTGCTGAGTGTGGTGCTCTGCAATATGTCCAGTCTGCCGC
This sequence comes from Akkermansia sp., assembly GCA_017390945.1. Taxonomy (GTDB): domain Bacteria; phylum Verrucomicrobiota; class Verrucomicrobiia; order Verrucomicrobiales; family Akkermansiaceae; genus Akkermansia. Next base: position 1,520 of record JAFOZZ010000109.1, read on the forward strand.
AGGAAGAGATTTTTGCTGTTGCCGAGTGGCTGGTGAGCCAGGGCGCCGAAGTGAAAGCCGATGTCATGCTTTATGAGGCTGTTTCTGCCGCGGATGATGAAGGCGCGACTCTGGAGTGGCTCCTGGAGCATGGTATGCCCCTGGAGATTTGCAGCCAGGGGGAACGCACATGGTTGCCTGTCGAACAATGCGTAAGCGATAATGTGGCGATGGACGTTTTCGTGCGCCTGGTTAATGAAGGGCGAATCAATGTGAACGATACGCGTTCAAGTGCCACTTACCTGCAATTAGCGGCGGTGTCGGGCGATTTGGAAGTCGTTGAACAACTGCTGGCGTTGGGGGCAGATACGGAGCTGCTGGCTGAGCATGGTACAGGTAAAACGGCTGTTGCTCAGCTCCTCGATATGCTTGCCATCCAGGAAACTGTCGCTAATGGTAATGACGAGTTACAGAAACTTCGTCTGTTATTGAAGCACAAGGCGCAACCTCAGCCGTTGCCGGACAAGTGGGCATGTCAGGCACTTAAAGACAAAACAGAAGCGCTTTTGCTTGAGTTTGAACCTACACCACAGGAAAAACAGAATCACACCTTTCCCGAATCATGAAGCCGATTTTCTCTCTCCTTACTCTTGCGATGGCGGCACCGATGGCTGTTGCCCAGCATCAGCCAGCTTCGCTGTCACCCATTCTCATGTATGTGGCAGACCGTCAGAGTGCGGATGCAGCAGCGCCTCGCATTCAGAGCCTTATTGAGCGTGTGGGGGTGCATCAGTTGAAAGCTGAGCCATACGATTTACTTCTGCTGCGCGGCACCTCGTGCTTTGGCTCGACTGAGCTGCAGAAAGTGATGCGACCGTTCCTGCCGCAACCGAATGAAGCCGAACTGGCCGAGGTGAAGCCCTTCGTGAGCCCATTGGCTGAGATGTGGCAGGCCATGGAGGATTTGACCACCTTGCTGAATGCCGTCAAGGATAAGCCCAGCGCAGATGCCGCAGCGAACATGCTGGAGACTTTCACTCCGTTCATGGCGTCTTGCTCCGAAAAACTGGCCGCGCTGAGCACTCCGAATGCCGGTGCGGCACAGCGTGAGCTCCGTATGCTGTACCTGACGGGGAAGCGCCGACACACTGCCCGCTTGCTCCAGGCCTGGGGAGCTCTGGCTCTGCGTCATGCTGATTATTATGAGTCTCCCCGATTGATTGAGGGGCTGCTGGCTGTACGCGATGTGCTGGAGAACATGAACATGCAGGTGGATCCGGAAGCGATACCGAGCGTCATGAAGGCAACACGCGAGCTGCGCCCCATTATGCAGCAGTGGGTGGCGGTTATCTCCATGGTGCAGGACCGCAACTCGGCTGACGTAGCTGCGCTGCAACTGGCTCGCCTGAATGGGCAGATGCGCGATATTGTGCGAAACACCGGAGTGAGCCGCAGTTACGAGGAAGATATGTTCCTCTTTTCGCCGGAGCTTGAGGTGTTGGTTCACATCATGGATCGCGTGACTCATTACTTGCAGGACGAGGTACAACCGGCGTTCTTTGGCTCCTCGCGTCTGCGCCAGACCCTCGAACACGAGGACTAAGATTCGTATAAAATACGCTTGCTAAATGGCTCGCCTTGTGCTAGAATGCTCGCGCACAACAGGCGTGCCATTCGTATGAATACTAACCTTCGCATTGCAATTGGTTCAGACCACAAGGGTGTGGAGCTGAAGGAAGTAGCCGTGGAAATCCTCACCGGTTGGGGGTACACGGTAGATGACGTGGGCCCTTTTACTAAAGAGTCCTGCGATTATTCCGACTACGCTAACGATGTCTGCAAGCGCGTGACAGATGGTCGCGCTGACCGTGGTATTCTGATTTGCTTCTCCGGTCTGGGTATGAGCATTGCCGCCAACCGTTGGAAGGGCATTCGTGCTACGCTTACCCGCACTCCGCAGGTAGCTGCTCTGTCCCGCCAGCACAATGACTCCAACGTCATGTGCATCGCTTCCGCTTTCGTAACGGCCGACGATATTGATGACCTGCTGCACACCTGGCTCGATGCTGAGTTCGAGGGCGGCCGTCACGTGCGTCGTCTGGCCAAGGCTTCCGGTTCTACGCTGGCTTCCTCCGATCCTGAGCTTGCCGCTTACATCGAGGAGGAGCACAACCGCCAGCGCAACAACATTGAGCTGATTGCTTCCGAGAACTTCGCTTCTCCCGCCGTGATGGAGGCTCAGGGCTCCGTGCTGACCAACAAGTATGCCGAGGGCTATCCCTCCAAGCGCTGGTATGGTGGCTGCGAGGTTGTGGACAAGGTAGAGCAGCTGGCCATTGACCGCGCCTGCGCTCTCTTCGGTTGCGACTTTGCAAACGTGCAGGCTCACTCCGGCTCTCAGGCCAACATGAGCGTTTACCACGCCTGCATCAACCCCGGCGATACCATTCTGACCATGGACCTCGCTTGCGGTGGCCACCTTTCCCACGGCTTCTTTGCCAACTTCTCTGGTAAGCAGTACAATGTGGTACACTACGGCGTGAACCCTGAGACCGAGTGCATCGACTACGAGGATATGGCTACCAAGGCCCGCGAGTGCAAGCCCGCTCTGATTCTGGCCGGTGCTTCTGCTTACTCCCGCACGATTGACTTCAAGCGCATCCGCGAGATTTGCGACGAGGTAGGCGCTATCATGTTTGTGGATATGGCTCACATTGCCGGTCTTGTGGCTGGTGGTGCTCATCCGTCCCCCGTGCCTTACGCTGATTTCGTATCCACCACCACTCACAAGAGCCTTCGCGGCCCGCGTGGCGGTATGGTGCTCTGCAAGGAGAAGTGGGCTAAGAAACTCAACAGCGCCACGTTCCCCGGCCTGCAGGGTGGCCCGCTGATGCACGTGATTGCCGCTAAGGCTGCCTGTCTGGGTGAGGCGCTCAAGCCCGAGTTCCGTGAGTACGCTGCTCAGGTGGTGAAGAACTCCAAGGCTATGGCTGCTGAGCTGGCTTCCCGCGGTTTCCGTATCGTTGCCGGTGGCACGGATAATCACTGCTTCCTGGTAGACCTCAGCGTGAAGGGGCTGAATGGCGCCGAGGCTCAGATTGCTCTCGACAAGGTGGGCATCACGGTCAACAAGAACGCCATTCCCTACGACAAGGGCACTACGGCCAAGCCTTCCGGTATCCGTATCGGTACGCCCGCTGTCACGACTCGTGGCATGAAGGAGGAGGACGTGCGTAAGGTGGCTGAGTACATCGCTCGCTGTCTGGCTATCCTTGCCGGCCAGAAGGTGCACGAGACGGAGGGTGCCTACGATTCACTTCGCGCAGAGGTGAGCGCCTTCAATAAGTCTTTCCCGATGCCCTGAGGCCAGGTTGATTTTCAAAATAACGGAGCAGGTTGGTAACAGCTTGCTCCGTTTTTTTGCCTGTAAGGCGAGTCGAGGCGTTTCTCCCTCCGGGTTTGGGCAGCTTGGCGCTACCATTGTTGGGCCGATTGTGCGGCTTTGCGATTCAGTTTGCCGGTATCGGTGCGCGGTATTTGGGGAACATGGCGAACTATGCGCGGACGATGGTATGGGGGTAGGGTGGCGATAGCGGTTTGCAGCGCGGCTTCAGCTTCGGTATCGCCTTCCCACAGGAGGGCGACGCATTCGCCCAGCTCGGAATGCGGTGCTGGGAGCACCAGCAGCGTGAGCCCGGTAACGGCGCTCAGAGCCTGTTCCACCTCTTCGGCCTGTATCTTTACGCCTCCGCTATTGATAACGCTGTCGCGGCGTCCCAGAATGCGAAATCTGCCATCCGGGGCTATTTCTGCCAGGTCGTTCGTGGCGAGGCGCAGGGCACCGACATGAGGCGCTGTGATAGCCAGAGTGCTGGCGTTTGTGAGCTCAACCATAACCCCGGTGAGCGGTGTGTACCACTCGGAGCGCTGTATACCATTGACATGCCGCAGTGCAATGTGGGAGAGTGTTTCCGTCATGCCGTAGGAGGCATAGACCTGCGAGGGCAGGCACTGCAATGCTCTGGTAAGGGAGGTGTCGACAAAACCGCCGCCGAGCAGGATATGGCGTACACGGCTGAGCTGCTCCGCCCCCTCAGCCGCTTTCAGCGTACTGGCTACCTGCATGGGAACCAGGGGCGCGAAATCTATTGTCTCGCTCAGGCCTGCCAGGGGGGTGGATGAGGGCTCCGCGAGTATCAGCTTGCAGCCGCTTACAAGTGCACGTACCACCATCATCTTACCGGCGATATAACGCAACGGAAGGCATAGCAGGGCGGTTTTGTCGGGGGTAAGTCCGAAGTACTCGCAAGTCATGCGTGCGCTGGCGCGCATGGCTTCTTTGCTTGCCTGCATTTGCTTGGGGGTGCCGGTAGACCCGCTGGTCTGTAACAGTATGGTAGGAGCAGGGGCGTACCACTCTGCAAGAAAAAGCCCCAGTTCGGCGGCTATGCCGGTTTTATCGGCGCTCCAGGCCTCCAGATTGTCGGCATGTACGCATGCGCCGTTGACGTAAAGCGCCTCACGCATCGAAACGGTGTTGGAGAAGGACGTTGAAATAATTGCCGGCACCGGGTACGGCAATGAGGTGTGCCTCCTCCGGTACGGAGGTATCTGCCAGAGGCAGCAGGAACTCACGCTGGCTCATGTACTGCACGACATCCCCCTTGCAGCCTTGTGCCAGGTTGATGAGGTCGGTAAAGTTGACATCCGCTGTAATGTCGCAGTGGCCTGCCATGGTGAGCAGCTCCTCTACATTCAGCAGCGTATGAGCCTTGTAGCCTCGCAGGCTGCCTTGGGGGCGGCGGTAGTAGAGTTTATCGCAGAGCTGGCCGTAGTCGATGGTGAGCATAGTGCCGCATTTCCACATCTTCTGCCACTCTGCAAACCATTCGGCGTAGCTTTCGTGTACCTCAATAATCTGGCCTTCCTGAGCCCAGCGTGCAAAGGCTGACGACGCAGGCAGGGGACGCCTGTCGGCCTGGCGTACCAGCTGGCCGTTTACTACGGCTACACCTAGCTCAAGCCATTCGCCGCCTTGATGGACGAATTGACGAGCAGGGAATGCATCCGGCAGCTCATTGCTGAAGATAAAAGCGCAGCCATCGGCCTTTTTGAGCGCCTTTTCAACGGTACTGAACACAGAGACGGAGTGTCCACCCACCATGCCCTGGAGGTTGCGGAGCGCTTGTGAGCGGTCGACCATGAGGTAGCGGGAGAAAATGCGCTCCATCCACGACATATTGCGGCAAATGGCCATAGCCATGTCGCCATTGCCTCCACCAATTTCGATAATAGGCAGGCGGCGGGAATGCGCCTTGCAGGCTTCACGCCACTGCTGTACGATTCTGCGTGCAAGTAGGTCGCACATGGTGGCGGAGGTGGAAAAATCGCCACGGAAGCCGATATTGGCGATATTCTTGCTGTAATAGCCGCCTATCTCATCATAGAGGGCAAGCTCCATGTACTGAGCCATGGATATCCAGTTGCCATTAGCGAGAATGTAGGGGGCTATATTCATGGGCAGGGGGGGGCTTTACTTGGAAAGCTCCAGCATGCGCAGCAGCGGCTTCTCGGCACGCAGACGCAGCTCTTCCGGCACGCGGACCTCGGGAGTCATATCGCGCAGGCAGTTGCGGATTTTCTCGAGGGTATTCAGTTTCATGTATTCGCACTCGGCGCAGGAGCACTTTTCGGTACCAACGCCGATAAACTCCTTGTCGGGTACCAGCTTGCGAAGGCGGTGCAGGATACCGCTCTCTGTCACAATGATGAAGCGCTTCGCCTCGCTCTCATTGCAGTAGGGAATCATCTTTTCCGTGGAGCAGATGTGGTCTGCCAGCAGGCGGATAGGCTCCTGACACTCGGGGTGGCATACAATGGGAGCATCCGGGTACTGGGCTTTCACCTCCAGCACCTTATCGCGGGTAAATTGTTCGTGCACGTGGCAGGCGCCATTCCAGAGCGTCATCTCACGGCCAACCTTGCGAGAGGTCCAGGCACCCAGATTGCGGTCGGGTACGAAGAGAATGGGGCGCTCGGAGGGTGCGGTTTCGATAATGCGCTGAGAGTTGCCGCTGGTCACGATAACGTCTGCCAGAGCCTTCACGCCGATAGAGCAGTTCACATAGGCAACCACGTAGTAATTCTTGTCGCGGTTTTGCTCCAGGAATGCGGCCAGCTCATCTGCCGGGCAGCTCTGCTCCAGGGAGCAGGCAGCATTCAAATCGGGCAGTAGTACGGTGCGGGAGGGATTGAGGATGCAGGCAGTCTCTGCCATGAAATGAACACCGCAGAATACAATCACCTCGCACTCTGCTTCTTGTGCTTTGCGGGCCAAGGCCAGAGAATCGCCAACGAAGTCTGCGATATCCTGAATCTCGGGGCGCTGGTAGCTGTGGGCAAGGATAATGGCATTGCGCTCGGTTTTGAGGCGCGCGATTTCCTGAATCAAATCCTCCTGTAACATGGGCTGAGACTATCACTGACAGGGCTTTTTGTCAATGATAAAATCAGAGTATTGCGCTTGGTAATCCTCTTATCTGCCAATTCGGGCAGAGAATTTAACCAGTACTTCAGCAGAGCCTACCGGTTTGTAGGTAGCGAGGCGGAATAACAGGGAGGAATGTTTGCTGCTTAATACGTAAGTCGCGCGCACTTTCTTCTCGTTCTCATGATAAACGCCTTCTACGATGTTAACCGGCAGCGGTTTGCCTTTCGAATCGCAGATGGTGATACCTGCTATATTCGCCTTTTTGGCAGAATCGTATTCAACCGTAAATGCCGTGTTGTCGGGGTCGGCATCATTACCATCGGAAGGGGTAATATGAAAATCAATACCATTCACGCTCAGCGTACCGCTTTCGGTCGGGCTGAACTTGACATCTGCATGTTGCTGCTCACCGCAGGTAACGGGGATATCTACCTTGGTACTAAAACGAATTTGACCGCCCTTGGGCATAGCGCGGAAATCATATACGGCTATAATGCAATTCGTATTCTTTATGTCGCCAAAGCAGATCTCCCACTCGCGGAATACTCCGAACATGAGGTTTCCCTTGCCATCACGACCGACGAGCGGCAGCTCCGGTTTAGTCATCTGGATGCTGTAGCCCTCTGCCGGGGTAAGATGCAGGCGCACCCGGCAACGTGTAGGATTTTCGCCCTCCGGCTGGTAGAAGCATTCAACACTCTGCGGTGAGGCTTTGACAACCTGCGGCAGGGACGCCTCGCTGGCAAGTGCAGTACAGGCAACGAGAGGCAAAAGTGGCGCTAGACGATGAAGCTTCATGATGCGTGATATTATTTCTCGATTTCGCCCAGACGAACCGGCATGTTGAAGTTTACCTTTTCGCGGCGAGGGGATTTTACGAAGACGAAACTGAGCGTCTCTTTCGGCATCGCGGCCCAGAGGTGCAGCTCATAGGTATTACTCCCAGTGGGCTCCAGCTCTGTGGGCTGTGTGTGTTGTTCGCCATTGATGCCACACCACACACGCTCTACGCGCCGGATAACCAGGCCGCCATTGCAGGTGAGGGATAAGTCCGCATTGCGAATGATGGAGCCCTCACGGTTGTGTTTTTGAGAATTGCTGGCAGCTGGAGCGATGGTGACTGTTGCAACGCCGAAGTCGTGAGTGGCTTTCTTCAGCATATCCACTTCAACGGTATTCACCGGTGTGCGCTCCTCCGCAACCGTGACTTGCAGCTCCCCCTGAATCTCGATGCGGCCACCCGTAGGGCGAGTGTTGCACGTAATGGTGGTAAAGGCTCGATTGTCGGGGGTAATGATGATGGCATTACGCTCCGCCATGTGGGTCGTGCGCTCATCTTTCACTTTCACAGTACCACTCAGCATGGCACTCTCGCACATCTTCATGCCAGGGGGCGGAATGAGCTCCAATGTGCATGAAAGTCCGGGGGCAGATGTGTTATAGTGCGTGCGGAACTCTGTTCTGCAACTATGCAGGCGTACGGATACACCGGACTGCTGAGCCTCGCAAAGACTCAGAGAGCATAATAGTATACTGAACAGGAGATTTTTCATATCTGATACCACCTAGTTATAGCCTATTTTGCGATGCGGGGCAAGCCAAAAGCGGCCTGGCAGGCGCTTTGCAGGGCTTTTTTCGTATATTTTCCCTTGTCAGAGCAGGCAATGTGGTGCATAATGAAATCCATGAAGCGGGGAATGGACCTCACAGGTGAGCTGCTGAAAGCGGTATCGCGCTCATTCTATCTAACGATTTATTGGTTGCCAGCGGCTATGCGGAGTGGTGTAGCGCTGGGCTACATGCTTGCTCGCGCTACGGACAGTGTGGCCGATACGTCAACGGCTGCACCCGAGCAGAGAGAGGCTGTTCTGCGAGCTATGGGGCGGGCTATTGCCGGTGAGGCAAGTGAGGTGGAGCAGCAGGCTCTTCTGCGTACCCTGGCGGGAGAGATGGCAGAGGCTCAGTCCAACCCGGCAGAGCGCACGCTCTTGCAGCGCTTCGGGGATTGCCTGCGAGCGCTGGATACCTTTTCACCGGAGCAATGTGCATGCATCCGCAAGGTGCTGCACACTATCATTGAAGGCCAGCAGTGGGATATAACCTATTTCCAGACGCACTCTTCTGTGACCAGCGATGAGCAAACGAAGCGCTACACCTATCAGGTGGCGGGATGCGTAGGCGAGTTTTGGACGGAGCTGGGGCTGGCTGCCATGGGCGCAGAGTTCTGCGACCCGGAGAAACGCGAGCTCATGCTGCAAGCCGGTATCCGCTATGGGCAGGGGCTTCAGCTTATCAATATCCTGCGAGATCGCTCAGAGGACGCCGCCCGAGGCCGCTCCTACCTGTGCAGCGATGCTTCCAAGTGGCTGAACCGGGCCGATTATTATATGAATGACGGCATAGATTATTGCCGCCGCCTGCGTGGTTTCCGTCTGCGTTTTGCCAGTATGCTGCCAGCACTGATTGGCAAGAAAACAATAGCGTTGCTCCGTAGAGCAACGCCAGATTGCGGAAAGGTGAAGATACCGCGTCGAGCCGTATATGGCTGTATGCTGAAAGCGCTTGTTCTTAGTAGCCTTGGCTCTGGGCGAGCTTCTTAAGCTTCTTGGCCAGCGTAATCTTGGAGGCCGAGGAGACGCGATCCGTGAACAGGAAGCCATCCAGGTGATCGCACTCGTGTTGCAGGCAACGGGCCAGCAGACCACCGCAGTCTACCTCCAGTACGGAGCCGTCCAGCTGGGGCAGGGTGGCCTTCACGTGGTCGAGGCGGCTGACATTGGCGCGAACATTGTGTACGCTCAGGCAACCCTCCGTAAAGAGCTCCTGCTTGCCATACGGCTCAAGCGTGGGGTTGATGAACACCAGAGGCATGATGTCGCGGATGGGGCGCAGCTCACCGTTCACGGTAGCCATTTCAGGCTCGGCACCTTCTTCCTCATCCTCAGGAATGTCGATGACAACGAGGCGGATATTCTCGCCCACCTGAGGAGCAGCAAGGCCAATACCATTAGCTGCATACATGGTTTCAATCATGTTATTAGCGAGAGCGACAATAGCCTCATCTACATGTTCTACCGGCGCACTGACGGCGCGCAGTACCGGATTGCCATATTGTGTGATTGAAAGAAGCATGACTCTGAATTCGTGCGCCTATTCTGCCTGCTGAGTGTTGTTAAGTCAAGCCATTTAGGCGATGCAGTCACACATTTTCTGCAAAGCTGAGCGCAGAGAGGTCATTTATGACTTTATGCCGATTCCTGCAGGATTGACGCGGGTGGTGCAACGTGTTAGTATAACGGCAGGCATGGATAACGAGACCGAACAGAGAATTCACCGCATGAGCGATGTGCTGGCTAGCCAGGTGGCAGCCGGCGAGGTGGTGGAGCGTCCGGCCTCCGTTGTCAAGGAATTGATAGACAACAGCATCGATGCCGGAGCAACGATGGTGCGTGTGGAAATCATCCGTGGTGGTGTATCGCTTATCAAGGTGACGGATAACGGCTGCGGCATGAGCAGGGCAGATGCTCTGATGTGTCTGGAACGCCATGCTACCAGCAAGCTCAGCAGCTATGAGGATTTATCCTGCATTGAGAAGCTGGGCTTCCGTGGCGAGGCTCTGCCCAGTATCGCGTCCGTGGCAGAGCTGCGCATCACAACTCGCCGCGAGGAGGACATGGAGGGTACGGTCATCGCCTGCAATGGCGGTGAGATGGAGTCCCCCTCGAACGCAGGCTGCGCTCCTGGTACGGAAATCTGTGTCCGCAATCTTTTCTACAATACGCCAGTTCGCCGCAAGTTCCTCAAGAGCAACGAGACGGAGTCGGGGCATATTGAGCATGAAATCAAGCTGCACGCATTGGCGTATCCCGGCCTTCGTTTTGTGTTTGTGCGCGATGGTCAGCTGGTATTTGATTGGCCTGCTACGAGTGATTTACGCCAGCGTCTGGCCGATTTTGCCGGGCGAGAACTGGCTGCAAGCCTGCTGCGTATAAAGCCGCAGATGGGACCAGGTGTGCATGTGAGTGGCTACTTGATGCCGCTGAGTGAGGCGCGCCGCAATCGTCGCCTGCAATTCATCTTCCTGAACACACGCGCGATTGATGATAAAATCATTGCGCGAGCGGTGCGAGATGGTTATGGAGGCTTCCCCACCGGCCTGCACCCGGCGCTGTTCCTGTACCTGGAAGTAGAACCTGCGCTGGTGGACGTGAATGTGCACCCGGCCAAGAAAGAAGTGCGTTTCCTGCGTCCTTCGGATATTACCAACACGGTTATGGATGCCGTTGCGGCAACATTGGCCTCGCATGCCCGCGGCGAGCAGGAGCGCCCCATCAAGCCGCCTCAGCGCACGAGCGGTACGCCGCTTCCTGTGGTGCGTGAGCTGCGTCCGGTCGCAAAGCCGTCACCCGCACCAGCACCGCAGCCCTGCCCGCAGCAAGGTGCACCGAAGGTTACGCCTTCCGCCTTGCGCCCACAGCAGGTGGCACCGGTCGTTACCCCCAAGCCGACACCTGTAACACCGCAGCCAGACAAGCCCATCGTCAAACTTCAGCCCATCGTTGAGCCGGAGGTGCAACCTGAGCTGACGCTGAAGCCCGTGATGGAACCCATCCAGCGCGAGCTCACATTACCAACGCCAGCTGCGGAATCGCCCAGGAAGCCAGCGCCGACAGAACAGGAGCCGGAGCAGGCGGAGCTCCGCCCAGAGGGGCGTGAACAAGAGGATTACAGCTCCCGCGCCTCGTCGTTCCGCTTTATTGGCATATCCGGTGGGCGTTATCTCTTGTTCGAGAATCAGGAGGGCCTGGTACTGCTTTCGCCCCGGGCTGCTCGTGAGCGAGTCATTTACGAACGCCTGCTCAATAACAACAATAATCCGGTGCCCACCCAGCGCCTGCTGCAACCTGTTATGCTGGAGCTGGATGCACGTGATGTAGGCGTGGCTCTGGATGTGAGCCAGCAGCTGGAGAAGGCTGGCTTCCGTCTCTCGCTCTTTGGTCAGCGTACCATGAGAATTGATGGCGTGCCGATGATGCTGCCGCTGCATCATGTCAGCGAATTCGTCTACGAGCTTATCCGGACATTCTCCTCGGGAGAGTTGAGGCTGCGCCGTGCTCGCAATCCGTTTGAGCCCTATGCTCAGCAGATTGCACGCCGATACGCCGCCGGGGAAGATTTGCAGCCCTGGCTGAAAGCCCCTGTGCCCTTGCTGAATGATTTGCTCAATTGCGAGATACCATACTGCACGCCGGGAGGCAAGCCGACTTTGGTGCCGGTTTCATTTAATGAAATTGAGCGCAAATTCCAGTCGCGATAGGCATTTTGTGCTTTCACTGCCAGGGAGAATGTGCTAGAATGACCGCATATGGCAGCAGAAGAACTTTCCATCGGCGTAGATATGGGTGGCACCACCATTAAGTTTGCTGTGGTGCAGGGGACGGAAGTTATCTACAGAGGTCAGCCCATGCAGACGGGTGACTATGAATCACCCGATTGCATCGTGGATGAAATTGGTAAGCGCTTGCGTGGTATCATGGAGCTGTACCCGGACGTGAAAGCCGTGGGTATGGGCTTGCCGGGCTTTGTGGATCACAAAGCCGGTGTGGTAGACTCTCTGACCAATGTGCCGGGCTGGTACGACATCCATATCCGCGACATTCTGGCTGATGCAACAGGGCTGCCTGCCGCTGTGGATAATGATGCGAACTGCATGGCTTACGCTGAATGGAAGCTGGGTGCCGGTAAGGGCATGAATGACCTCGTGTGTCTGACCCTGGGCACGGGTATTGGTTCCGGCGTGATTGCCGGTGGCCATTTTGTGCGCGGCCACCTGAGCGCTGCCGGTGAGCTGGGGCAAATGACGATTGATTACAAAGGTCGTATCGGTTACTATGGCAATCAGGGCGCCATTGAGGACTACATTGGTCACCGCGAGATTTCTGCGGAAGCTCAGGCGGCATACGCAGCTGCTGGTCAGCCGCGTGCTCTGGAGAACTGCGGGCCGATGGACCTGGAAAACGCTGCCAAGGCTGGCTGCCCGGTCGCGCTCGCTGTATGGGACGACATTGGCCGAAAGCTGGCAGCCTGCCTGATGAACTGCCATTACATCCTGAATCCGGAGGCCTTCATCATTGGTGGTGGCGTGGCTAAGGCTGGCGATTTGCTCTTTGGTCCCACCCGCCGTTATCTGAAGGCTCAGCTGTACCCGCCGCACTACGAGAAGATTAAGATTCTTCCCGCTATGTTCAGCAATGACGCTGGCATCATTGGTGCTGCTCGTCTGGCTCTGAGTGTGGCTCATAACGAAGAGTAAGCACGCGTGGAGACGACCGCCAGCAAGGCAGAGCTGCGCCTCTGCGCCCGCCTGGGATTGGGTGACGAGGGTACTCGCCACCTCATCGAGGCTATGCGTGCCGGCAAATCATCCCGCCAGGCGGTGGTGCTGTCCCCACTTGCTCCGCAGGATTATGTGCCGCCGTTTCCCTGCGAGGATACTACAGGCTGGCAGTGGCTGCCGCCGCGTGTATTTGTCCCTGCGGAGGGGGTAAAGCCTACGGCTTACCCGGACTATGCTGCGGGGCTCTACTATTCGCTGGATTTATCCTCATGCTGGGAAAGTGCACCGCTTTCCGTTGTGCCTGCTCCGGGCAGTAGCCTGGATATGTGTGCAGCCCCCGGTGGCAAGAGCATGCTGATGGTGGCTCGTTACCTGCCGCAAAGCCACACTGCTAACGAGGTAAATGCCGCACGCCGTGGTATCCTGCGCCAGAATATGCAGCTGTGCGGAGTGCCTCATGTGGAGGTGACAGGCCTGCGCCCTGACCAGTGGGCTACGGAAGGACGCCAATTCGATTTATTGCTGGCAGACGCCCCATGTAGCGGGCAGTCGCTCCTGTGCAAGGGGATTAGGAACCCCGGCTGTCTCGGCGCGCAGATGGTGAATGGCAATGCCAAGCGCCAGAAAGGTATTCTGCTGGCGGCGGTGCAATGCGTCAGCCCCGGTGGCCACATTCTGTACTCCACGTGTACCTACGACCCGGACGAAAACGAGAAGGTGATGGCCTACATTCTCAAGCGTGTGCCGGGGTGGGAAGCTGTTGCCGTGCCGGTTCTGGAGCCCTTCCGTTCAACTCTGGCGGATTTTCCATGCTATCGCATACTGCCGGAGCATGGATTCGGTGCAGGTGGTTTCTGCTGCCTGCTGAAGAAAAACGCATCATCTTTTTCTTAACATACAAACAAAATCATGAATATCATTAAAACACTACTTGCTGTGGTTGCTATGGCAACGCCTTCGCTGATGGCTGCTCCCATGCCGCCCAAGGCCGACCTGCTGGCTTCCAATACTGTTGTGGCCGTATATGCCGGTACAAAAGAGCAGCCTTGCCTCTTCCGTACCGCTCGCTGCCCGCACCGTTGCGGCCATGCCACCAAGGTCGCTATGTTCAATGTCGTGACCAACGAGGAATACTCCAAGCCCGGTGAATATGGTGATGATAAGGCTGAGCCCGGTTCTATGGTACTGGTGGATATGCTGAAGGATACCCCCGGCCAGAGCGAGGACGTGAAGAAGCTCATTTCCTCTCTGGAAACAGGCGATACCGTGCGTCTGACGCAGGCTCACTATTACGGTGATTTCGGCGATGTGATGGAGCCATTCCGTCCTATCACTAAGATTGAGAAGATTGACGCCCCCAAGGCCGCCGCTCCTCGTCCGCAGATGCCCCAGATGGGGCGCGGTCTCGGCGCCGGTATGCTTCGCCGTGCTCGCTGATTCTGTCAGACTCGTTTTATTTGGCACCGTCGCTGGCGCCGCTCTTGCAGCGGAACCGGCGGCGGTCGTTGCTTCGGCTGAGCATCGCCAGCCCATTCCTCAGCTCGAGCTTGCCATCCAGGGGCAGGGAACAGCTGTTGTTTTCATTGGCGGTTTTGGCGATGAAATCAGCGGCATTGTCCCGCAGCTGATGGAATACTTGCCTTCGGTAGCAGCTACGGAATGCCGAGCCTACTACCACTGGCATGCGGGGTATCCGCAGGATTGCGAGAAGGGCGCGGCGGCATTAGCCCGGCGCATTCAGGAATACCGAGCCCAGAATCCCGGTGCGGATGTGGTGCTGATAGGCCACAGCATGGGTGCAGGTATGGCGCTGCGCGTGGCGCGAAAGCTCTCTGCGCAGGCGGGACGCTTATTCCTGATTACTCTGGACCCGTCTGACCGCAGCGTTGTCCCGCAACGCCCCGCAGCTGTGACCTGGTGGGGAAATGCGTATGTCGTGCACTCCCGCTCAGGTCATGATTATATAGCTGTGCTCGGTGGCCGCTGGAACAACTGCCGCAGAGCGAACCTGAACCTGGCGTTTGATGGCCGCGAGATGGATGAGGCGGGCTATCCCTATATACACGACAACGCCCTCTCACTCATGCTGAGCAGGGGGCGTGGTAAACATGCATCGCTGTACGATGCCCTCGTATTGCAGCTTAAAAAGGCAGCGAGTAATAGCCCAGAAGGCGGTAAGCCCAGGCCGCGACAGCCACAAGGGCAAACAAATACCAAGTGATAACCCAGCCGGGGCGAATCTGCCTGCGGGTCGCATTGTGCTGGCGTGTTTTAATCTTAATGATCTGCTGATCATAAATCACGCCCTCATTCTTGGGTATTTCTTCCTTTACCTTCATTGACGGAGCAAGTGTAGCACAGACGAATGAGTATTTCAAGCACTAGAGTCTTGTCAAGTCATAAAAAATCTGCTACACTCAGCGGCAACCCGCAGCCGGTCGCTTGCCGGATAACAAGGCGATGAATGAGGCTGCTGGAACCGTTCGATACTGATATTACAGACATAACACGATGGAACCTTGCTTTCCCATAGAGACAAAGGGACGCCCCATTATCCTGATTGGGTTAATGGGCTGTGGCAAGACGACCATTGGCAAGGAGCTCAGCCGCATGACGGGCATGCCCCTTATTGATATGGATGCTATCATCGAGGAGCAGATAGGGAAAAGTATTCCCGATATTTTCCGTGAGAATGGCGAAGCTCATTTCCGAGCCCTCGAAACGGCTCTGCTGCGTTATATTGAGGGAACAATTGGCTCGGAGAAGGGGAAT
Source organism: Akkermansia sp. (assembly GCA_017390945.1). Classification (GTDB taxonomy): domain Bacteria; phylum Verrucomicrobiota; class Verrucomicrobiia; order Verrucomicrobiales; family Akkermansiaceae; genus Akkermansia. The sequence continues at coordinate 17,098 of JAFOZZ010000109.1, forward strand.
GTCATCATCTCGACCGGCGGTGGTGTCGTGCTCCGTGCGGTGAATCGTGAAATCCTGCGCCGTATCGGATTTACTGTCTGGTTCAATGTGGATGTCCCCACATTGCTGGAGCGCACATCGCGCAGCAATAATCGTCCGCTGCTACAATCGCCGGATCGGGTTGCCATCATGGAGCGTTTGCACCGCGAGCGCACGCCCTTGTATGCCGAGACCGCGCATCTGCGGCTGGATTCTTCGAGTATCAGCGTAAGAGACACCGTGCCTCTGATTCATGAGGCTGCGCTGAAGTTCTTTGTATAAAAAAGTTCCTCGCTCAGCGAAGCCAGGCGAGGAACTCTTTATTACCTTCCATACCGGTGATGGGGGAATCTGCCACACCCATCCATTCTCGTTTGAGCTCTCCGGTTACGAAGTCGTGAATTTTGTCGACCGCTCTCTGGTGCAGAGCCGGGTCGCGTACAATGCCGCCGGGGCCGATATCCTCCGGCTGAAGTTCAAACTGAGGCTTAATGAGCACCAGCAAATCACCACCTTCCTCCAGGCAATCGTAAGCAGCCGGCAGAATCTTGGTAAGCGAGATGAATGATACATCGCTGACAATCAGCTGCACCTTTTCACCTAAGTCCGCGGGGGTCATATAGCGGGCATTAAACTGCTCTTTGACAATGACGCGGGGGTCATTGCGCAGCTTCCATACCAGCTGATTCGTACCGACGTCCACGGCATGCACACGAAGGGCTCCATTCTGCAACAGGCAGTCTGTAAAGCCGCCTGTGGAGGAGCCGATATCGAGGCACACCTTACCTTCTGCCTTGACCGGAAATGCGTTGAGAGCTCCCTCCAGCTTCAGGCCACCACGGCTGACGTACTTCGGCTTGTTTTTGACCGTGATGGGCAGGGTGTCATCCACCTTCGTGCCAGGCTTCGTGACAGGCTGGCCTTTTACCAACACCTCACCGGCAATGATAAGGCGCTGGGCCTGTTCGCGGGAGTCGCACAGGCCCAGAGAGGTTACGAGTACATCGAGTCTCTGTTTCGGCATAAAGGGGGATTATGGCTGGCGCAGCTTCTGGGCTCGGTTCTGACCAGGCATGACCGGGTACTTCTTGCGGCGGGGTTCATCCCATACCGGACGCGCCTGGGGCTTCTCAACAACGGGCTTCGCTACTACCGGCTTTGCTACCGGCTTGGGCTCAGGCTTAGGAGCGGCAACCGGCTTCTTCACAACGGGTTTCGGAGCAGGCTTCACCTCGGGTGCGGCAGGTGTCTGAGCCTGCGGCTGAGGCTGCTGCTGCGATACTGTCGGAGTCGTGTCAATGATAATCAGGCCGGAGGAGTTCTTGGGCAGCGGTGCGGGCTCCGGTTTGACCGCGGGTACAGACACGGGCTTCGGAGCAGGCTTTACAACCGGCTTCTTCACAACGACCGGTTTGGCAACCGGCTTCGGGGCGGGCGTTACCACAGGAGTCGCTACCACGGCTGCGGGAGCCTGGGCCTGCGGCTGGGGCTGCTGCTGTGATACAGTCGGAGCACTTTCAATGACAACAGGCTCGGGAGCCTGAGCCTGCGGCTGGGGCTGCTGCTGTGATACAGTCGGAGCGCTTTCAACGACGACGGGCTCGGGAGTCTCAGGCTCAGGCAACGGAGGCAGTACAGGAGCAGGGGTGGCTTTCTTGCCTTTCTTTGCCTTCTTTGTCTTCTTGACAGGAGCAGGGATATCCTCCACCTCAGGAACAGTAACAACAGGCAGTTCGCGGCCATGCACGCGAGGACGCCCCCAATCGGCGTCTTCGGTTACGCAGGATGTGAGAGAAACGGCCAGAGATGAACAGGCAATCAGTAGGTGTATGCGTTTCATAAGATATTATATTTTAAAGAGTTGTACAGCAAATGAAGAGAACGTAGACCATGCGTAAAACATTGTAAGCAAAGCAATGAAGATAAATGTTCTATCGCGGGACACGCGTTCATGATTATCATCCACACGGCCGGGACGCAGGCTGATGAGCATAACGGCCAGGAACCCTAACCACGTGAAGCCGTAGACGTTCTGCCACGATGCTTCGGTAAAGAGGTTCGTGTTAAAGAACAGGCTCAGATAATAGATGGAGTGCGGCAGAATGGTCAGAATGGCGAACTCCGGGCGCATGCGGCC
>JAFOZZ010000007.1 GCA_017390945.1 Akkermansia sp.
AGCATTTTGTCTGGTGATAAACTGCGTTCAATCCGACCCGTACGGAAGCTTTGTCCGTGAAATTGTAAAAGAGCACCCCAAGGAATTGGTATACGGCGCCCGTATACTTGCAAAGGCTATCGGGGTGAAGCAGGTGATCTTTGCTTTGGAAAACTTGTAATTTGTCTATTCATATTGCTTACATATTCTTGTAAGCAATGTCGCTGCGGCGCTGGCTGCCGTCGAAATCCACCTTAGCGGCCTCGGCGTGAGCGCGTGTGCGAGCTTCATCGAGCGTAGCGCCCTGAGCTACGATGGCGAGCACGCGGCCGCCGTTCGATACCCAACCGGCGTCGGTCTTCTTGGTGCCGCAGTGGAACACGCGGGCTCCGCAGGCATCCAGCCCGCTGATGAGGTCGCCGCTGTGGGAGGTGGCGGGGTAGCCGGCGCTGGCCAGGATGCAGCAGACGCTCCAACCCTCGTCGAAGGAAATCAGATCCGGGGTGAACTCGCCCTTGGCTCCATTGAGGCAGAAGGTAGCGAGGTCGCCGCGCAACAGGGGCATCACAGCCTCGCATTCGGGGTCGCCGAAGCGGCAGTTGTACTCAATCACCTTGGGACCCTGCGGGGTGAGCATGAGGCCGAAGTACAGGAAGCCGCGGTAGGGCAGGCCATCTGCCTGCAAGCCCTGCACGGTGGGGGCTACGATGGTCTCCTCGATGGTCTGGAGCAGCTCAGCGCTGGCCAGCTGGCGGGAAGCCACAGCGCCCATGCCGCCGGTGTTGGGGCCTTCATCGCCATCCTGCAGGCGCTTGTAGTCGCGAGCCGGGCAGAGGATGAGGAACTTGTCGTCGCAGATAGCGCCGAAGATGGAAATCTCCGGGCCGGTCAGGAACTCCTCTACCAGCAGGCGCCCCTCGCCGAAACGCTTCTCGATGAAGACTTCGCGCAGGAAGTCCTCAGCCTCGGCTGCGGTGGGGCATACGGCCACGCCTTTGCCGGCGGCCAGACCGTCAAACTTCAGTACGGTGGGGTACTGACCACCGATGGCGGCGATAGCGGCATCATAATCAGCTACAGCAGTAGCCTTGCCGGTGGGAATGTTGTGGCGAACCAGGAACTCCTTGGCGAATTCCTTGCTGGCTTCGAGCTGAGCGCTCTCCTTCTGCGGACCCCAGCAGGGAATGCCGGCAGCTACGCAGCGGTTGGCCAGGCCATCCTCTTTTACCAGATAGCTTTCTTCGCCGGCAACGCAGAGGTCGATTTTGTTGTCAATCATCCAGGAGATAAGCTCGTCAAAGCTGGCGGCCGGAATGGGAGTGGCCGTCTCTTTGATGGCATCGCTGCCGGGGTAGGTAAACATCTGCGGTTTGCAGGGGCTAGCTGCAAGCGTTTCTACCAGCGCCTGTTCGCGCCCACCTTTTCCGATAACTGCTATTTTCATGCTGAGCTCATTGTACCAGCAGTATGGCGTTTTGGCAATATCTTTTTCAGGGTAAACATATTGATTTGCGTCAAAGCGGCGGCTGTAAGACACGCTTGCGGCTTGCGGTGCTGTGTTGGATTTGATACCCTTGCCGCCGTCTTTATCATGAATACGGTGCATGTGGTGGAAAGAGCAGCGGCACTGCCTGCTGAGTTGACGCGAGAGGCCTGCATACGCCTGTTGGCTCAGGAAGTCGCAGAACTGCATTTTGCGGATATGGCTGAGCTGCTGGCGGAGTCTGCCCTGGAACGTGAGGCGGAGGATTCCACCTACCTGGGACGCGGGCTTGCCGTACCGCATGCGCGGGTGGCTGGCCTGCCTGCGGCCGCCATATATGTGGCTTGCGGAGCTGGGGTGCCCTGGCCGGATGAAGCTGCGGATTGTGTGGCGCTGCTCTGTGTTCCGGCTGAATGTCCCGAGCTGCACTTGCAGCTGCTCAGCCGCGTGGTGCGCTGGCGCATGAAAGGCGGAACGATTTGAAGTACGAGGACGAGGTGCGAAGGACGATTTTTTTTGGTCGCGGTGCCTGCCGCCTAACTTGAGCCTTTGTAGATTGTAGATATCAATCTGTCATTTCCTCACGTTTTTTTGCTGCGCCCATTGCCAAAGGGGCGCGTAGCTGATACAATGGGGGAGTAAGATATGCTGGCTAAGAGAATCATACCATGTCTGGACGTGACCGATGGGCGCGTGGTGAAGGGCACCAACTTTGTGAACCTGAGAGATGCAGGTGACCCGGTGGAGTGTGCCGTGGCTTATGACCGCCAGCAGGCAGACGAGCTGGTGTTTCTGTATATTACGGCCAGTAGCGACCATCGCTCCACAATGGTGGATGTGGTGCAGCGCACAGCGGCCCAGTGTTTTATGCCGTTGACTGTGGGTGGAGGTATTCGTACTGTGGACGATATGCGCCGCATGCTGCACGCCGGGGCGGACAAGGTGTCCGTGAACACGGCGGCTATTTATCGCCCTGAGCTGGTGAGCGAGGGGGCGAATTCTTTTGGCAGTCAGTGTGTCGTGGTAGCCATCGATGCCCGCCGCTGTGGCGAGGGGCGGTGGAAGGTATCCACTCACGGTGGGCGTCAGATGGTGGATTGGGATGCCATCGAATGGGCTCGCGAAGTGGAGCGTCTGGGGGCTGGTGAAATCCTGCTCACCAGCATGGATGCTGACGGTATGAAGACCGGCTACGATATCGAGCTGACGCGCCGTGTGAGTGAGGCGGTGCGCATACCGGTCATTGCCAGTGGTGGTGCCGGTAATCTGGAGCACATGGCGGAGGTGCTGTTGCAGGGCCGCGCGGACGCTGTGTTGGCGGCCTCCATCTTCCATTTTGGTGAATACACCGTGGCGCAGGCTAAGGAGTATTTTGCCCAGCGGGGGATTCCGGTGCGTCCCATCATCTGAATATCAACTGTAAGATATGCTGCGGGCGCTTTACCAAGGCTTTCGCCACTATGCGGATTTTCGCGGTTGTTCCACGCGGGCGGAGTTTTTTCGTTTTCTGACGATTACGCACCTCATAGTGGTGGTGCTGCTGGTGCCGGCGATTATTGAGCTGCTGTGTTTCTGGCGTTTTGCCGTGGAAGACGTGCGCTTTTGTCGTGTGCTGGAGGTTTATCCTGCTGTGCAGTTGCATGTGGGGGAAATTTGCCCCGTCTTTTCAGAGCTGGGTGCAGAGTACGCTGCTATGAATGGCGGTGTGAACCTGGCATGGTGGAGCTTGGGACTGGCCGTAGCCTTTTCGTTGATTATCCTGCCGCCAACTATCGCTATGGCTGTGCGGTGGCGTAATGGGCGAAGTTTGCCGCCACTGCCGTAGGTGGAGGTGTTTGATTTTGGATTTTTAATTTTTGATTTTTGATATGGCGGGAACGGTGGGTTTCCGGCTTCGGCAAGGCTTCGCCGTAAAGAGTGCTCTATGCGCTGAGTCGCCCACCTCATATAAAAACTTGTTTATCGTAATTTGAATCTTGTCTATCACAAGGTAATTTTTAACTTGCTGAATTTTTGGCTTGCGTTGTGGCTTAAGAATGTGTAGAATGGCCGCGACCACGTGTGCAGTGGGCGCATGCGCCTGCCGTGGCGTGGTGACAGGCGGGGGTGCTCGAGACCTCCGCGCCCTGCCAATGGGAGCAAGCGCCGGTACCGGCTCCCTGCGGTGCAGACTGGAACCGGCACAAGAAGATAGAAAAGAAATACAAAATGAGTATACATTCCGTATCGTGCGCCGTTGGCGCCAACCCCATCACAATTGAAACCGGCAAGATTGCCCGCCTGGCAGACGGCGCTGTGACTGTTCGTTGTGGTGATACCGTGGTTCTCGTTACCGTTGTGAGCGCCACCAAGATTAAGGACGGTCAGACCTTCTTCCCTCTTTCCGTTGAGTACAAGGAGAAAGCCGCTGCTGCGGGTATGTTCCCCGGTGGTTACTTCAAGCGCGAGGGTCGCCCCACGGAGAAGGAGATTCTTACCTGCCGTATGACGGACCGTCCCCTTCGTCCTATGTTCCCCAAGGGTTACTTCTACGACACCCAGGTTATCTCCCTGCTGATGGCCGCCGACGGTGAGAATGAGCCCGATATTCTGAGCATCAACGGTGCTTCTGCCGCTTGCGTCATTTCCGACCTGCCTTTCGCTGAGCCCGTAGGCGCTGTGCGTGTGGGCCGTATCAATGGTGAGTTCGTCATCAACCCCACCAACAGCCAGCGTACGGAGTCTGACCTTGACCTGGTATATGCCGGTTCCAAGGATCAGGTTATCATGATTGAGGGTTCCGCCAACGAGCTGCCCGAGGAGGACTTCATTGCTGCCCTGCGCTTCGCTCAGGAGAACGTAGCCAAGATTTGCGCTGCTCAGGAGGAGCTGCGTGGCCTGTGCGGCAAGCCCACCCGTGAGTACGAGCTCACCCTGGCTAAGCCCGAGCTGCTGGAGATTGGTTATCAGGTGGCCGGCGACCGCATCGAGGACGCCATCTACGCCCCCAACAAGATTCAGCGCCAGAAGCAGGTAGGTGCCCTGCGCGACGAGGTGGAGGCCAAGATTAAGGAGACTTATCCCGAGGCTACCGACTTCGACGTGGAGCAGGTGTTCGAGTACATCCAGAAGAAGGCTTTCCGTATCTCCATCATGGAGCAGGGCAAGCGCGCCGACGGCCGCGCCATCAAGCAGCTGCGCCCCCTCTCCGCTGAGGTGAACGTACTGCCCAGCGTGGTACACGGCTCCGCTCTCTTCTCCCGCGGTGAGACGATGTCCATGTGCCTTGCTACCCTCGCTCCCATGGAGGAGAAGCAGTACCTGGATAACTACACCGGTTCTGTGGACGAGAAGCGCTTCATCCTGCACTACAACTTCCCCCCCTTCACTGTGGGTGAGACCGGTCGCTTCGGTGGTCAGAACCGCCGCGAGATTGGTCACGGTGCTCTGGCTGAGCGTTCCATCGCTCCCGTGGTGCCCGATGAGAATGATTTCCCCTACGCTATCCGCGTGAGTTCCGAGATTATGGAGTCCAACGGTTCCACCTCCATGGCTTCCGTGTGCGCTGGTACGCTGTCCCTGCTGGCCGCTGGTGTGCCGCTGAAGCGCCCGGTTTCCGGTATCTCCGTAGGTCTGGTGACTGAGTTCGAGAACGAGGGTGATCGCGAGCCCAAGCGCTACGAGACTCTGCTCGACATCATCGGCTCCGAGGACTTCTACGGCGACATGGACTTCAAGCTTTGCGGTTCCGAGCTCGGTGTGACCGGCTATCAGCTGGACCTCAAGCTGCCCGGCATCCCGCTCTACATCCTTGAGGAGGCTATCCACCTCGCCCGCAAGGGTCGTCTGCAGGTGCTCGAGACCATGAATGCCTGCATCTCCGCTCCGCAGAAGATGAGCCCGAACGCCCCGCGCATCGAGTCCACCAGCATCCCGCAGGATCGCATCGGTGAGCTTATCGGCCCCGGCGGTAAGAACATCAAGGCTCTGCAGGCTGAGACCGGCACCGACATCAACATCGAGGAGGACGGCACCGTTCGCATCTATGGCAGCCGCCAGGAGGGCGTGGAGCGTGCTCTGTACCTCATCGACCGCATGTTCAAGGAGATTGAGGTCGGCGAGACCTACGAGGGTAAGATTGTTTCCACCAAGGAGTTCGGCGCCTTCATGGAGGTGCTGCCCGGTAAGGACGGCCTCATCCACATCTCCGAGCTGGCCGAAGGCCGTACTCAGAAGACTGAGGATGTGGTGAAGGTGGGCGATATCGTCACCGCCAAGTGCATCGGCATCGATGACAAGGGCCGTGTGAAGATGTCCATGCGCGCCGCTGCCCGCGACCGCAAGGCCAAGGAGGCCGCCGCTGCTGAAGAGCAGGCCTGAGTCTCCGGCCGGTAACGGTTGTTAAATTTGTGCCGCGTTCCTGTCCACAATGGCAGGAGCGCGGCACTTTTTTTCGTAGCTTGTCACTCCAAGGCATAAAAATGCAGAAAAAACACTCCTGAGATGCTTTTTTTG
>JAFOZZ010000110.1 GCA_017390945.1 Akkermansia sp.
GCAAGACCAAAGCCGCCGCCCAGGAGTGGCAGAACGATGCCGAACGCATCAAGGCTGAAATCGGCAGCTTCGATGAGCGCTCCGAGCGTAATATCGCCACACTTACGCCCGAGACTCAGCGATCCGCCCGCATCTGGCTCAAAGCCGCCAAGGCTGTAGCCGATGCTGAGGGCTACGATGTCCGCATCATCTGCGGAACCCGCACCTATGCTGAGCAGGATGCGCTTTATCGCAGGCGTCCGCGCGTGACCAAAGCTCGCGGTGGCCAGAGCATGCACAATTTCGGCATTGCTTGGGATATCGGTATCTTCCGAGGCAAAGAATACATTGGCGACCATGCCCTATACGCGAAAGTAGGCAAGCTCTACAATCAGGTGCCGGGCATCACCTGGGGTGGTACGTGGAAGTCCTTTGTGGATGAACCGCACTACCAGCTCGAAAAGTACAGCAGCAGCTCCGCTGCCCGCAACGCTTTTGAGGTATGAGTGCTAAAGGACTGTTTACTCGCGGCTTCACCGAGGAGGAAGTGAAGCAGATACAGACGACCGCCAAGAAGATGCTTCTGGAGGGCAAAACCCTCATGAGCTGGAACGATGGCAGTACGTCTGTGAGTAAACAGTTCGCCATGCCCGTGGCAGATGTGCTGGAAGAATGTACCTATGCGCTCCGTTACTTCGAGCGACAGGCACAGGCTTCCGGCACATCTGACCATCCCGCTTCCCTCAGCCATGTTGCATGGCGTTTACCCCATTAACCCGCATTTGCTTGTATGAACTTCCTACAACGCCTCGCTGCCCGCATCTTCTTTGGTTCGCATTCTGTCTTTGAATCCGCTAACCGTTCACCCCGGCGTGCGGAAGTCCCCGGAAGTGGCCCGCGCGACACCTCGCTCGACCTGACTCCCGGAGTCCGCTCGGAGTTGGTACGCCGGAGCCGCTATCTGGTGAAAAACTCCGGCTTCTTGCAGGAGATTGTGGGCAGCATGGCCATGTACTCCATCGGAGACGGCATCATGCCCCAACCCGCCAGCAAGGATGCCGCATGGAACAAGCAAGCTCTCGACTACTTCAACCGCTGGGCGAGACACGCCGAAATTACCGGGCGATTCAACCTTGTTACCTGTCAATACCTTGCCTGTATGGCTCTGGAAGTAGACGGGGAGATGTTTATCCTGAAAACCGAAGAGGACGGTGTGCCGAAGATTCAGCTCATCGAGACGCATCGAATTGGCAGCACCGAGGAAGATACCACCGAAAGCACCATCATTGATGGCATCCGCGTAAACGACCTCGGCAAGCCGCTTTCCTACCGCCTTTTGCTGGATAATGGCAATTACCGCGACCTCGCCGCTCGGGATGTCCTGCACCTCTTCACTCCCATGTCTATCTCCCAAATGCGGGGGTATCCGACCATTCAGCACAGTATCAACCACATGCTGGATGTTGCTGAGTTGCTGGCGCTCGAAAAGCATGCCGTCAAGGACAACGCCGATATTTCGCGCGTCCTTAAAACGGGGCGAGCAGAAGTGGACGACCGGGATTTCCAACTCAATGCCCCTGTTCAGCCCCAGGGAAGCGACCCCGGATTCTTGCAGACCATCCTTGGTGGCAAGCTGGTAAAGATTCAGCCGGACGAAGCTATTGAGAGCTTCCAGAGCAACCGCCCGAGCCCCACGTTCCAAGGATTCCTCGATTTCCTGCACCGAGATAGTGCGCTGGGCTTATTGCCGTATGAGTTCGCCAGCGATTCGTCCAAAATCGGAGGTGCCGGGGTAAGACTTACCGTGGCGAAAGCCGACCGCAGATTCAGTCGAAGACAATCCGTGCTTATCGACCGTATGCTTCGCCCGATTTGGCATTTCGTCATCGGGCATGCCATCACGGCGGGCAAACTGCCACCCGCAGAAGACTGGACTGAGGTCGACTTCGTTACGCCCCGCCGAGTCACGGTGGATGCCGGGCGTGAAGCTCAGCAGAACCGCGAGGATGTCAAGGCGGGGCTGAAAACCTTAACCGACCACTTTGCCGAACTAGGCTGCGATATTCACCATGAACTGGAAACCCGCGCCCGAGAGATGGCTCTCGTGAAAGAGATAGCCGCCAAGTACGGAGTCAGCCCGCAAGACCTGTATCAATCCTTTACCCAGACCACACCATGATAACCGCCCCCATGCAGCCCTGGCTGATAACGCTGGAAGCCTACCGCGAACTCTGCACCGTGAACTTTCAATCCCCGGCGCAGGGTAACGCTGATGACGAAAAGGCTCAACCCTACGAACTGCAGAACGGACTGGCCACCGTTCGCATTCATGGAACGATGCTGCGTCAGGTTTCGCCCCGTCAGAAAGCTATTTCTGCCATTTGCGGGGTACGGCTGTGCAGCATGGAGGAAACCGCCTCTGCCTTGCTGCAAGCCGCAGCAGATCCGGCGGTGCATACCATCCTGCTTGATATTGACTCGCCCGGTGGTACTGTCAACGGCACGCCGGAGCTGGCACAGGTGGTGCGTTCCATAGCCAAGGACAAGCACGTCTACGCCTTTACCGCCGGGCAATGTTGTTCTGCAGCTTACTGGGTTGCCAGTCAGGCTGATGTCATCTACGCAGCTCCCTCGGCTACGGTGGGCTCAATCGGTGTCATTCTGCCGATGGTAGACAGCTCCGCTCTTTACGACCGCTGCGGCTTGAAGATGGAAGTATTCTCCGCTGGCAAATACAAGAGTACCGGAATGGATGGCACCAGCCTGACAGCAGAACAACGCGACCGCCTCACGCAGCAGGTCAATGATACCTGGGCGAGATTCAAACAAGCCGTAACCCTCCGCAGGTCGATTGATGAAGCAGACATGGAGGGGCAGACGTTTTACGGCTTGGACGCACGAGACAAAGGTTTGGTGGATGCTTGTACGATATCCAAAACTCTACTTCAACAAAAAATACTTAATAGGCATGCAATAACTTTTCTTTAATTTTAGATTAATGTCTTGTATATCGCTAAATTAACGAGGCTTATCCGAAATTGTTACACTTTCTGAACAGCTGGAAGTGGCGGAGGCATGAAGCTCTCCAAAGACTCTTCGCTTATAAGCTCAATTACTATGTTTTCTGATTCTATTTCCCTTTTGCGTTTTTTAGCTCGTTGTAAACAATCCTTTATGTTTTCTTGGGGAACTACAGCGAGAATAACAGCTTTGCAAGTTCTTCCTAATTTTGATGCATATCTATCTTGTTTTCTTGTAATCCTGTGCAATAGATGTTGAAAATTATTCAGAAAACTTTCTCCTATCTTAATTTCGTACAAAATATCTACCCCCGTATTTCCTGCCTTTCTCAGAGCAACTATGTCGATGATTCCATCCATATCAGATGAAACTCGTACATTTTTATATATGTCATAACTATCCCCTGACTTGTATTTCAAATATTCGGCACACGCAGCTTCCAATAATGAGTAATGATTTTTAGTTTCATCTACAATGAAACCTCTA
>JAFOZZ010000111.1 GCA_017390945.1 Akkermansia sp.
CGCGGCATCCGCCTGCGGGCCGAGGATGGCATCCGGCTGGGTGATGGCGATAGCGGTGTTGCACAGGTGCTCGCCAATGATGGCAAAGGCTTTTTCTGCGGCGAGGGCGGGCGGTATTTGTGCATCCTGCGGCAGTTGTCCCAGGGCGATAAGGCGGCGGGGGCAGGCGGCTACTGTATCCAGCAGCTCGGTTTCCTCATCCGCGGTCATGCGAGCTAGCTCCGTACGGCGGATGACGCGCTGGGCGTGCAGGGGCTCGGTGGTCGTGCCGAAGAGGGGCTCGCTGAGCGGTACGTTGATGTGCACCGGGCCACCGGAGCGGTGGCGCAGCTCCAGCAGCGCTTCATTGAGCAAGCGATTGCGGTGCCAGTGCTCGCTTGCCCCCTCGGGGATTTGCACGCTGGCGCGGCAGAGGGTGCCAAAGACGCCGGGTTGCGGGAGGGTCTGCCCATCCTGCTGGCCTATCCAGCAGGCGGGACGGTCGGCGGAGATAACCAGCAGCGGCAAGTGGCGGTAGCTGGCCTCGGCCACAGCGGGGTGCAGGTTCAGCAGGGCGGAGCCGGAGGTGACGCAGACGGCCACGGGGGCTTGCGCTTGAGCCGCCCAGCCACAGGCCACAAAGCCGGCGCTGCGTTCATCCGTCGCGCCGCGCAGCTCGAAGCCTGGCAGGGCTGCGAGCGTGGCAACGATGGGCGAATTGCGGCTGCCGGGGCATGCCACGCAACGCGTTACGCCGTGTGCGCGCATGAGGCTGACGAGGTCGCGGATGGATGGAGTACTGCTGATTTCTGCCATATATGCGTATGTTAGCACAGATGCCGTTAGGGTTCAAATGCTTCGCGCGTCAGCGACCGTGAGGAACGTGTAACGTACGGGAGCATTCTGACGAATTATCGCTTTCCGGTTCATTTTAGGATTGTTTTTCTGGATTATTGCTTGCAAAGCATTGTGGTTATGCTAGACTTAGTAACGTATGGAAACAAGAACCGTTTTACCTATTCGTGCAGCCTTAGCGGTACTGGCTTTAGCCAGTGGAGTGGCTGGTGCTGCGCAGAATAACGATTTTGCAGCCCTGAAGGCTCACTGGAGCTTTGATGAAGGGCGCGATTGGCACAACATGGCGCAGCCGTACCAATGCACTGCTGCTTTTGCTACCGAGCTGACCGGTAAGAGCGATGACATGCTGCTGAATGAAGAAATGACGCCTGATAATGCAGCTTGGGTATCCGGGCGTCAGTATTCCGGTATAGCTCCCGGCCGCAAGCTTTCTACCGGGAAAGAACTGCACTGGCTTAATGGCTCAGTTTCTTTCTCGTACTGGACGCGCCTGAATGGTGCGCCGAACAAGCGTGGCGTCATCGGCTCCAACTACACGGCTCTGTGGGGCGTGATGAACGAAAAGGGGCAGGTTGGGCTGCGGATGAAAGGGCGTAATATCGTGGTATCACCCATCGCCATTACCGATAACGACTGGCACCATGTCGTTATAACACGCGATGCCGCTACGGGTAAGGTTGTGCTGTATCTGGATGGTAAGGAAGTGGCAAGCGGTAAATCCCCCAAGGGCAAAATCGAGGGCGATTTTTCGATTATTGCCACGAACAACGCGGCGCTGGATCAGATTCACATCTTTGATAAGCCTATCTCCGCTGAGACGGTAGCGGTACTGTATGATAATCACGCTCCGCAGGTATTCGACCAGACTCACCTGGTGGAGGCAGACAAGCCGACGGTGACGGGGAGTATTCTGCACCGCTTCACCTATGATGTAGACCAGGATAAAATGAGCGTAGCTTGGTTCACTCAGCCGGAGAATGGTAAAGTGAGCAGCAATGGGGATGGCTCGTTTACCTTTACCCCCGGCGCAACCTTTGCCCGCACGGGCAAAGCCGCATTTGATGTGGTCGTAACTGACGGTCGTGGCGGTTACACCAAGGCAATAATGAACTTGCAGGACAGCCGCTATTTTGTGGCACCGCCCGTGCAGGAATTCCGCTATTTTGGGGCTCTGCCAGAGTTTACTCCCGGTGCCGGTAAACAGCAGAGACATCGCAACCCCATGGCCATCAGCCCCTGGGGTGCTAAACCCGATTTGCTGATTCAGGCAGACTCCCGCCTGTGGTACAGTATCAATGAATCCAAGCGTGGCAAGATATTGTTCTCGGAGCCGCAGGTGCTGCGCACGTCGGCACAGGCGGAGTTCGAGACCGATGGCGCTGCCGTGCTTGAGGACAACAAGCTCATTGTCCGCAAGCCTGATGGCTCGCTGGTGCAGGCCTATGTGATGGGCTACGATGTGCCTGAGCTGGAGATAGGCGCTACCGTGAAGGATACTACCGGGGCTGACATGAAGCTGCCAGCACGTCACTTCGTGCTGGTGGATTACGACCACGATGGAACGCCTGATTTGGTAGCCGGATACAACGATGGCCTGTACTACCACAAAGGCTCTGCCTCCTACTACACGATAGAGGGTGGTGTGAAAAAGATTCGCCATATTCGCTTTGCTCCCGACAAGCAGGTGGTGTTCCTTCGTTCCTACAATATTGCCCCCGGTGTGGGGGATTTGAACAATGACGGACGCACGGAAC
>JAFOZZ010000112.1 GCA_017390945.1 Akkermansia sp.
ATCCCAGTAAGCAGTATCGGAAAGCGTTTTCTTGCTGAAGCTCAGCACCAGCTCACCGGCGTCATTCAGGCTTACCACGCCATCCAGCGCCAGAGCGCCATCTATACCGCTCACGCTCTGCTGCGTCGTATCTGCCCAGTTCAGGCTGCCGCCATCCACTGTGGCCAGGGTGTACACCTTATCGAGGGCAATTCCTGTCCAGCCGGTGCAGTCTACCTCCACATTGCCCAACGTCAGGGTGCCCTTGGCCGTCAGCGCAGGGGTAGCACTTTCCGCCAGTACGCTCAGCGTGCTGATGGAGGAAGCTCCGGCTACCTCAGCCGTGCCGCCATCCAGAGTCAGTGCCCCCAGCGAGCCACTGCCCGTCACTGTCAGAGCACCGGTCTTGGTCACGCCATCCACCACCTTGCTGCCCACCACAATGGCACCCGTGCCGCGGTTGGTGAGTGTGGAAACATTGACGGTGTTGTAAAGAGTTGTATCTGCACTGTTAGCGACAGTTACATTAAACACAGACTGATCCCCACCCTGCTGGGTCAGAGCACCGTTTAGAGTTACGGCTTTGTCGTTCGTAACCGACAGATTCAGCGTACCTTGGTGTACATAGGTATCAGTGTTAATCTCCGTGGCACTACCGGAGAAATCAACATGCGCAGTCCTACTCGGAGTCTGAATATAAAGTTCCGCTGTAGTAACTCCATCCTCAGACGCCCAACCGGAAACATCGCCGGTGAAATTAAAGTGCATGTTATTCAGCGTATTATTGCCACCGGGATAGCTAATCTTCAGCGTACCATCACCTTCCACGGCACCGGCAAATGTCTGAATAGCTCCCGAACCACCATTAATAATCGACATGGCATACCCCAAAGCGGCATTCTGAGAGAATACCACCTTAGACGAATATGTCTTACCGATTGTAAGCCAGCCACTCACGCCACAAACCTCCACTATAGAGCCGGCATTACCGTAGGCGTTAAACGAGAAATCCGTCACAGACAGCGCAGTAGAGCCACCACCAAGCGCAACTGTACCTTGCCACGCGGAATCTGTAATCCCCGCCACATTAACAGCAGCAGAATTCCCCATATCATAGGTACCGCTACCGGTCAGCGTAACGGTGTGATCAACATTCGTCAGGCGGGTCAGCACGCCCGTAGCCGCAATATCGATGGTGCTATCCTTCAGGCTGCGCACCTTATCACCGGCCAGGGTACCACCGCTCAGCTTCATCGTACCGCCATTGAGCACGTATGACTCCGCAGCACCGCTTTGGCCGGCACCTGTAGCACTCATATCAACAGCAACAGAGTCGGACGTGATGTAGAAGTCCTGGGTGTCCTCATCCACTGTCATGCTGAAGTACAGTCCTTTATTACCGTCCTGCTGGGCAGCATGGGCATTGCCATCAGCATCCGTAATCGTCACACCAGAAGCAAGCGTTACCGTGCCAGTCCCCTGCACAATCCAATACTGGGCATCACCCTCTACAGAGAGATAGCCATCTCCATTGCCCAAGCTGTATGTCTTGCTGGCGGCTTGTTTCTCGGCATACTCATACAGAGAGCCGGTAAGCGTAATGTTACCATTGATATTTACAACGCCGCTGTTCATAATGGAAGCAGTCGCATTTGTTGCAAAGCCGACACCAAAAGTCAGCGTTGTATTCTCGTTGATTGACGTCGTAGAGTCAGAGCCCAATGCAACCTTAGTATTCATTGCAACAGTGCCACCACTAATCGACAGCTTACCATTCTGTTCTATATCTCTCTTAGAAATCAGAGTAAGTGTACTACCCTCTGCCACCTGCCACGTCTGGGTACCAATGGTGCGAATAAAAGAGTCATTTTTACCTCTAGTATTAATAGTAAACGTCTTATCAAAAATAGAATTAGACACGTTACTAGAACTACCCAAAATCAATCCACGAGTAGAGTCGGTTTTATTTCCAACCAAATAAGCAGAGGAAGCATCATTTTTAACAACGATACCTCTTATTGGAAGTGCACCATGATCCCACGCATATGAAGGCTTGCCATCATAAATACCCGTAGTGCTATTCGCATCAAAAACAACAACCTTATTCTCCAAGCGAGCAGTCCAACCAGTATAGGCGGTATTGCCATCCTTCACCAAAGTCTTTGTAGATGCATCGTAAGTTTCTTTGTAATAGGAGTTTGTTGTAATGATACCACTATTACTACCGGTCCACTGATAAATCTGGTTCTCGTAGCTAGCATCAGCATAAACCGAGTAATCCACTGCTGCCTGAGCCTGGGGTGTTGCGAAGGCAACCAGAAGCGAGCCGGTGGCCAGAACGCCGGTGGCGGTGGTGGTGGCAAAGCCACCTGCGACAGCCATGCAGGTGAGGACAGCCGTACGAAGTGTGCGAGGCAAATGTAATTTCATAAATACTGATGGTAAGATTTTTTCAGACGCGGAGCGAGCTCTTCCCCGCACCATAACGTGCTGCGAAAGCAACGGATTATCCCTATAACTACCACAAAATGCGGGCGATGTACAGCATCTTTTTCGATTTTGGTCTAATTTTTGGAAAGAGGAACGTAGCGCGCGTGACGCGCGCGAAAAATGTTGGATTTTTGATATTGAGAGTTCGGCGGTCATACGCCCGCAAAGCCAGACATAGCTTTGCACAGGCTTGCGCTCCGCGCCATAGGGCGCGTGCGTTAAACTTCAAGACGCCTAGTCCTTCCAATTGCTCGGGGTGTCAAAGTTTTGCCTTGCGGCGTGAGCAAGAATGCGGTAGAATGGCGGGCGTGAGTTACCAGGTTTTTGCCAGAAAATACCGCCCGCGCACATTCAAGGATGTGTTGGGGCAGGATCATGTCGTCCGCACGCTTTGCAACGCCATTGAGCAGCAACGCCTGGCGCACGCTTACCTCTTTGTCGGCCCACGCGGTACTGGCAAGACGTCCACCGCACGAATCTTTGCGAAAGCGCTCAACTGCACCGATGGCCCGAAGGTGGACTTCGACCCGGATGAGGACGTGTGCCTGGAGATTGCGGAAGGACGCAGCCTGGACGTGCAGGAAATCGACGGTGCCTCGAACCGCGGTATCGACAACATCCGCGACCTGCGCGACAACGTACAGTTTGCCCCCACCCGTGGCAAGTACCGCATCATCTACATCGACGAGGTACACATGCTCACGAAGGAATCCTTCAACGCGCTGCTGAAGACGCTGGAAGAGCCGCCGGCGCATGTGATGTTCATCTTCGCCACCACGGAGCCGCACAAGATTCTGCCCACCATTCTGTCGCGCTGCCAGCGCTTCGATCTGCGCCCCATCCCGGCAGACACCATCGCCAACCACCTGGTGCACATCGCCGCCAACGAGGGCGTCAAACTGGAGCAGGATGCAGCCTACGCCATTGCCACTGTGGCAGATGGCGGCATGCGCGATGCCCAGTCCATGCTCGACCAGCTGGTCTCCTTCTGCGGCAACCACATCACCGAGCAGAACGTCAACGACATCTTCGGCGTCACCAGCCGGGAAACCGTGGCAAAAGCCCTGGCCTACCTGCTGGACCGCCAGCTGCCGAGCCTGCTGCACCTCGTGCACGAGCTGGCCGAGGCCGGCCGCGACATGGGGCAGCTGCTCTCCGAGCTCATGGGCGCGGTGCGCGAGCTGCTCATTGCCAAGGTAGCCCCGCAGGAAGCTCACAGCACCCTGCCTGAGCAGTGGCGCGCCACCCTGGCCGAGCTGCTGGGCCGCACGCCGACCGACAAAATCATCCGTCTGATGGAGGTACTCTCCCACGCCGAAGAGCAAATGCGCTGGAGCACCAACAAACGCCTGTACCTCGAAATGGGGCTTATTCAGGCCGTACACTCGCTGGCCGAGGCCAATATCAGCGACATCATCCGCGCACTGAATGGAGCCCCGCTGCCCGAGACCCCCATCGCCACCACGCCGCTGCCCGCAGTAGCCATGCCTGGCAGCCCGGCACCCGCGGCGCAACCCGCTCCGGCTCCCATGCCGGCGCCTGCTCCGGTAGCACCCCCGGCTCCCGCCCCGGAGCCTGCTATGCCTGCACCGGCACCGCAGCCCATGCAGCAGCCCATGCCCGCCGGGCTGGAGCCCATCGATGACGCGCCACCCCTCTTCGACGACATGCCGCCGGCTGACTACGATGGCCCGACTGACCACCCGCTCACCGCAGCGGAATGGGATGCCGTGCTGGCCGCCGTGCGCGAAAAATCCCCCATCGCCAGTGGCGACATCGGCAACACGCTCTTCATCAGCGACGAGGATGGCCTGGCCACCATCGCCATTCACCCGGACGACATGAACACGCGCGATGCTCTGCTGAGCGAGGCGCTCGGCGAGCTTATCAGCGCCGCCGCACAGGACATCTGCGGCCACGGCCTGCGCATCCGCTTCGTGACGGATGCCACCGTACCGGCGCCCCAGGCAGAGGAAATCCTGCCGCCCATCAATTACGAGGAACTGGCTCCTGCGCCCAAGCCCAGGCCCAAGGAGCAGCCCGCCCCTGCCGCCGCCCCCAAAGCCGAGCAGCAGGCAGCCCCCGCCAGCCTGAAACCCACGGACGAGGAGTTCTACAACGACCCCCTCATTGAGCAGGCGCTCGAGGTATTCCACGCAACACTCATCAAAAACTAACTCACACATACACGCATGAACCTTCAGAAACTCATGAAGCAGGCTCAGGCCATGCAGGCCAACATGGCCAACGCCCAGGCTCGTCTGGCCGAGAAAACCTACACCGCCGAAGCTGCCAGCGGCAAAATCCAGGTCACAGCCAACGGCATTGGCATGGTGACAGACCTCAAAATCGACCCCGCTGTGGTGGACCCCGATGACGCCGAGTTCCTGGCCAGTCTGGTACTCAAGGCCGTGCAGGACGCCCTGAATGGCTCCAAGCAGATGGCCGACGCCGAGATGCGCAAAGTGACCGGCGGCCTGGGCTTCCCCATGTAACCCTCCCCTGAGCGTAGCCCCATGTTCTACCGCATTGCAGCCTCCCTGCTGCTCAGCACCCTGCCCGTAATGGCCGAGGCCATCGAGGTAGGGAGATTCGCGGCCAAAATCGTGCCGGAGCGAATCTCCGTACTCACCCTGCCCGACCGCGGCACCATAACCGACCTAGTCAAGCCCGAAGGGCGCATCCAGGCCGGTACCGTGGTGGCAGTCCTCAACAAGCAGCGCACACAGGAGGCTCACGAGGACATGGAGCTACAGATTGCCCGCGAGCGCCTCAACAAGCGCGACGAGGTGCAGAAACTTCGCAACCAGCGCCGCAAGGTACAGTTCTACAACTCACTTTCGCCCGCTGAGCGCCGCTTCAACACCGACTTCACGCCGGAGGAAACACCCACCAAGACCACTCTGCAAGACATCGACGAGCGCATCGCCCTGCTGGAGAAAGAGCTGGCCACCATGGAGCGCCGCAAGCGCAATGAGTTCGCGATAAAGCACGACCCGCTCACCCTGCGCATGCCCTTCACCGGGCGCTTGCAGTACAACATCACCCTGCCCGAAGACCTCAGCAAGCCCTTCGAGCACACAGAGAATGTGCGCACCTTTGCCACCGCCTGCGATGACTCCGCCTTCTCCATCACCATCACCGTCAGCGAGAGCAACCTCTCCCTGCTGGATGAAAAGAAGTTCGGCATCAGCGTCAAACTGCCGGGCGACAAAAAGCTCACCGGCACCTACTCGCACCGCCGTGTAGAGCGAGCCAACAGCGGCGGCGACATGCTCGTGTACTTCTTCCGCCTGCCCAAGGAGGATAGCGACACCGCCTACAACATGCTGGGCAGCAACACCATGGCCGTGCTCACCTACGACGCCGGCGACGGCGTGCTGCATGTCAGCAAGGCCGAGCTGGTAGCACACCCGCGCGCCGCTGAATGCGAGAACTGGGAGCAACTCATCCGCATTGCCCACCCCGGCTACAGCATCCTGCTCATCGGCCAGCGCGAGATAGTGCTCACCCCCTCCCAGGCGAACTAACCCCGGCACCGTACCATGGAACTCGTGTGCGAAAACATCAGCTACGCGTACTCGCGCAAGGCGCCCGTCATCACAAACTTCTCGCACGTCTTCCCCACCGGTATCACCGTACTGAAAGGCTACTCCGGCTCCGGCAAGACCACCCTGCTCAAGCTGCTGGCCGGCTACCTCAAGGTGAACAAAGGCCGCATCATTACCCCCACCGGGCGCAAGGTAACAAGCCGCCGCTACCACCGGCAGGATGTCGCCTACATGTTCCAAGGCATTAACCTGCTCCCCCTTATGAGCGTGGAGCGCAACCTGCGCCTCGCCGCCGAAATGGCCGTACTGCCCGGCAAGCTGTGGAAACCACGCGCCGAGGAGCTGCTGACCGACCTCGGCTTGCAGGAACTGCGCCGCCGCCGTGCCGACAAACTCTCAGGCGGCCAGGCACAGCGTGCCGCGCTCGCCCGCACCCTCATGAAGGATGCCCCCACCGTCCTGCTCGACGAGCCCACCTCGGGTCTGGACGACACGAACACCGACATCATCAAAAAACTCGTGCTGAAGGATGCCGCGCGGCGCATCTGCATCATCAGCACCCACGACAGCCGCTTGCTCGAACTGGCAGATGAAATCATTGATTTTGACAACCCTGTATCTCGCTAAGGATACAGTACACCGATGGTTCTCGCGCATCTCGAGCCCGCTGGCCCGAGTGCTGGTGGTGTTTTTCCTGAGCCTGAGCGCGCTCGGTGCACTGGGCAGTTACGCCATATCGGCCAAACTCGTCAAGAACAAGATTATCCGCCAAGGCGGCGACCTCGTGTCTGCCACCATGACCCACAACCCGGAAATCCCCTCCGCCTTCCCCAACGAAAAGGAGATTTCCGACCTCCTGAATGCCGACTCCTACGCGCTCTCCATCATCGGCTTCGCCCGCACGGAAGCCCGTAAGATGCTCTCCGTATACACATACGACTTCTGCCGCAGCGGCCAGCTGCAGTCCCTGCTCGCCCCCGGCAACACTCCCACCGTGCTGGCCAGCACCGAAGGCGATATACCCGCCGGACCCACCACTCTCAACATCAGCGGCGCCAGTGTGGACGCCCAGGTGCGCCTGCTGCCACCGGACCACCCCATCATGCGTATTATGGGCGATGCCGGCGCCATCGTCGCGCCCGACAGCATACCCCTGCCCCTCGCACGCAACACCGCCACCCTCAGCACCATCATGCGCGCACGCGAGCTGAACAGCTCCGCAGACATCACCCGCATCGAGCAATACCTGCGCACCTTCATGCGGCTGGAGGGGCGCAACGGCGGCGTCCTCTCCGCCTCCCGCCTGCTGGCCGAGATGGATGACGCCCTCAGCAAGCAAATGCAGTGCCGCGCGGCATTCTGCCTGGGCATCAGCGGCATCGTCGGTATTCTGCTCACTGCGCTCGCCGGCATGGAGTACCGCCAGAACGAATACATCTACACTCTGATGAAAAGCTTCGGCATACGCCCGCTCATGCTGGTGGGTGCCTTCATCGTCGAGAATCTCATCATCGTAGGCGCCTCATTTGCAGCGGCTCTGGCCGTCTTCATGCACTTTCAGGAGCCGATTGTCACCCAGCTCCTGCGCCTGGGTAACTACAGCCTCACCCTCCAGGAAATCCTGCCCGAAATCCAGCTCATCTGCTACACCCTGCTGGGCTGCATCCTTGTATCCTCGCTGCCCATTATTGCTGCCGCCAACCGAGATATTGGCCGCGTGCTCAAATAATGTATGGCAGCATGTCACAGCTAACGCACTTTCTGCTTGCTTTCAGAGAAGTTTCTGATATAACTCAGAATGTCATTGCGCTGAGTGCTATTTCACCGTGCAACGCAAGTTTCTTAACACCAAAATAATACAATAATATGGATATTCAAGTTGCTGTCCTTTGCGACTACGCCGCCGATTATCAGGGCAAGCTCTGCGTGCAGGGCGCCTTCGATACACTGTTCGCCCGTCAGTTCCCCGTCATTCACCCCGCCTGCGCTCTGGCTCTCCGCCTCTGCTTCGAGGGCGAGGACGCCGGCGACCACAAGCTCGGCATCTCCATCACCGATGAGGACGGCGTTGCTCTGGACCCCGAGCGCATGCCCATCGTAGGCGACCTGAAGGTTGCTCTTCCCGAGGGCGTATCCTTCTTCACCCGCAACCTCATCATGAACTTCCAGGGTCTTAAGTTCGAGAAGGACGGCGTATACTCCGTAGACGTTACCCTCGACGGCGAGCTCGTTTCCCGCACCCCCATCCGCCTCGTTAAGGTGGACGGCCAGCAGGGCTAACCCTCTTCTCAAACACCTCTCTATTTCTCAGAAAGACCGGTTGCCTCCGCGCAACCGGTTCTTTTTTTTCGCAAAAAATAAAAAAATCTACGGATTTAGCTTGACAAGGCCGCAAAAGAGGCGTATACTGCCGCCGTTCCAAGTAACACAGGGCTATGGTGTAATTGGCAACACATCGGTTTCTGGCACCGCTATTCGGGGTTCGAGTCCCTGTAGCCCTATTAACAACACAGCTGAAAAGAGCGGCAGTTTTAAGACTGCCGCTCTTTTGTTTTCAGCGTTTTATGTGACAAATAGGGACATCGTGCGACATTTGAGATACGCCCCTATTATCCGCCCGATATACGCCCACTTTAGGGCCCTCATATACGCCCTGTTTTTTAGCGACAGGAAGCGCACGTTTCCCAGCGTAGTTCAGAGGCAGAGTTTAGGACTGAAATTGGGAAAGGGAAGACATGTGCAGAAATTACGTACTATGGCACACAAAGTGACTTGCAGGCCTTGCAATTTTATCGCTTTCTTCTAGAATTTTAGCTGTAGCAATAGCTACGACTTTAATTTTCAAGCAATAAAATAATCAATATGGCTAGTGTAGAAAAGAGAAATGGACGCAAGTGCTGGTACGCGGTTTATTATGTGAACGGCAAGAAAATCAGAAAGAGTACAGGCGTGAGTGTTAAGGAACTAGGGCACACAGCAACCCAGCTGAAGAAGATGGCTCAAACACAGGCTGAGCGAATGGAATCTGTTGCTCGCGGAGATGTCCTTCCGGATAAGCAGATAGATGCTATTCGAGCAGCAGCTGATGCAACCGGAGGAGCTAAGATGCCGGCATTGAGGGACTATCTCGACTCATTTGAGATTTCTGGAGGAGAACAGAACCGATCCAATGTTAAGAGAGCCTTCAAGTTGTTCCTGGATTTCCTTGGAGCAGATTCTCTCAAGAGGCTTGACCGAATCACACGCGAGATGTGCCAGAAGTTTTTCGACTATCAGTCTACTCTTGTGAGTGCAGGTACAGTTAACCGTTACAAGACCAGTATCGCATGCGCGTTCAATGCTGCTATTCAGGAAGGACTCATTATGCGTTCTCCCTTGGTTGGAATCAAACTTCCCAAGGAGCGCACAGTAAAAAGAGAGCTCTTCACGCATGACGAAGTTCGCAGAATGCTCACGGAGCTCCCCCAGGATTGGCGAGATATGGTGCTTATCTGTCTGGGAACAGCTGGTCAGCGTATTGGTGACTGTGCTTGTCTCAAGTGGGAACATATCGACTTTGAGAAGGGCGTGATTAGCTTCGATACCCAGAAGACGGGATATGGGGTTGAGGTTCCAATGTTACCTCAGCTTGCTGCCCGACTTCGTGAAATCCAAGAGGTTCAGGAAGGCTCGGAGATCTATGTTCTTCCGTCCATGGCCCAGAAATATCTCCGCAGCAAAGGCTATCTCTCAACGGAATTCATTACGCTCCTGAAAGGCCTAGGCATTGCCAACAACCAGAAGGTGAAAACGACTAATAGGCAGAGAAATGTCAGCACTAAGAGCTTCCACGGCTTGCGTAACTATGCTGTTACCACGTTGCGAGATGCCGGTGTGGGTGAAGATATGACTTGTGCCCTGGTTGGTCATGAGAATATCCAGCAGGATCGAGCTTACTATCGCACCAACATCCGAAAGAAACAGGCTGCTATGCAAAAGTTCGGCAACGTTCTCTTTGCTGATTACGGGTCATCAGAGAGTTACGCTTCTGCCGGGGAAGCCTGATAAGCTCTCGAATTCAAGTTCCTGTCCGGGTTTATCTCGGGCAGGAACTTTTTTATGAAAAAGTTTGCTCTGCGATTTGACAGATAGTTCAGCGTAACTTAAAATTTAGGCAGTAAAACAGATTTTAT
Source organism: Akkermansia sp. (assembly GCA_017390945.1). Taxonomy (GTDB): domain Bacteria; phylum Verrucomicrobiota; class Verrucomicrobiia; order Verrucomicrobiales; family Akkermansiaceae; genus Akkermansia. The sequence continues at coordinate 10,193 of JAFOZZ010000112.1, forward strand.
TGCATTATGATGAACTCATCAAAGACTAACAAGGAATGTATTGAGACTCTTAAGATGGTAGATGTATCCCCCATTGCTACACCGGCACACCTTGCTACAATAACCCAGATGATTGTAGACCAGGTGAGCGAGCGAATGAAAACCTTAGCCGTTACCCAGACTTGTGGAGTTAAAACCGAATGGGCAAGTATGGCTCAGCTTGCTCAGATATTCGGAGTATGTAGACGCACTATGGAACGCATGATGCAGGAAGTGCTCAGAAAGCATGATGTTCAGGTGATTCAGGCTACGGACTACATCGGAAACAAAGGACATCGCCGTTACAGGATTGCAGACGTAGAGAAAGCCCTGATGGAAGAAAATGCAGCCTGATATAAACCAGATGAAGACTGATATTTCCGAATTCCTCCAGCTTATTTCCTCTCAGCTGGCAGATATACAACAGAACGTCTCACACATACGTGAAGATTCAGCTCAATCCAGTGAACTTCCCGGTAAAGCTCCGATTTACGCAACTTTAGCTCAGATGTGCCAGTTATACAGTATGAGCCGGGATAAACTCTCTCGAATCCTGGATATTCCTGTCAAAGAGGGAAAAATCCGGGTAATTCATCCTACAGACCGTAAAGGACGAGTTGGAAACAAGAGCTATCACCTGAAAGACTTCGAAGACTTCTTTTCTTGCTGCTAATTAAATCTAACCAGGCAATACGCGGGCGCTATCGGTTTTATCGGTAGCGCTCGTTTAATTTCACTCCAGACACAATTTATTCCACCCTCTTCACCCAGATACCACCATGAGCATACTACTACTGATTGGCCTCCTGATTACCTGCATGTACATCTCGGATTTACCCCCGGAGAAAAAACAGAAATGGCTCCGATGGATTTCGAAAGGATAAAACCGGAATTAACCAGGTAAGAAAACATGAAAAGACCGGTAGGAATGATATCCACCTGCCGGCCTTTTTTTAACTACTACGTTTTGCAAACTTACATTTTTTGTAAATTGCCCTCAGATTTATGCCAATTTTTATAAGTGATTGGCACTTGTTGACCTATCGAATTTACAAAAAATGTAAATGGCTTGCACTCAATTTACAATGATTTCGCGTTACAATCCTCTATTCCTTAATAACTTGCGAGCTTGTTTGCATGAAAAGTAAAACGTAAAACATGAATCCCGACGGCTCCAGAGAGGGAACCGCCGGGATTTCCTTATGCCATTGAAATTACCTTCTTAGTTGTTCTTTCTAGTTATCTATGAGTGTCGTTCTAGTCAATATTCGGGTTAATTGTGAATTAGGGAGGAGTAATTCCCGGCGGAACCTGTGAAGGAACCGCCGGGCTTTCCAATACATCAATAGAAGCAGCCGTAGTCGGCCCACTCCTGTCGGCAAGACGTAGCCTCGTTCTTGGTCAGGTACTCCTGCATCTCCTTGTTTTTCAGAGATGCTGCGGCTCTCTTGAACAGCTTGCCCATAGCCTTCTGGCGAGAGGCACTCACCAGGTACCGTTCATTGGTCAGCTCATAGATTCGCTTTGCCAGCTCGTTTTTTCCACAGAGCATTGCGTAGACCACGGGAGAAATCCCGAAGATATCCTCACGGATGCTCTCTTCGGAGATAATTCGTTCCACCAGGCTGAGCATCTGCTCGCAATTCGGATTCATAGCCAGAGCAGCCAGAAGGGAGCGCTGATGGGCATCGCACTCCTGAACTTCATTCGCCATGGCATTGTCGAGACACCAGCGGATGGCATCTTCAGAACCACAGGCAAGGGCGTAGAAGAGCGGGCTTCTGCCATGGGCATCCTTGCACCCCAGCAGCGTTCGATTGCGCTCAGCATTGGCTTCCAGGTGCTCACGCTTGCACGTCTGATCCATCACCTCACAGTGAAGGCTTGTCCAAGTGAACGCGACCGGCTTCATGGCCGAGAGAAGTCCATTCAGCCACTGAGAGCTGAGACGGCTTTCCTTGGTGGCCTCCTTGAGCACGGTGTCGGTGCGGAAGGTCATCTTGGTAAGGGCGTTCTGCAAATGCTTGCCCTCACGGATTTCCGAATCCCACATGCCGTTGAGCCCCTTACGTCGCAGGTCGCGGCTGCACTCCTGGGCTTCCTTGGTGGAGCGGAGCTGCAACATCCTGATGGTGATATCCGAACCATCGGTCAGGATTTGCTTCAGTATCTGGGAAGATACCGGGAAGCAGGTGAGAAGCTCCGTGTCGTCTGCTCCGGAGCAGATGGGAGTCATGGCTTCTGCCAGCTTGTTCGCACCGTTGATAACGGCCACGTGGGTCGGCAGTAGCCCCAGGAGACCGCCGGTGTTGCTCCAGGTCATGCAACCCGTGGCCTTCAGCTCGTTGAAGGC
>JAFOZZ010000113.1 GCA_017390945.1 Akkermansia sp.
CAAGCCGGCAAGGAAGAAGGCTACCAGCAGCGGTACTTTGATGGAAAAGGCGTTCTGGTACTGCGGGGTAGCCATGGTGAAGCCCAGGAAGAACATGAAGCCACCTACAAAGCAGGCAGGGTGGTGGGCGAAGTATACCGTCCAGGCCAGGAAGAAGATGGATACACCATATACCCAGACAGGGATGATGTCCTGGCGGTCTTCCCAAGAGGTGGGCACGTCGCTATCGTAGGCGCTGTTGGCACGCTGTACCTCGGCCAGGCGAGCGAACTCCTTGCGGAATATCATGAAGTAGATGACATTGGCCATGACGATGCCTGCCACGGCTTTCCAGCCGAAGTTCAGGAACATGTGCCCCATGCCCCAGTCCCATTTGCCTGCCACCATCACGATGGGCGGTGCGGCGAAATGCGTGAGGGTACCACCTACCGATACGTTGACGAAGAGCAGGGCAATCGTTGCGTACTTGAGCGACTCGCACGGCTTGAGTTGGTAGAACTTCTTGCCCAGCAGAATGGCAGCCAGGGTCATGGCGGCCGGCTCGGTAATGAAGGAGCCCAGCAGCGGGGCAATGCAGAGCACGGACAACCACCAGGCGGCCGGTGTGCCCTTACCGAGCGAGGCACCGAACTTCAGCGTGTTTTCTGCTAAGCGGTAAATGGGGCGCGAGGAAGCAATTACCATCACGACGGCCACGAAAAGCGGCTCGGTGAAGCTGGTGTCGTGGTCGATGTAGAGCAGGAAGTCCTCCATCGAGTAGTAGGACTGGCACACCAGCGCAAAGGGAATAATCCACAGGCCAAACACGACTTCAACCTCGCCCAAGAAATGGCAGAGTGTGGAGGTGAAAGATACGGGTACGCGCTGCTCGGGGTGCAGAATGCGGAACTTTTCCTGCTTGAGCTTCTGCTTGTGATTGTGCTCCAGCTTATGTGCAAGAGCTTGGAACTTAGGCGCCATGAAAGTGTGCAGAATAGCACACAGGAAGATGAGAGTGGCGGCCAGGTTAAAACCGTCCACTGAAACACGGTGGCACAGCTTGTCCCACAGCCCCATGCCCTCTTCCTCGGATGCATAGATACCGAGCGGTATGGGGAAGCGGCTGTACTGCTCTTTGCCGCCGGTGTAGTGGCATGTCCAGGCAGGGATTTCATCCGCATTACGGTTCCAGACGGTTTGTCCGCAATCCGGGCAGGGCATACCGTTGGAGGGCGGCAGGAACTTCTCCTTCATCTTGGCGTGGTCGAGCGCTGTGTGACCATCGTACGCATGATGACCATCGAAATTCATGTATCCTTTCAGGAACTTGAAGCTCATGTCATTAGCTGCTGTACGCAGTGCACCCTTAGCCTTATCGCTCAGGTGTGAGGCACCGGCAATGAGCTCTTCCTTAAGTTGAGTTTCGTTCTTCTCGGGGGTGGACACAACCGCCGATTCAGTAGGGGAAGTCTGCGGCTCAGCTGCATCTTGCGCAAAAGATGCACAGCCCAGCCCGGTCAGGCATGCCAAGGCAATCTGAAAGATAAATCTCTGCATGGTGTAAGTTACGTTAGGTCTTTATATTAGCATATTCCCGCCCTCATGGCGAGTGAAAAGTTTTATATGGTACCGAAAATGCGCGTCTGTTTCGCAAATCTTTACGCTAAAGCCAGAATTTGGTGGCAATAGCAGGGAGCGAAAGGATGCTGCAATAGTAAAACCGCCCGTGCCGGAAGGCAACGAGCGGTTTTGAAAATGTTGGAAAAAAGGAGCCGTCAGGCCTGTTCTTCAGCCGGGGCCTCTGGTTCTTCTTCCTTAGGAGCCTCGGTGGTCTGAGTTTCAGTCTTTTCGGGCTTTTCAGCCTTGTCGGTGTTCTCCGGGCGCTCGCTGGCAGCGCTCACCATGAGCTCGCGACCCATGAAGGGCTGGCCGTGCAGTACCTCGGCGGCCTTGCGGGCGTCATCCAACTGGTACATTTCCACGAAGGCGTAGCCCTTGCTCTTGTAGGTGCGGGGGTTGTAGATGATTTCCACGCTGCGCACATTGCCGAAGCCCTTGAAGAGATCTTCCAGCTCGCTCTCGGTGGCCTCGTAGGAGAGGTTGCCGACGTAGAGGCGTGCCTTTTGGGTGGGCGGGGTAGAGGTAGCACGGCGGCGGCCCTTACCGTTGGCAGCGGGATTACCGCCGTGGTTGTTGGTCTTGGCCACACGCACCTTCTGCGGCGGGTTGTTGCGATTTTTTTTCTCGCGCTTATCGGCGGGCTTGCTGTTCTTCTTCTTGCCGAAACCGAAGAAGTTCAGGATGCGCTGCAGCAGCGAGGGCTTGCGTGCGGGCTTGGCGTCGGGGCGGGGCATGCGCTGGCGGCGGTGGCGACCCTGGTTGTTATTGCGGCGGCGACGGGAGCCCTGTCCCTGTCGGCCTTGTGTATGATGTTCAGCCATTGTATGTGTGTGTTTTACGTGGTCTGCTGCCGCGTCACCGTGCCTTGTTATTCACACTCCGGCCGGGAGCAGCTGCTGCACCACTGTGAGTTTGATTGATGTGCTAAGTGGGGGCGGGCGCGCTGCATACATGAGAGAGAAGCTGCGCCAATTTTCGCTGTGCGAATATGCACCACCCTCGCGGGTATTCTACTCGCAATTATTGAAAATGCAAGCTTAAAGTATGGCATAGGTTGATTTTCAAATCGCAGTTTCCGGGTGGTTTTCGGGCGCGAAATTATCCGGTATTAAACGATGCGGAGCAGTGGTGCGTCAGTAGTAGCACGATGTACTCCTTTTTCATACGCCGGCCGGTGGTGGCCATTTGTATAGCGCTCATGCTGGTGCTGGGCGGGTTGATAGCTGCGCTGAGCTTGCCCGTGGCGCAGTATCCGGATATTGTACCGCCGGAGGTGAGTATCAGTACCACTTATCCCGGAGCAGATTGTGAGACGGTGGTGGATTCCGTCGCGGCACCTATTGAGCAGCAGATGAGCGGAGTGGAGGGCATGGAGTATATGACCAGTACCAGCACGAATGAAGGTGCGATGGGGCTGAGTATTCTCTTCGATGTCGGTACCGGCGCCGATATGGACCAGGTGCTGGCCTACCTGCGCTATGCTCAGAGCACAGCTGCTCTGCCTGCGGAAGTACAGCAGATGGGGGTGACGATGCGTACCCTGAGCGGTCCGCCCATGCTGCTGTATGTGCTGCGCGCTCCGAGTGGTGATTACGATGCCACGTGGCTGAGCAATTATGCCTACATCAACTTTGTGAATCCGCTGCTGCGCACACCGGGTGTGGGTAATGTGCAGGTATTCGGTGCAGGTGAGTACGCCATGCGTATATGGCTCAACCCGCAGCGGCTGGCTGCACTGGGGCTTACGGTGCAGCAGGTGCAGTCCGCTGTGCAGGCGCAGAACTCGGTGCACCCTGTGGGTAAGGTGGGTGCCGAACCCGCCATACCGGGGCAGAAAACAACCTACACTGTTCGCACTCAGGGGCGCTTGCGCACGGTGCAGGAGTTCGAGAACATCATTCTGCGTGCTTCAGGCGATGCCCTGGTGCGGTTGAAAGATGTCGCTCGTGTGGAGCTGGGCTGCGAGACCTACAACATGAGCTCCTCCTACAATGGACAGAACTGTGCCATCATTGCTATATCCCAGAGTCCCGGCAGCAATGCCTTGCAGACGGTGCAGGCGGTGGAAAAGACCCTGGCTGGTCTGTCGCTGGCACCGGGGCTGGAGTTGCAGCAGGCACTCAATACGACGGAGAGCGTGCGGCTGGGTATCGAGGAAATTCTCTACACGCTGGGGCTGGCGCTTCTGTTGGTGGCGGTGGTGGTGTTTGTGTTCCTGCAAGGGTGGCGTGCGACGCTCATACCGCTCACAGCAGTACCGGTGAGTGTGGTGGGTACGTTCCTGTTCTTTCCGCTGTTCGGAATGGAGGTGAACACGATTTGCCTGATGGGGCTTGTGCTGGCTATCGGTCTGGTGGTGGACGATGCTATCGTGGTGGTTGAGGCGGTGCAGACGCATCTGGATGCTGGGGAGTCGCCCGTGGCGGCCACCCAAGCGGCCATGCGCGAGGTGTCCGGCCCGGTGCTCACCACGGCTCTGGTGTTGGCGGCTGTGTTTTTTCCGTGCATGTTGCTGCCGGGCATCACAGGGCGCTTGTTTGCTCAGTTCTCGGTGACGATTGGCGTATCGATTCTCATATCGGCTTTCTGTGCTCTCAGCCTCAGCCCGGCACTGTGTGCGCTCCTGCTGCGTAAGGGGAGCGGGAGCCCGGGTCGCCTGGCGGAATTGTTCAACCGCACGATTGGCAAGACGCGCAATGGCTACACGCGAGTGGCGGGCAGCTTGATACGCCGTGGCGTGTTGACAGGGCTTCTGCTGCTGGTACTGGCGATTTGCATTTATCCGGTGGCGCATCGGGTACCGGGTGGATTCCTGCCCAATGAGGACGAGGGCTACTTGTACGGCTCGCTCCAGATGCCCTATGGCAGCTCGCTGGGGGTGACGGAGCAGGGGACAGACAAGATTGTACAGCTCCTGCGCCGCAATCCTGCGGTGAAGGGGGTGGTGATGGTGAATGGCTTCAACCTGCTCACCAGTGTGCAGAGCCCGAATAATGCCTTCTTTTTCATCACGCTGCAAGATTGGGCGCGGCGCAATCCGGATACGCAGAATGCCACAGCACTGGCTGCGGATTTGCGCGCTCAGCTGAATGCGCTGTCTACTGGCGGTATCGGTACAGCTATTTTGCCGCCGCCTATTCCCGGTGTCGGTGCTACGGCAGATGTGACCTTCATGCTGGAAGACCGCTCGGGCAGGGGCTCCGAATACCTGGCCTCGCAGGCCACGGCGTTCACTCGTGCGCTGGCTGATTGTCCTGAAATAGCAGGGGTACAGAACTTTCAGGCGGCGGATACTCCCCAGTATCTCGTGACGCTCAATACCGAGAAAGCACTCACGCAGGGCGTGGAGTTGTCCGCAGCTTACGATACCTTGCAAACCTTTCTCGGTAGTTCCTTTATCAATTACTTCAATATCTATGGCTACCAGTACCCTGTCTATATGCAGGCGGCAGCAGCAGACCGCATGCAGGTGGAGCAACTGCGGGAGTTTTACCTGCCCGGGCAGGATGGCAGCCAGGTGCCGCTCGATGCCCTGGTCGATGTGCGCTTTACCTACGGTCCGCAGTTTATCATGCGCCAGAATATGTACCAGGCTGCCATGCTGAATGTGGAGGCTGCAGAGGGTTACACCTCTGCCCAGGTCATGCAGGCGCTGGAGGACACCTTTGCCCGCACCATGCCGGGGGATATGGGCTACTCGTATTCCGGTATGAGCTACCAGCAGAAGAAAGCGGCGGAGGGCATGAGCTTGGCGGGTATCTTTGCTATATCGGGCGTGTTTGCCTACTTGCTGATGGCGGCTCTGTACGAGAGCTGGTCGCTGCCTATTTCCATTGTGTTGTCGGTACCGGTGGCCATATTAGGTGCTTTCGCCACATTGTGGTTAGCGGGGCAGCAGCTGGATTTGTATGCTGAGATTGGCCTCATTATGCTCATTGGCCTCGCGGCGAAGAATGCCATTCTGGTGGTGGAGTTCGCGGAAGACCGCCGTGTGGAGGGCATGCCCCTGCTGCAAGCCACCCTTGCCGGTGCCAAGGCTCGCCTGCGCCCTATCCTCATGACCAGCTTCGCCTTCATCCTGGGGTGTGTGCCGCTGGCTCTGGCTACCGGACCGGGTGCGGAGGCACGCCGCTCCATCGGTATCACCGTGATAGGCGGTATGAGTGTGGCAACGCTTATCGGTATTCTGTTCATTCCCTTCTGCTATTACCTTATTGCTAAACATATCGGAACTAAAGTTCCGGGCTCCGAGAAATAGTATTGACAACGTGCGCTGATTTGTGTACATGATTGGATATGTCGGAAAGGTATTTCCACAAATCGCTGCGGCACAAAAACATTGATTACAGGCGGGGGCGGTTTTTTGTGACGATGCAGGTGGCGCACAATACATCCCTGCTTGGGGTGATTGTGGGTGAGAAAGTTGTGTTGAATGAGCTGGAGAGGGGGGTGCAGGAGGTGCTGGAGCTGATGCCGCTAAAGTACCCGGAGTTTGAGTTAGGCGAATATGTGGTGATGCCGAATCATATTCACATGATTGTTGACATTAAGTTACGACTTAGCAACAAAGAAAATCATCTGGGGTTTTTGATGGGGCGTTTCAAGGGAGCAGCGGCGTTTGTGTATGGCAAGATGAAACGCATGGGAAAGGTGCCGGATATAGGGGAGCATCTCTGGCAACGGGATTATTGGGAAAACCTGATTTCCAGCGAGGAGGAGTTTCGCCATTATGTGCAATACATACGCTATAACCCGAAGAACTGGACGCGCGACCGTTGGGGAGCCGTGACGCAGTATATGCTGGGTGAAGAGTCACTGTTGAATTGCCCGAAGAGAGCATTTGTGGCTTCGCAGGGGCATGCGATAAGGGATTTTGTGCCTCGTCGTGTGGAGTTTTCGGGGTGTGGGACTTCAGTCCCGCTACCGCCTGATACGGTTCTTATCTCCACTTTCACGAGTGCTCAAGAAAGGGAGGTCTTTCGCCGAGCTCTAGCCAAAAAGAGGCGCATAATTCATGTTTGCCCGCAGGGAATACCTAGGGAGGACGAGCTCACGACTGAGCAGCAGCAGGCCTTGGATGAGCGGCGGTTATTGTTTATTTCCCCGCATCCCAGTGGTTCTGGGCTGAATAAGAAAGTGGCCACTTGGTGCAACGAATACGTGCTACGCCAGGCAGCAGAAATATGGGTGGGTGATATTACCCCGAACGGCATGCTGGCTACACTGATTGATGGATTGCAACGGGAGGCACGAGCCTGAAAAAAATCCCGCTCCGCGAAACTGAGCGCGGAGCGGGAGGGCGATAAACTTGTCTATCGTAAGTTGTAACTTGTCTATCCCAACGTGTTACATCCCCTTGAAGGTCTCGATGGCGGCCTGCAGGGAAGGTACGTCCTCGATGGAGATGACGGTGGCCTCCTTGCTGATGCGGCCCATCATGCCGGCGAGGGTCTTGCCGGGGCCCATCTCGATGAAGAGGGTGTGACCCTTGGCCACGAGGTCTTGCATGCTGGCAGCCCAGCGTACGGAGCCACATACCTGAGCGCCGAGCATGGCACGTACATCATCCGTGCTGGTCACGGGACGAGCCTCGTAGTTGCAGTATACGGGGCAGGCGGGCATCTGCATGGTGGCGGCGGCGAGCTCGGGCAGGAGCTTCTCCTGGGCGCTCTTCATGAAACGGCTGTGGTAGGCACCGGCTACGTTCAGCTTCTTGGCCAGCTTGAAGCCGGCAGCCTTGGCACCGGCCACGGCTTTGTCCACACCCTCCACAGAGCCGCTCACAACGGTCTGGCCGGGGCAGTTGAAGTTGGCGACGTCGATATCGCACTCAGCGGCGAGAGCCTGTACGGCTTCGTCGTTGCCACCAATCATGGCAGCCATGGTGCTGGGGGCAGCCTGGCAGGCTTCCTCCATGAAAGCGCCGCGCTTCTGCACGATTTTGAGGCCGTCCTCCATGCTGAATGTGCCAGCGGCGGCGTGGGCGGTGAACTCACCCAGGCTCAGACCAGCGGCAGCTACAGGCTCAATCTCCACCTCGCTGCGCAGAATCTCGTAGAGAGCCAGGCCGTGCAGGTAAAGGGCGGGCTGGCAGTTGCAGGTGCGAGTCAGCTCGGCGTCCGGGCCGTTGAACATGATATCGGTGAGCGAGTAGCCCAGCGCGGCATCAGCGGCGTCCATCATGGCCTTGGCGGCGGGATAGGTGTCGTAGAGGTCTTTGCCCATGCCTACTTTCTGGGCACCTTGTCCGGGGAAAAGTAATACTGCTTTCATTGTAAAATATGTGCAGGTGTTCTGTTCGTCTGCTACCCGCATGTTAGCCTATCCGTTGCAGGACGTCAAGAAAAATCAGATAAAAACTAGAGTAAGCTCTAATAAAATATCAGCTAGTTTTTCAGCAAGTTCAGTTGAGCTGTACGTTACCGGTTGGTTGACTATAGTGGAAGATAGCACCTGTGTGCCGTGTGCCGCCGAGGTCGGAGCAACGCACATGAAGCCCATTATGCTTGAAGTAGGTTTGCGCCGGGTCCCATTTAAGCTCGTAGGGAGAGAACAGGAGATTGTAGGTGCCGATAAGTTTATAGCCTTGGTCAGAGGTACGGTACACGTGGAAAGTATAGGTGGTGATAACTTCGTGCTTCACGCCGCTGCGGCTGATGAAGGCGATGGTGTTGCTCTTGGCATCGCTTATCCAATCCACCACATTTCCATGGCGGAGCTTGTTGAGGTAGAGCAACATCAGCGGATTTTCTCCCTGTAATTGTTCCGGGTTTGCTATGGAGGCAGGGGAGTAAAAGAACAGCTGCTCTGCCAAGCGCAGTTGGCGGGTGGTTTCGTTGCGGGGCTGCAGGCGGTCGCGGGCGGGGGAGGAAGCGAGCTCAGGCAGGCCGATGTAGCGGTGTGGGCGAGTATCGTTACCGCAGTCATGGCTTTCGGTGACGTCCTCAAAGGCAAGGCATGAGTCCTCTGCTGTGTGGAAGGAGAATGTTTTGATGAAGCGCGTGTTGTTGTTGGGGGTGGAGTAGGTGAGGCTGAGGCTTTCCTCCGTCAGCTCGATTTCTTCCGGGCACAAGTTCAGCGCGCGGCGGGTGAAGGTGTAGACGCCTACTCGGCGGTAAACCGAGCCGTCTCTGCGGAATACGGTGAAAACATCCGACACGGCACCGTTGCCGGGCTGCGCGACAAAGGCAATGACGGAACCGCTTGCGTTCGTGAACCAATCATCTTGCACTGTGTAGCCATGTTTCTTGCTCAGTTGCAGCAGGTCGGCTACGCGTGTGGCTGGGATGCCTTGGCAGCCATTCCAACAGGCGTTATTGTCAGGAATGAATGCAGCGAAGGCGCGGCGGCCTTGTTCGGGGCGGGTTTTACCGTTCATCAGCGCTATCTCTGCCTCTAAGGCTCGGGTGACATCGTTATCGTACCGAGGGTAGCCGTAGGGGCTGTAATAAATGAAGCGCGGTGCCCATTCTTCGGCTTGCTGTGGGGTGGGAGCGGGTGGCGGTGTGTCCAGCCCCATGTCGGGTGCCTCCTCCGGGGCATCGTAGGCGCAGAATGTATCGCGAGGCTCGGCAAAGTCGAAGTGTTTTTCCACACGAAGCGCACCGAGCGGTGATGTGGCAACGATGGTGAGCCCGCGGTGGCCAATCGCTGCATCCTGCCAGCGGATGTGCAGGTGCCGGGAGATGAAGTGGTAGATACCGGTTTTGTGCCACGCTTCATCCTTGAGGCTGAATACGGTGAACACATAGTGCTTTGCGCCCACACCGGGGCGGGCAACGAATACGAGCACATCGCCCGCAGCGTTGGTGAACCAATCCTCCGCACCGGTACTGCCGGCGGCCAGACTCAGCTGTAACAGATCAGCCACCTGAGCCGCGGGCAGGGGCTTGTCGCCGTTCCAGTAGACGGCATTTTCTGCATTGTCACCTATGGACACACGGCGGGCTTTTTCAATGCTGTCCGGGCTGAGCATCAACTGAGCTTCAACCTCAAGTGCCTGGGTGGTAGCATTGGTATAGCGTGGGTAAGTGTGAGCTGTGGCAATGCTGCATGCCATTGCGGTACAGAGTGATAAGAGATGGAGGAGCTTCATGGGGCTTGCGTGGTATATGACGTGTGCCCTTATTCTAGCTAAGCAGTGGAAAAACGCAAGAAGAATTTTTTGGAGCCTGAAATCGCTTGCTATTTGATAGAGAGAAATGTATGATAGGGGGCGTATGAAAGCGCGTTCGGTTATCATGTTGATATTTCTGCTTATTCTGGTAGGGCTGATTTGCTGGTCGATGGTAAGCCCATATGATGAGCAGGTGTGGTGGACCGAGATGAGCATGGTGTTTATACTGATGGCGGTATTTGGCAGCTTGTACCGCTGGCTGAAGCTGAGTGTTTTCTCGTACTTTTTCATTTTTCTGTGGTGCTGGATGCAGGTGGTAGGGGCGCACTATACCTTTGAGCTGGTGCCGTTCGATGCGGTGGGGAATTTCTTTGGTTTCGAGCGCAATCACTACGACCGCGTGGCGCATTTTGTGGTGGGGTTGAATGCAGTCGCTATTGCTGAAATGCTGTGGCGCTACAAGGGGGCGCCCTCCGCTCGTACGGCGGCAGTGTACAGTATCGTCATTATCATGGCAGTGGCCAACTTCTGGGAGCTGGTGGAGTGGAAATATGCCGAGATAGATGGCGGTAGCGCCGGGCTGGCATTCCTGGGTTCGCAGGGCGATGTGTGGGACGCGCAGAAGGATATGCTCATGGATACCCTGGGTGGTATTGTGGGTGCGCTGCTGTTCCTGTGTGTTGTTGCCCGGCGTTTGCGTTGAACGCAGAGAGGCGACACGGCATCATAACATATATGAGAATACGAGTATTGCCCGAGGTCACCAGGCGCGAGAAAATCGTAGCTGCTGTACTGATGTATGGCGGGGCGGTGCTGGCCGGTGGTGGTTATCTGCTGCTGGCTGTGGGAGCAACCGGTTGCCGTGGGTATCATCTGGCATGTCTTCTCGGGGGGCTGGCTGCGATGGGTGGTAATGTGCTGCAGGCTCTGGGGCAGTATGCCTGCTGGGTGAATGATTACCGCAGAGAACCGTGGATTCCGCGCCCCCGCTGGAAGCTGCAATGGCTGCGCTTGCAAGCAGTTGGGTTGGCGGTTGCGGCGTGTCTGATGGCGCTTGCTGTGATGCTGATGAACCTGCTGAGATTGTACTTTGAGATGAGGGGGTGAGTTGCTGTGGCTCTGCGCGCATATTTACGCGTATGCGCGCTTGATACGCGCGAATTTATACAAAAGTCGGCGGAAAAAGGCTTAGAATTTGCTCAAATTCGTGAATTTGGGTAGACAAAACGATTTTTTGGGTGTAGAATGCCGCGCTTTTTTGAAAAAGCACTTAACCATAAAATCAAACAGACAATGGACCCCAATACATTATTCTGGATCGTTCCCGTTGCCTCCATCCTTGTGCTGGCTTTCGCCGCCAAGTTCTTCTTCGACATGAAGAAGGCTGATGAGGGTAACGACCGCATGAAGGAGATTGCGGGCTATGTGCGCGAAGGCGCTATGGCCTACCTGAAGCAGCAGTACAAGGTTGTTGCTATCTTCTTCGTCATCATTGCAATCGCCTTCGGCGTGATGGCCTACTTCGGCCTGCAGAACCACATTGTACCCGTTGCTTTCCTTACCGGTGGTATCTTCTCCGGTCTGGCTGGTTTCATCGGTATGAAGACGGCCACGTATGCTTCCGGCCGTGTTGCTCAGGCTTGCCGCGATAAGGAGGACGGTCTGAACAAGGGTCTGCAGCTTGCTTTCCGCTCCGGCGCCGTGCTGGGTCTGACGGTTGTGGGCTTCGGTCTGCTGGATATTTCTGCCTGGTACCTGATTCTTGACAACACCTCTCTGATGGGCACCTTCGAGACTCCCGTGGAGAAGCTCGTGCACATCACCACCATCATGCTTACCTTCGGTATGGGTGCCTCTCTGCAGGCTCTCTTCGCTCGTGTGGGCGGTGGTATCTACACCAAGGCTGCCGACGTAGGCGCTGACCTGGTAGGTAAGACTGAGTACCACTTCAACGAGGACGATCCTCGTAACCCCGCCACCATCGCCGACAACGTGGGCGACAACGTGGGTGACGTAGCCGGCATGGGCGCTGACCTGTACGAGTCCTACGCTGGTTCCATCCTGGCTACCGCCGCTCTGGGCGCTGCCGTGGCCGCTGCTGCCAACAACTACGATATGGGTCTGCAGATGGTAATGGCTCCCATGATTATCGGTGCTGTAGGCGCTATCCTTTCCATCCTCGGCGTGTACATGGTGCGCACCAAGCCCGGTGCAAATCAGACTCAGCTGATGGCTGCTCTGAACAAGGGCATCAACTTCTCCAGCGTTCTCATCGCTATTTTCTCCGCCCTCGTGCTGTGGGCTCTGAACATCCAGAACTGGCTCGGTATCTGGGGTTCCATCATGATTGGTCTTGTGGTGGGTATCGCCATCGGTAAGGTGACGGAGTACTACACCTCCTTCGAGTTCAAGCCGGTGAAGTTCATCGCCGAGAACGCTACCACCGGTCCCGCTACCGTGATTATCTCCGGTATCGGCGTGGGTATGATTTCCACCTGCTGGCCGGTGCTCTTCATCGTGCTCGGCACGATTGGCGCTTACCTCTGCGCCGCTGGTGAGTGGGCCTTCACCGCTCAGAACATGGCTGCCGGTCTCTACGGTATCGGTATCGCCGCTGTGGGTATGCTTTCCACCCTGGGTCTGACCCTGGCTACGGACGCTTACGGCCCCATTTCCGACAACGCCGGCGGTAACGCCGAGATGAGCGCCCTGGGTGACGACGTGCGCAGCCGCACGGACGCTCTGGACGCCCTGGGCAACACCACTGCCGCTACCGGTAAGGGCTTCGCCATCGGCTCCGCTGCTCTGACCGCTCTGGCTCTTCTGGCCTCCTACATCGAGGAGCTCAAGATTGCTGCCGCTCGTCTGGGCGACCAGATGATTACCATCAGCAACTGGGGTGGTGAAGTTGGCACTGGTACTCAGGTGTCCAAGATGAGCATCGCTGAGTTCATGTCCGCCTTCGAGGTAACCCTCATGAACCCCAAGGTTCTGCTGGGTATCTTCATCGGTGCTATGCTTTCCTTCCTG
>JAFOZZ010000114.1 GCA_017390945.1 Akkermansia sp.
AATTTCCAGCTGCATGATGCGGCGGCGCACATCGTCCAGCTCCGTAGGCAGGGAGTCGATTTCCGTACGGATCATGGCGCAGGCTTCGTCCACCAGGTCGATGGCCTTATCCGGCAGGAAGCGATCGGTGATGTAGCGGTTGCTCAGCGTGGCGGCGGCCACCAGGGCACCGTCGGTGATATGCACACCGTGGTGCACCTCGTAGCGCTCCTTGAGCCCGCGGAGAATCGCGATGGTGTCCTCCACGCTGGGTTCGGCCACATAGACGGGCTGGAAGCGGCGCTCCAGCGCGGCATCCTTCTCGATATACTTGCGGTACTCATCCAGCGTGGTAGCACCGATGGTGCGCAGCTCACCGCGAGCCAGAGCGGGCTTGAGCAGGTTAGCGGCGTCCATGCTACCCTCTCCACCGGCGCCTGCTCCCACCAGGGTGTGCAGCTCGTCGATGAAGAGGATAATCTCACCATTGGAGGCGGTAACTTCCTTGATGAAGGCTTTGAGACGCTCCTCGAACTCGCCACGGTACTTGGCACCGGCGAGCATGGAGCCGATATTGAGGCTGACCAGGCGCTTGCCCTGCATGCTGTCCGGCACATCTCCGTCTACAATGCGGCGCGCCAGCCCTTCGGCAATGGCGGTCTTACCCACGCCGGGCTCACCGATGAGAACCGGGTTGTTTTTGGTGCGGCGGGACAGAATCTGCATCACGCGGCGAATCTCGCCATCACGGCCAATCACCGGGTCAATCTTCCCCTGGCGGGCGCGGGCGGTGAGGTCGGTGCCGTATTTCTCCAGCGTCTCGTATTTTTCCTCCGGGCTCTGGTCGGTGACGCGCTGATTACCGCGCACCTCCTTGAGCGCCTGCAAGTAGCGGGCTCTGGTGAGGCCATTGCTCTCCAGCAGGCGTCGCAGGTCGGCATCTGCCTCCAGCATGCCCAGCACCACGTGCTCCACGCTCAGGTAGTCGTCCTTCATCGCCTTGCGCTGCTCCTCGGCAGCTGTCAGGCAGCGGTCCAGCTCCGGCCCGATACCAGGGGCCTGTGCCACGGCGCCGGTCTGGTGGGGTTTGCGGTTCAACTCCTCCTGCAAAGCGCGAGCGAGCGGGGCAAGCTCCACGCCGGCCTTGTTGAGCACGGAGGCCAGCACGCCGCCCTCCTGCTCCACGAGCGCCAGCAGCAGCTCAGCAGGGTAAATCTGGGCACGGCCTCCCGCAGCAGCATTCTTCTGCGCAGTTTGCAGCGCCTCCATCAGTTTTGTGGTGAGGTTGTTATTCATCTTGAGGTGTGTGACACCACTGCGGTGCCCGTTGTTCAAAATAATTATGCGAAGTTATAGAAAATTTTCCATCGACTAACTGCAAGTTAGGTCTGGCAGTGTGGGGGGGCTCAGTGTTGGGGCGGGGCAGGGGAAGGTGCCGGGGCTCGATAGAGGGGGCAGGTGCTACGGTATTCCTCCACCTGTTGTGGAGTCCATACACCTGTGTTCAGGTACATAGCGAGGTAACGCTCGGCGGATGCGGTATCATTGCAGTGCAGGCTTATGTTTTCGGCAGGGATGGCGGGGCTCACGCCATGGGCAATGAGGTAGCGCAGCACGGCTTCCGAGCGGGCATCGCAGGTGGCGGGGTAGAAGATACCGTCCGTGGTGTATTCCATTTCGTGCAGGTTGGCGCCTGCGGCATGCAGGAGCTGCAGGCAGTCGAGGCGGTCGTGTACGATGGCTTTCTGCACCCCATAGGGGCGAGCCCCGTGGTGCAGCAGCAGTTGCAGAGCAGCGGCTTGGCCATAACGGGCAGCCAGGCCGGTAGCGCTCAGTTCATCGCCGCTGAAAAGGCAGGAATTGCCGGGCTCGGGGCGGTCAAGTGCTGCCGGGTAGTTCAGCTCCGCTCCGCGAGCGATGAGCTCGGCCAGGCAGGCAACATCTCCCACAGCGGCTGCATGTGCCACAGCGGGCAGGCCGTGGGCATCTGTGGTGTTGATGGGCAGCCCCTTCGCAATATGCTGCTTAAAGGCACGCAGGGCAGCCGTGTGATTGATGCGGGGGTGGTGCAGTTCGGGGATGCCATTGTTATGAACAATGATTGGGGTGCTCAGTTCCGTGACGACATCCCCGGGGAGCTCCGGCACAACGGCCTTAGCCATGGGATAGTTGGCAGGCAGGGAATTCTGCTGAATGCAGGCACTGAGGGACAGCAGGGCTGCGAGGGCTAAAGCGAGCTTTTTCATGGATTTTTACAGCGTCCAGTCCACATCCACGCGGACAGTTTCACCCTTTTTGTCCACGTAATTGACGTAGCCATTGAGGGCGCCGAAGCGGTGGACCTCCATAGTCACTTTGACATCGAAACAGCAGTAGCGGGCGATGTCGAGCATCTTCTGCGGGTCACCGGTTTTCTCGTACTCTGCCCACCATTTAAGGGCATCGAGACCCTCGGCGGTCTTGGAGTTGCCGAGGGTGACAGAGGCCACGGAATCGAGCTTGAGGCGGTGGCCGATGCGGGAGGTGAGGTCGGTGCAGATATCGAGGTTGTGGGAGACATCCGCCATTGTCCAGAAGGTGAAGGGCTGAATGACCTGATAGTCGAAGCCGATGTGGTTGTAGCCTACCACGAGGTCAGCAGTGCGTAGTTCCTCAATGAGCTGCTCCACCTGGTCCTGGGTATAGATGTGGTATGCGTTGTCCTTGGTGGAGAAGGTAACGGCTACGGAAATACCCATTTTCCCGGCTTCATGCCAGCCACCTACCTGAGCGGCGGAGAGGCGGGTTTCGAGGTCAAAGTATACGATATTTTTCATAACTGGTCGGCGGGCAGAGTGCGGCGCAGCCCTTCGTAGAGCATGATGGCTACGGAGGTGGACAGGTTAAGCGAGCGGGCGTGGGTGCCGGGCATGGGGATGCGCAGGGCGGTGTCCGGGTGGGCATCAATCCAGCGCTCGGGCAGCCCCTTGGACTCGGGGCCGAAGATGAAGTAGTCGCCATCCTGCAGGGGCAGGGCAGGGGACCAGATGGAGTGCGTGGCCTTGGTGGACAGGTACCAGAAGCGGGCGCCTGGCGCGGCGGCGGCCTCCAGCTGCTCCAGGGAGTCCCAGAGGTGCAGGTCGACATGCGGCCAGTAGTCCAGCCCGGTGCGGCGCACGTGCTTTTCGTCCAGGCTGAAGCCGAGGGGCTTGATGAGGTGCAGGCGGGAGTTGGTGGCTACCGCCAGGCGTCCGGCTGCGCCGGTGTTGTGCGGAATCTCCGGGTGGAAGAGGACGATATGAAACATGGCATTACTTGGCGCCCTTGCCGAAAAGCACGGCCGGGATGGTGCGCAGGATGAGTACGAAATCGGTCCAGATGTTCCAGTTGTCGATGTACTTCAAATCCTTGTTAATCATGTTGTCGAAGTCGTTGCTGTCGCTGCGGTCCTCAATCTGCCAGTAGCAGGTAAGACCGGGTTTGACGCTCAGGCGGCGGCGCTGGCGAATCTCCGGGAACTCGGCGGTCTCGTACGTGGGCAGCGGGCGGGGGCCTACCAGGCTCATGTCGCCGGTCAGCACGTTGATGAGCTGGGGCAGCTCGTCGATAGAGGTCTTGCGGATGAAGTGGCCGAAGCGGAAGATGCGCGGGTCATTCGTGAGCTTGAAGATGGGGCCATTCATCTCGTTGCCGTACTTGGCCTTAATCTCATCCAGTCGCTTGTCGGCATCGGAGTACATGGAGCGGAACTTCCACATGCCGAAGGGCTTGCCGTAGAGACCGGAGCGCTGCTGGCGGTAGAAAATCTTGCCGTTGGGGTCGCTGATTTTGATGCCGATAGCGGCGATAAGCCACAGCGGGGATGTGCCGATGATACCCAGCAGAGCCAGGGTCTTATCAATCACGTTCTTAAAGAACATCTGCCAGGAATACACCGGGCTGGAGGTGAGGATGAGCACGCGCTGGTCGCCAATCTCGGACACCACGGAGCGCAGGCTCACGGGGTGATTCTCGCTGAGGTGCACGTAAATGTCGATACCCTGCAACTCGCAGCGGTTGATAGTCTCGGCCATGTCGTGGTAGGCCTTCAGACCGCCGCAGAGCATGAGCTGCTGCACGTGTTTTTCCTCGATAAGTTTCTGTACCTCCTGCTGGTCGGCTTCACCAGCGATGATGCGTCCAACGGGGGTGAGGCGGCGCTTCCAGAAGTCTGGCAGGGCGTCCCATTCCTTATCGATATCCTCCTGCGAACCGGCCAGAATAATGCGGCGCAGGTGGTTGCGGCCGGTGCGGGTGTGCAGTTGCAGTGTCTGCAACAGCGAAAAGCGCAGGTAAAGGCAGAGGGTGATGAGCACGAGGCTCACCAGGATAATGTGGTTGACGAAAATGGATGTAGTATCGGGGGCGATTACCTGGTAAAGCCCGAAGAAGCCGAGGTAGTAAATGACAAACGCAATGAGCTGGCGCACGCCCGAGGACTTACGCTGCAGGTTGGCGCGGTGGTAAAAGCCCACCACGCGCAATACTACGGGTACAGCTGCAACGGCTGCCCCGGCAAGGAACGGAGAGGCTGTAAAGATATTAAAATCAGCCAGAGAATCCCAGCCCAGATAGGGCGCGATGAAGTGGGTAACGCTTGGTGCAATGTAGGCACAGCAAAGCGCCAGAATCAAATCCGTAAGCGGAAGGAGGCGGGAGAGAATAGACTTGTTGCGCGTCATGTACGCGCGCATTGTACCACTCCCGGAGGCTCGATGCAAGCTAAAAGTGGCTCATTCCCCGCTCAATGAGCTGCGATGGCGCGAATACGGGCTCGCTCGAAGTCTGCCGGGCACACGGTGCAGCATACGCGGTCGCCGGGCTTCAGCACGTCCAGCAAGTGGGCTTCCTTGCGCTGTACGAAGGCGACTGTGGGCTTGCCGTTCGGCAGGGTAGCACGGAAAGCGGTGGGCGCAAAGCGCTCAACGATGGTGCAGGTGCAGTCGATATACTGGGACGGGTACGAAGAAGTGGAGCTCATGGTGGATGGTAAGGGGGTGAAAAATCAGAAGATAAAATCGAGAACGTCAACAGCAGAAGGCGTGCGGTCGGGGCGCGGAGCCGGGGTGTCGGTGGGGGCGTCTGCCTCGGTGTCCTCAGCTGCATCTGCTGCGCCGGTAGCGGCGGCGCCACCCAGAAGGCCGCCAATGACATCGCTGATGGTCTTGCCGGCTTTGTCGGCTGCATTGATAGCGGCGCCGGTCAGGTTAGATGTCATGATGGCGCTGATGCGAGCCGTCAGATCCTCCTGCGGAGCATCGAGGGTGCCGCTCAGGTTGATATTCAGCCAGCGGAAACCGGCATCACCGGAGGCGTTGAAGAGCTGGTCGGCGGCCTCCTTGTGCACGGCGGACAGCTTGTCGGCTATATGCTCCGGCAGGCCTACTGTCAGTGTGCCACGCAGTGAGTGGTCGGGGGCGATAATCACGTGACCCTTCACACGCAGCAGGCCGTTGGCTGCACGCATGTCAATGTTGTCGAACAGCCAGGCGTTGCGTATGTTGTGCTGCTGCTGGGTGAAGGGATAGCTGACGCGGCACTCGGCTTTTTCCAGCGGCAGGCTGCGGTAGGGGCGGGTGTTGTCCCAGCTGAGGCTGGAGAGCACAGGCAGCCCCTCCAGCATGCCCTGTCGCAGGGAGATGTTGCCGCCTGCCTCGCGTATATTGCCCTTGGTGCCGACGAGTTTCAGCTCGCCGTACAGCTCGCCGGTCAGGCGTTTTTTCCAGTCCTCATTGAGCAGGCGGGCCACATTGGCCTTGTTGGCTTTCAGGTCGAGGTACCACTGGCCGGTCTTGTTCTGGTAGGAGCCCTTGGCTCGCAGCTCGCCGGGGGTGAGCATGAAGCGGCACTCGCTCAGGCTGGTAGACTTGGGCGTGTAGAGCAGAGTGGCGGATTTGATGCTGCAACTCTGGAGGTAGGAAAGCGGGGTGTTCACGCGTCCATTCTCAATAGTGAGCTGCCAATCGGAGGCACCACGGCGAATGGGGGCGGCCTTCACGCTGCAACCTGCTATGCTGTAGGTTGCGCCGTTGAGGGTGAACTCCGTATCGGTGTCGGCGCATTCGAACATTTGCAGCTCGGCACTCTCGGGGGCAAAGCGGCTCAGGAATCCCTTGTCGCTCTCGACGATGGCCGGTAGCTCAGCATCGGCACTGTCGGCTTTGATGCGCAGGGTGGCATCCTCCACCGTCAGCTTCTTTACAAGCAGGTGGCGGCTGTAGAGCTGGCGGCGGTCGATTGTGGCCTTGATGGTGTCGGCACTCACGAGGTTGAGGGCATCATTGCGGGAAAGGCGGAACGCAGGCAGAGAAATGACATCGCCCTCCAGCCCGAGATTATGGGGGATGCTTAGCTCGGTAGCCTGGGCTTTATTGCCCAGTGTGCTTTCCAGCTGTTTGCGGAAAGAATCCCCTTGCAGCCAGCTCAGTAGCTGGTAGAAGCCGATGATGAGGAGGAGTGTCAGTAAGGCGATAATAGCCAGCACCCAGAGGAGAATTTTGCGCCCTCTGGTGCCGGGGCTGAACATGCCTTTTCTGCGGAAAAATGTGTTGCGTTTGCGCCTGGCCATGGTAACGCCGCCATTATGGCACAGGGGGCCTGGCTATTCAAGTCTATTATAGGTATGCCGTGGAAAAAGCAATCGTGGGGGCAAAGTGAAAGAAAAAATGGCGCAGTTTATCATTTAAGGGTTGACTGTTGGCGGAAATTATGTTTAACTGTCATCGATAACTTCCATACAATATTTTTCTTATGAAAGTAACAACTCTTATTCTTGCCGTAGCTTGCGCCGTTGGCTTCAGCTCCTGCTGCTGCCAGTCTCAGCCTGCTCCCAAGCTGCACCCGATGCCCAAGCCCTGCTGCCAGGTTGAGCAGCCGACTGAGCCCATCAAGGTATTCGACGAGAAGGGTAAGTAAAGAAAACTCTCTCAGCAATTTCTCAGGGTCGTTGCAGTGTCTGCAACGGCCTTTTTTCTTGTCGCACGCGCGCGAATGTGATAGACTGCGCTCATGCGAAAATTATTGCTCGGAATACTGTTGGGCGCCGCTGCTGCTATGTACGCTGCGCAGGATACGCAGACGGTGGAGGGCCTGCCTCGTCATGAAGTGGAGGTAGTACCTGCTGCCGGAGCGGAGCCTCGGAACGTCATTCTCATGATTGGTGATGGCATGGGGCAGGAGCATGTGTGGGCGGCCTGGCTGTGCAATGGCGGTAAGCTCAATATCACCTCGCTGCCCTACACGGGGTTCTCGTGCACAGTGTCGGCCAACAAGACCGTGACGGACTCTGCCGCCGGTGGCACGGCACTGGCCTGTGGTGGTAAGACTGATAATGGCATGCTGGGGCAGGCTCCCAATGGCCGCAGCTATGTATCACTGGCGGAGGCGCTGCGTGGCCAGGGCAAGGCAACTGGCCTGGTGGTGACCAAGGCGATTACGGATGCCACGCCGGCGGCGTTCTACGCGCATGTGGACAGCCGCAAGAAGACAACGAAAATTGCCGAGGCGCTGACGGAGGCGAAGTTTGATGTCGTGCTGGGCGGTGGGGCGAAGGCTTTCTCCGAGGAGCAGATGGCGAAACTGCGAGCCAATGGGGCGGACGTCGAGTTCTTTGCGCCGGAGGATTGCCCGCCTGCCAGTGAGCGCGGCGAACTGCTCACCGACTGTGTGAATCGTGCTCTGGATAAACTGGAGGACGCTCCGCAGGGCTTTTTCCTGATGATTGAAGGCTCTCGCATTGATTCTGCTGCACACGATAATGACCTGCGCGAGACTGTGTGCGAGGTGCTGGATTTTGACCGCGCTGTGGGTGCCGTGATGGCCTGGATGCACAAGCACCCGGACACCTTGCTCGTCGTCGCGGCTGACCACCAGACCGGCGGGCTGTCGCTGGTGGATGGTGACCTAGAGAAAGGGCGCGTGAAAGGCTCGTTCTCGACATACTACCACAGCGGTGTATCCGTACCTGTCTATGCTGCCGGTGTGGGGGCTACTGTGTTTACCGGTGTGATGGATAATACTCAGCTCCAACATAAAATTCTTGAGGTGGCCACTCAAAAGCAAAATAAATGAGTAAATTCTTCCTGAAAAATGCCCTTTTAAGAAAAACTTGCTGGACAAGTCAGGAAAATTTGGTTAAATAAGAGACGTCAATTCTGCATAAACAGCATACTTTTACTATTATGAAAGACACGATCATTCGTTTCGGCGTACGTGCACTCTCCCTCGGAGTTGTTGCAATGGGCTCTATGTCAATGGCTCTGGCTCAGGAGGCCGCTGAAGGTGGCGCTACTGTTACCAAGAAGACCATGCTTGATAAGTGGGTTATCGACGGTGGTTGGACCATGATCCCCCTCGTAATCCTCTTCGCTATCACCGTATTCCTTGTGGTGTTCAGCATCATGGACCTCTCCAAGAAGAAGTTCTGCCCCGAGGAACTCCGTGCTCAGCTCGTAGCCCTCATGACTGAGTGCCGCGCTCAGTCCGCTATTCAGCACGCTACCACCAGCCCCACCTACCTGGGTCGCCTGGTTGCTTATGCTCTGCCCAACATCGATGCTAACAGCCCCGAGGACCTTGGTAAGGACGCCATCGAGGATGCCATCGCTGACTTCACCGCTAACGAGCGTCCCCGCCTGATGAAGTATGTGGACATGCTCGCCCTCTGCGGTTCCATCGCTCCCTCCATCGGTCTGTTCGGTACTGTGCAGGGTATGATTGACGCCTTCGCCGTGCTGGCTGAAACCGGTCAGGCTGACCCCGCCCAGCTCGCAGGCTCCATCTCCGTGGCACTTCTTACCACCTTCTGGGGTCTGATTATCTCCATTCTCGCTCTGCCCGCCTTCTTCTTCCTGAAGAAAAAGGCTCAGGCTCTGGAGGCTGAGAGCGTAAACGCCATGCAGGAGATGATTAACACCTCCATCAACGTCATCAACGCCGAGGCTCAGCTCGCTCGCATTCCCGAGGGTCTGGGTGGCGACGAAGAGGGCGCCGAAGAGGAAGGTGTAGAGTATGTAGAGGAGGAGCAGGCCTGAAGCCTGTAACCTTACGGGCCTGCCCGCTATAGCCCATTGCGGGCAGGCATGAAACCCTTTCAACATTTTTCTGAATCCGACACATGGCTAAGAAAAACGCAAGATCGCAAGAGGAAGTCAAGAGCGAGATGGATATGTCTCCCATGATTGACTGCTGCTTCCTTCTGCTGATGTTCTTCATTGTGAATGCGGCCCAGATTACCGTGTCCAAGGATCCGAGCGTGAACATGCCCAATGCGGTATCCGCCTCGGAGATGAAGGACGCCAACGGTTGTATCGTGGTGAACGTGTTTGCTGACCCGGAGGTCATGGGCGCCAAGAGCGCTAAGGCTCTGGAGAAGTTCAACAAGACCTATGCTGCATATCCCGGTACCATCTGGGGTGTGGCTGATGGCTCCCAGAACTCCATTGGCTACAACAGCAGCCAGGCTCAGCAGCTCTCCGACTTCATCACCAAGCAGCGTGAGGCGATGGAGGCTAAGGGCGTGAAGGGCGAGCAGATTCGTCTCTACCTGCGTGGTGACGCCGATGCTCCCTGGAGCCGCTCCGCCGGCGCCATTCAGGCTGCCGCTGCTGCTGGCGTGACCAACATCGTATTCGGTACTCTCCCGGCGAAATAATTAAACCCAGAAACGCTTTTTACCGATATGGCAAGACGCAAGAAAATTGACGCCCCGGAAGAGGAGGAAATGACTTCCAACATCTCCTCGATGATTGACTGCTGCTTCCTTCTGCTCATTTACTTCCTGGTAGCAACGTCTCTCGTCAGTGAGAAGAAACTCGATATCAATATTCCGGCTTCGACTCAGGCCTCTACTTCCCAGAAGCCCAAGGTTGACCCCGGTAATATCTATGTGAGCTCCTCCGGTGTAGTGACCTGGAACAAGGACCTCACCGTGGGTGAGGCCTACGACTCCAGCCTGCAGCCTGGAACCCCGGCTTACCTGCAGCAGCGCCGCATGGATTCCCTCGTGGAGTCCCTGAAGCTCCTGAAGGAGCAGGCAGAGGCTGTGGAGGCCTCTCCGGTTGTCATGCTGCATGGTAGCGGCAAAGCCCCGCACCAGCGCATCGTAGACGTAATGGCCGCTCTGGCCGAAGCTGATATTCACTCCGTAGGTCTGAGCACCGCTGCTGAGGACTGATGACAGCACTGCAACTGAAACACTAAACCCCTGGGAGGGGAGCTTGGCGGCAACAGGCCGCAGCTCCCCTCCCTTGTTCCCCCTCTGCGGAGGGCGAACCGCCCCCTTTCCTCAATCGTTTTCCGTTCCCTCTCTTTCACAAGAACTTCAACAACACACCTATTCCACTTATGATTAAGAATTCCACAGCAGCGGCAGTACTTGCCGTAGCCGCTTTCAGCGCACCGATGGTGTGCCAGGCGCAGGATCCTGCAACCGCCGCCAGGCAGGTGCAGTCCTTACTGGACGCCGGCAAGGTGAACGATGCCATAGCCGTGTGTGACAAGATGATTGCCACCTACGGCAACTCGAAGTCCCGACTGGCTGCCCAGTTCGCTCACTACGAGCCGTTCTTCCACTGGCGCAAGGGTAACATCCTTTTTGCTGCCAAGCAGTATGCTGCCGCCTACGAGGCCTTCAAGACCATCAACACCGATGCTCGCTTCCAGAATAAGAAGCTGCGCGACCGTGCCTTGGCTGAGAAGAGCATGAACGATGGTAATGGCTATGAGCCCTACCTGACCGCCTCCCTCTTCTACATGGGTTACAGCAAGTTCCAGGAGGCTGTGGGTGACCCCAAGGCCAAGCCCGCTATCCCCGGCAACCCGGCCAAGTTTGCCGAGGCTATTCCGGATATGGAGAACTACCTGAAGCTCTACCAGAGCGGTAAGATTTCCAAGATGGAGAAGGAGCAGAAGATGGACGGCAAGCTTTGCTTCATGCTGCTGCAGGCCTATCTGCTGAAGCCGGAGCCGGACTTTAAGAAGGCTGGTGAGTACCTGGAGAAGAGTCGCACGGCCAAGGCTGCTCTGCCGGACGATATGGCCATGAGCGGTCTTGCTACCATTCTGAAGGTAGCCGGCGAGAACCCCGAGCACATTGGCTGGGTATACAAGGTGATTCGTTCCAATCCCCATAGCTTCAACCTGGGGCCGGTGCGTCTGGCTCGCTATGGTTCCCAGTTCTTCAACCCGGCTCTGACCTCCGCTAAGCAGGTGTCGGAGAACCTGAAGAAGGGCAACATGACCCAGGCCGACGAGGCTACCAAGACCACTTATGAGCTGCTCGGCCTCGTGCCCGAGATTGAGGAGACCCGCCGCGCTCTGCACGGTATGTACTCCACGCTGAAGGGCTACAAGGGTGCTGTGCCCGATCCTGCTACCGGTGCTTCCTACCGCGCCAGCGATTGCGCCGCTCTGTTCAAGAACTACGACAAGCTGGGCAAGGCTAAGACCCAGATGGAGGCTTACGCACTGATTGCCGCTGCCAACGTGGCTCAGCAGTACGGCTCCAACCGTCTGGCCAAGGCCGGTTATCAGATTCTGATGGATCGCTACCCGGGCCTGATGCAGAACAGCAAGGATGGCGCCAAGTCCATGAAGGATAAGAACACCTTCCAGCTCGCTCAGCTGTGCCGCGCCACTGGCGATGAGGAGACCGCTGTTGCCCTCGAAAGTAAGGTGGACACGAAGGAAATGGGCGAAGGTGGCCAGGTGGCTCTGCTCATTAACAAGATGGCTCGCCTGACCAAGGAGGAGAACTGGGAAGAAGCCAGCTCTGTGGCTGCTGAGGTCATCAAGGCTACTCAGGATAGCAAGCAGGGCGCTCACTATGCCCCCGCCCGCTTCGTGCAGGTGGCTGCTGCCTGGAAGCTCAAGAAGTGGGAGGATGTCATCACCTTGGGCGAGGCTGCGCTGAGCGAGGATATTTTCGCCGAGGCTGCCAAGGGTGGTAAGTACAAGGAGGCAACAGCTGTTGCTAATGAGACCCAGACCCGCTACTTCATTATTGATGCTCACAGCAACCTGGCTCGCAAGGATGTCAGCCACTGGGACAAGCTGCTGACCTGCGTGGAGGCCTACATCGCCAAGTTCCCGAAGGAGGAAACCCTGCTGCCCAACGTATACTTCCAGGGTATCGATACCCTGCTGAAGCGCCAGGGCGGTGGCAAGCCTGAGGCTATGGCCAAGGATATGGAGAAGGCTCTGGCCTATTGCTCCACCTTCGCTGAGAAGTTCCCGCAGAATACTCTGTACCCGCACGTTCGCATGCTGACCGGTAACATTCTCATCAACGGTGAGGATGAGGCTCGCAAGCCCGAGGGTATCGTTGCCCTGCAGGACGCTGTGGAGGCTGGCCTGAAGACTGACAAGGGTAAGAGTGTGGCTGCCAATGCTCTCTACATGCTCTCCTCCTACGGCCGCGAGATTGCTCTGGAGGGTGAGGATGATGCCGCACAGGCCAAGCGCGCCCAGGGCTATGTGAAGCGCTTCTGGGCAGAGGCTGACTTCGAGGGCTGCGAATACAGCCTGAAGATGGTGAACATCACCCTTAACGATGCTGCTGAGGTGGATAAGGCCACCTTTGAGGCTGCGGTGAAGCAGGCTCAGACCATCATTGCCCGTGAGGCTAACTATGGCCTGGCTAACAACTCCATCAACACGGATATGGAATCCACCATCAATGGTTACGCTTCCACCTATGTTGACGGTTACAAGAAGTTCAATAAGGCTGACCTGAGCCTCGAGGAGCAGGTGAAGCACTTCAGTGAGTTCCCCGGCATCGTGAAGGAGGACAAGTACACCAACGCTATTCTGCGCATGGCTATGCTTACCTCCATGTCCCAGGCTCAGGCCAAGCTGGCTAAGGACAAGGACAAGGACGGTGCTGCCCGCATGGAGCAGGAGATTGGTAAGGAGTTCCGCCGCATGACTAACGAGTTCAAGCCCAGCGATCTCACCCAGTTCATCTGTGTGCAGGTGGGTAACTACGAGGTAGACTACGCTCGCCGCCTGAATGACGCCAACATGCGTAATGAGGAGGCTACCACGGCTCTTTCCTACTTCGAGGAGGCTATCAGCCGCGGTGGTGAGTACACCGAGCAGGCTAAGCTGGGTAAGGCCAGCGCTCTGGGGCTGACGAATGACGACAGCAAGAAGAAGGAATCCGCTCAGATGTTCGAGACTCTGGCTGCTTCTCAGGACCAGGAGATTGCCGGTCCGGCTCTCTTCGGTATCACCAAGCTGCACATGGCTACCGGCAACTATGCTGAGGCTGTGAAGAGCGCCAAGCGCTTCGAGGATGCCGGCATCCGCACGGGTCGCAAGGACATGCAGCTGCTCTACGGTGAGGCTCTTGCCAAGAACAAGGACTACGATAACGCACTGGTTGCTTACACCAACCTGTACCAGGATATGGGTAACATCGCTTACTCCGCCCCCGCCTGTAAGGCTCTGATGGAGATTTACTGGGAGCGCAACACGCCCGCCACGGGTGACCGCCTGGCCGGTACCTTCAAGCCGTCTGACCACTGGCGCGCCTGGAATACCGCACAGGTATACGTGAAGCGTATCCGTGAGTCCAAGCTCGAAACCAAGATGACGCCTGATGATCGCGATAAGTACAACGAGGTGGTAACTCTGCTCAATCAGTACGCTGCCGATGCTGGTGTACAGCGCGAAGATAAGGAAAACAAGGCCTTCCAGGCTCAGATTGGTAACCGTAAGAAGAAGTAACCTTTAACACACCATTTCAACACATGAAACTTCGTAACATTATCGTAGTAGGTCTCGCTGCGCTCGCCGGTTTTGCCGGTGCGCAGCAGCCCGCCGCTCAGCAGGGACTGGTGGCTATTGTGCAGGTGTCTGAGAAGTCTAAGCCCACCAAGGTACTGGTGAAGGGCGCCGCTGGTAAGGACACCTTCAAGTACTTCGACCGCAGCCGCGAGGAGGACGTACAGCGCAAGACAACGGGTCTTAAGCTCTTCTTCCTTCAGACCCCCGTGGATATGGCTGAGGCTGAGCGTGCTTTCACCGCTCGCGACCTGAGTGCTGCCCGCACCCAGCTGGCTGCCGTGAAGAAGAAGTACAATGGCTATCTTGGTCTGGATCGCAACCCGGCTGAGCGCGCTGCTGTGCTGGAGCTGGAGTGTGCTGCTGCTCAGCTCGACTTCGCTGGTCTGAAGTCTCTGGTGAGCTCCTTCCCCCATGCCGACTGGCTGAGCGCTGAGGACAAGGGTAAGTACATGGCCGCCAGCATTCTGGCCAAGGCTGGTACGGGTGCCGCTGTTGCTGATGTGGATGCCGAGGTGCAGAAGCTGATGGGCTCCGGCGTAGGCAAGACCCTCAACGGCATCTGCTACGGCTGGCTGAAGTATGCTCAGGCATACGCCACCGCTGCTGCAATTCCTGCTGCTGAGATTGATGGCTCCATCAGCGAGGGCAATGCTGCCACCGCTCACAAGGCTATCGACCTGTACTGCCAGGCTGCTTCCTCCTCCCACGGTGCTGCCATGGAGCTGCCTGTGGACGCCATGAAGCGTGCTCAGGCTCTGCTGTGGGCTATGCCTGGTGTGAAGGAGTACGCCGCCAAGGCTATCCCCATGGATAAGAAGAAGTGGGACGGTGCTCCCGCCAACTTCCGCGACGCCGTGGCTCTGGCCTACATCGTGAAGAATATCTATGGCACGACCACGCCGGCTATTGACGCCGCTGCCAAGCTGTTCTTCAACACTCAGGCTGGCAAGGAGTAAACATCTTCATTCGGGCGGAGGCGCACATCGCGGCGCTTCCGCCCGTTTTTTTTAACTATCTACCGCCTATCAGACATTATGCAAGACATGCTCGTACGCCTGTACAACCTGCCGGAAGGTGCGCCCCTGCGTGCTGCCGCGGCGGAGCAGGGTATCAATGTGCGAATCTGTAACCCCTTCGAGGCTCATATTCTCGAGGACTGGGTGGGGCGCAACTTCAGCGCCCGATGGGTGAGCGAATGCCGTATTGCCATGAGCCATCAGCCTATTGGTTGCATCATTGCTACCAGGAATCACGAGATTATTGGTTTTGCCTGCTATGATGCCACGGCACGTGGCTTCCTGGGTCCCATGGGGGTGAGCGAAAGCGCCCGTGGAACCGGTGTGGGCAAGGTGCTGCTGGTGACGGCGCTGGAGCACATGCGTACCCTGGGGTATGGCTATGCTATCATTGGCGGGGTAGGACCGGCAGAGTTTTATTCCCGCTGCGTGGGTGCGACCCCGATTGAGGACTCTGCTCCGGGAATTTACGCAGATATTTTACCAAATCCCCCGGCAAATCCCTAAAAGTGATATTTTTTTTCCTATTCCGAACACTTTACCTTGACAGCAGGGAAAAATCCTGCTAATTTCAGAGAGTAGCTTATCTTATTTCCTCCATGAAACGTTTTCTTCTCATTCCCTCGTTCGCCTTTCTGGCTCTGAGCACCCTCACCTCCTGCCAGAAGGAAGAGAAATCTGCGCTCGAGCTCACTCGTGAGCTTACAGCCGAGCTGCAGAAAGTAACCGATTACCGCACCGCAGAGGCTGCCGCTGCCCGCGTAGAGGTTCTCAACAAGCGTATGCAGGATGCCAGCGTGCGTCCCTTTGCGCTCAATGAGACGGCTCTGACCCGCAGTGCTGCTGATGATTCTGAGGGTAGCGAGGGTTCCGCCTATGCTGAGGCTCTGGGCCAGCTGGCCGCAGAGATTGGCCGCGTACAGGCCAGCACCCCTGTTGCTACGGCTGATGGCGATATCGACCGCGATAAGCTTGTACTGGCTGTAGGCGCCGCCAATGGTTCTTCCGTATCTGCTCCCGCTGCTGAGCGCAAGAAGGCTGGTCTGACCTACCTTCACGACACTACCGGCACTCACGAGACTCCCGGCAACTTTGCTGAGTTCTATGGCTCCGACAAGCTGCGTGAGGCTCTTGGCTACAAGGCCGACCCTGCCGCTGTGGGTATGATGAAGTTCGACAGCGATGCTGATGTACCTGCTCTGCCCGCTCCTACCGAGGTGGCTGAGGAGGAGATTCCCTCTGATGAGGCTGTGACCGATGAGCCCAGCACCGATGAGCCCAGCACCGATGAGCCTGCCGCCGAGGACGGTGGCGATGAGCCCAGCACTGACGAGCCCTCCGTGGATGAGCCCTCCGTAGACGATGGTGGCGACGAGCCCAGCCTCGATGACAGCGGTGACGAGCCCTCCCTGGATGACTCCGGCGATGAGCCCACTGTGGACGAGCCTTCTGCGGATGATGCCGGTGAGGAACCCAGCACCGATGAGCCCTCCGTGGACGATGCCGGTGAGGAGCCCAGCCTTGATGACAGCGGTGACGAGCCCGCCATCGACGACGCTGGCGATGACAGCGGCGACTCCGACATCGATCTTGGCGACCTTGGTCTGTAAAAGACACGCTGGTTGAAACAAACTTTATTCCTTCCGAGCCGCAATCACCTACCGGGTGCTTGCGGCTCGCTTACTACAAAGAGCTCCCCCTCAAACTCCATTTCCCATGCCCCGAATTCTCTTTACCTGTGCGTACAATGGCACACCTTGGCACGGCTGGCAGAGCCAGGCCGGCGGTAACACGGTGCAGGACGTCGTAGAAGCGGCCTGCGCGGCGATTTTGCGTGCACCTATGCGTATAGCTGCCTCGGGGCGTACAGATGCGGGTGTGCATGCTGTGGCGCAGTGTTTTCATGCGGATGTGCCGGAGAGCTGCCGCATGAGCCCGGAGAACTGGCGCGCGGCGCTCAATGCCCATTTGCCTGGTAGCATCCGCATCATGAAAGCGGAGGTGGTGGCGGAGGATTTCCATGCACGCTTTTCAGCCGTAGGTAAGGTGTACGAGTATTGTATCTGCACGGCGCCGGTGCTGAGCCCTTTCCTGGAGGGGCGAGCCTGGCACCGCCCTATGGGGGTGGATGCGGCTTCGTTGCAGCAAGCCCTGGCTGTGTATGAGGGTACGCATGATTTCCGCCGCTTTGCGGCCAAGCGTGGTAATGAGCCGGAGCCGCCGCCTGCGGATTACTACCTGCGCACGATATACAGCGCAACAGTAACGGAGGAGCAGGGGGGCGAGATGCTCCGCCTGCGTTTCCATGGCAATGGTTTTATGTACCGCATGGTGCGCATGCTGGTGGGCACGGCTCACCAGGTGGCCGCCGGTAAGATGAGCTGCGAGGCTCTGGCTACGATGCTGAGCGACCCCCTCGGCTCGAAAACCCGCCATTGCGCTCCCCCGGAAGGCCTTTATTTGCAGAAAGTCATGTATTGAATCTACAATCTACAATTTGGGAATCTCTAAAAACAGTAAATGCGGATATAGGCGGGCAAAGCCCGCGGAACTTTAGAGCCCGAAAGGGCGAAAGATTCTTAGCCCCGGGTGGAGCCGCGCAGCGGCGAAACCCGGGGTAGGAACACAAAAACATCAGAACCCCGAGCACAGCGAGCGGGTGGCAGAGAG
>JAFOZZ010000115.1 GCA_017390945.1 Akkermansia sp.
CTCTACACCCGCACCAGAGCCATCGCTGCAATGGCCACTACGTGCGAAGAACGGATCGCTAGAGCGCACAAAGTAAGAGTAGTCTGAAAACCAGCCTGTTGAGTCACTTCCAATATAAACCTCTTTTGTAGAATCTCCTGTGGCTTGTATTCCGGCGGGTTCCCAATTTTCGAAGCCCGGGGCAATCTGGCGCGGAGCACAGAATACAGCTGCCCACCAAGCGCCATTTGGACTCAGGTTAAACTCCATGTAGCGCTTTCCGTCGGGTGTCGTGATGAAGAACTCCGCAGCATCATATCGCCACAGTTCCGCCTGAAAAGCTCCGCATACGCCGTCCGGGTGCACTGTGGCGGCAGCTTTGCGGGAGGCGTAGAACTCCAGCCCCTCCGGAGTAAGGGTAAATGAGTATTCGTAGGGGGGTACAATGGTGGCGCCGTACCATTCCTGGTTGATTTGTTGCGTTTTCGGCGTGGATGTGGAGATGAAGCTTTGCATGTTATACATAATAACACTTCGCATACGCGCGCGCAAGCTTTGAATTTGATGATGGAAAAATAACACTAAAAATCCCGATATTGCGGGAAAGTGGAACAAAAGTTGACATTTTTTGTAAAAAAGGCTTGCAAATTGAGTGAATTATGTGTATTCTTCGCCGCGCAAGCAGTACAAAATGTACAAAACGACCGTTGGTCCTCCATTTCTTCGGAAGTTAGCTTGCATGGGGGGGAACCCGGTCACACCAAAGATCAATCATGTCAGACGAACTGAACAACGAGCAGGAGGTCATTGAGTTGGCCCATTTCGAGATTCCGAACACACTCAAGCGCATTGAGGACCCGGAAGATCCTAATCACATTACGTTCATTGCTGAGCCTATCGAGACGGGCTTCGGCCACACGCTGGGTAACTCCCTGCGCCGTGTGCTGCTTAGCTCCCTGGAGGGTGCCGCTATTACCAGCGTTCGCATCGCCGGTGCTCAGCATGAGTTCACCTCTCTGCCCGGCGTGGTGGAGGACGTGACTGAAATCATCCTCAACCTCAAGAAGATTAAGTTTGCTCACCACGGCAAGGAGCCCCGCACGCTGTCCCTTCGCGTGACCAAGCAGGGTGTTGTGACCGCCGGTGATATCCAGGAGGATCACATCTACTCCGTGGTGAACAAGGATCAGGTGATTTGCCACCTCGATCAGAGCACCATCTTCGACTGCGACTTCGAGGTAAACGTAGGCCGTGGCTTCTACACTGCTGAGGACAACAACGACAAGGATCGCCCCATCGGCGTGATTCCGATTGACTCCATCTTCTCCCCCGTTACCCGCGTGAAGTACGCTGTGGACAACGCTCGTGTGGGTCAGATGACTGAGTTCGACAAGCTTGTGCTCGACGTATGGACCGATGGTCGCGTAAGCCCCAACGATGCCATGCTCCAGGCCGCCAGCATCATGCGTCACCACCTCGACGTGTTCGTGGAGAGCGACAGCCGCCGCGTATCCTTCGACCGCGCTTCCGGTGGCGATCAGGATGCCAACACCGCTCAGCTTCGTAAGCTGCTCAACATGAGCGTGAACGAAATCGAGCTGTCTGTGCGTGCTGCTAACTGCCTGAACAACGCCAACATCACCACCGTTGGTCAGCTGGCTATGAAGACCGAGAGCGAGATGCTCAAGTACCGCAACTTCGGTAAGAAGTCACTTAACGAGATTAAGGAGAAGCTCGTACAGCACGGCCTGTCCCTGGGCATGCAGTTCGACTCCAAGCTTCTGGCCGCTCCCGGCAGCTCCCCCCGTCTTCGTGACTCTGAGGAGCCCCGCGCTACCGACCTGCAGGCTCTTATCTCCCACAACATCGAGGCTTACGGCTTCGATGATGAGGACGACTTCGACGAGTAAAGCACCCCTGCGTTTTACGCACTACAACACTTCATTAATAACACAATACAACATCATATAAGACTATGAGACACGGCGTCAAAAAGGCCAAGCTGCAGCGCACGGCCTCCCATCGTAAGGCTCTGCTTGCCAACCAGGCTTGCAGCCTCATCTCCCACGGCCGCATCACCACCACTCTGGCCAAGGCCAAGGCTCTTCGCCCCTACGTGGAGAAGCTCATCACCCTCGGCAAGACCGGCACCCTGCACGCTCGTCGTCAGGCTCTCGCCACTCTGCCCCAGCCCAAGGTTGTAACCAAGCTGTTCAGCGTGGTTGCCGAGGCTACTAAGGATCGTCAGGGCGGCTACTGCCGCATCGTGAAGCTTGGTCAGCGTATGACCGATAGCGCCCCCATGGCTCTCATCGAGATCATCGACCTGCCCCAGCTTACCGCTCCCGTGGCTCCCGCCACCACCGTAGGCACCGGCACCACAGAGGCTCCCGCCGCTGTTGAGACCCCCGCCGAGGAGCAGAAGTAAGCTATAGCTTCCGCAAAATTAGCAACACCCCCGCAGTCGAATGACTGCGGGGGTGTTGTATTTAGAGTCAGATTTCTGAGGCGCGAAGGAGACGGTGCAAGCCCTTGTGATGCTTTGCTCCACCTCGCGCCGAATGGTGCCTGACTTAAAACTTCGTCCTTCGTACCTTCCTCAATCTCCTGTCGGAGTATGACCGCGCTTCAGGTCGGCGGCAAAGGAATCTGGCAGGCCGGTGCGGGAGATTTTTGCCGCGGCGGATGCGACATCGTAATCGACGCGGCGGAGGGTGAGAGTGGAGCTTTCCTCATCGTACAAGCCGTAGGCGGCGCGGTAGTCGAGGTCGCGGGGCTGGCCAACGGCACCGGGGTTGATAAGGTAGCGGTACGTGGCATCCAGCTGAAGGATGAAGCTCCCCGTCGCATCATAAATGACAGGTATGGGGCTTACTTTCCCATCTTGTTCGCAGAAGATGGTGGGGCGGTGCGTATGCCCGAAGAAGCAGATGCGTGTGCTGAAGCGAGAGAACGCATCTCGAGCTTCCGGCACGGTTGCAATGCGTTGCCAGCCTTCCGGTGCAGGGGATGCGTGTACGAGGGTGAGGCCTTGCCATGTAGCCTTGCGAGGCAGAGGACGCAGGCGGTCTACCAAGTCGCTGCCCAGCATTGCAGCGGTGCGATCCATCATGGCTGTATAGAGCGGCACACCAAATAGCCCGCGGTGTAGCAGTGCTTGCTCATGGTTGCCGTGTACAGCCACATTCAAAAGCGGCATAATCTGCTCCACGCAGGCTGCCGGGTCACCATTAAAGCCAATGAAATCTCCCAATCAGGCATAATGGGTAGCA
>JAFOZZ010000008.1 GCA_017390945.1 Akkermansia sp.
CGGTCGATGGAGAGAGTGCCGATTACCTTATTATGTTGAATGAGCGGCACACAGATAAAGGCGACCTGATAGGGGTAAGTATGAGAGCCGGTTCTGTTAAGAAATCGGGCATCTTTGCGTAAATCCGGCACAATGCAGCGCTTCCCGTTCTCGGCCACCATGCCGGTTATGCCTTCCCCCATGCGGTATTGCCCCAGTTTCTGCCGCCGGGCCTCTATGCCGTGCGAGGCCTCGATAGCCAGCGTATCTCCAAACAGCAGGGTGAACGTCCCGCGCATCATCCCCATCCGCTTTGCCAGAATGCACAATACCTTATTGAGCAGTTCCTCGACATCCTTTTCATGAATTACGGCAGAACTGACTTCCTGAATCATCAGAAATTCCGGTGAAATTTTCATCTGCTGCGCATACTATACCATTTTTGTAGTGCTTTTTCAAGACTGATTCCGTGAACTTTTTCCAGGGTGCTCCGACAACAACAAATTCTCATCGCGCGGTCACTTGTTCGCGGCGAGCAGGAGGGCACGGCGGTATTCCACCGGAAAGAGGCGCACGAAGCGGGGGCGGTAGTGCTGCCAGTTGGCAATCATGCGCTCCGCGAGCACGCTGCCGGTTTCCCGGTGGTGTTCCTGTATCAGCGCCAGGAGTTCCAGTTCCGCCTCTGAATCGGCCGGCACGTTTTCGAGGTCAACGCAGTCTGTATTGCAATGGAGATCGAAATCGCCGTTTTCATCATAGACGTAGGCAATTCCCCCGGTCATGCCGGCGGCAAAATTAACCCCGACTGCGCCCAGCACGGCGACACGCCCGCCGGTCATATACTCGCAGCCATGGTCGCCCACGCCCTCTGCCACCAGGATGGCACCACTGTTTCTGACCGCAAAGCGTTCACCGGCCCGGCCGTTGATAAAAATGCGACCGGAGGTGGCGCCGTAGCCGACCACATTGCCGGCAATCACGTTATCCTGAGCCCTGAAAGCGGATTCTGCCGGCACCCGGATACTGATGCTGCCACCGGAAAGCCCTTTCCCCACAAAGTCATTTGCCTCGCCAACGAGCCGCAGCGTGACCCCCTTCACCAGGAAAGCACCGAAGCTTTGCCCGGCACTTCCCCGCAGATTGATGCAGAGCTGGTCGGGGCGCAGCACCGCTGCCAGCTGAGAGTGGGCAATACGCCCGGAGAGGGCTGTGCCGATGCTGCGGTCGGTGTTGAAGACTTGCGCCTGTATGGTGGTGGACCGTCCCGAATGCAGCGGGAGATGGGCGAGATAGCGCTCGTCAAACGAGTTGACTGCCACCGCGTTGGTTGACTTTTCGCAGGCTGCGGGGGCGGGCACCAGCAAGGCGGATAAATCGATCCCGTAGCGCGCGGCGTCCTTCTTAACGCAGAGCAGGTTGGCGCGCCCGCAGGCTTCCTGAATGCTGTGCAGGCCCAGCGAGGCGAGGAGTCTGCGGACTTGCCGGGCGACGAGCCTGAGGTAATTGACGATATATTCAGGCTTGCCGATGAAGCGCTTGCGGCGTTCCTCATCCTGGGTGGCAACACCCATGGGGCAGGTGTTGCTGTGGCACTGGCGAATCATGGCACACCCCAGGCACACCAGTAGAGTGGTGCCGAAACCGAACTCCTCCGCGCCCAGGAGCGCGGCGATGACCACATCACGGCCGGTTTTGAGCTGTCCATCCGTCTGGAGCCGCACCCTGTTGCGCATATTGTTGAGCACAAGAGTATGGTGCGCTTCTGCCAGCCCCAGTTCCCAGGGCAAACCCGTGTGGCGGATGCTGGTGAGCGGCGAGGCGCCGGTGCCGCCATCGTAGCCGGAAATCAGGATGGTATCCGCACTGGCCTTGGCTACCCCTGCGCACACCGTTCCCACGCCCATTTCAGAAGCCAGTTTGACCGAAACGCGGGCCCTGGGATTCACCTGCCGCAAGTCATAGATAAGCTGGGCGAAATCCTCAATTGAGTAGATATCGTGGTGCGGCGGCGGAGAAATGAGACTCACCTGCGGAATGGCGTGGCGTACCCCGGCAATAAACGCATCCACCTTAAACGCTGGGAGCTGGCCGCCCTCGCCGGGCTTGGCTCCCTGAGCCATTTTAATCTGGATTTCCTCTGCGTGGCATAAGTAGTCCGTAGTGACCCCGAAGCGACCGCTGGCCACCTGCTTGGTGGCGCTGTTGAGCAGCGTGCCAAAACGCGAGGTCTCCTCACCGCCTTCACCGCAGTTGCTGCGGGCTCCTATGCTGTTCATGGCCGTGGCGATGGCATGGTGCGCCTCAGGGCTGAGCGATCCCAGCGACATGGCGCCCGATACAAAATGCTTCATTATCTCACCTTCGCTTTCCACTTCTTCCAGCGGAACCGGTGCTGCCTCACGAAAATCCAACAGACTCCTCAGCGTGCACGGGTGCGCTTCCTGGTGGTCAATCAAGGCACTGAATCCGGCCATCTTTTCTTCGTTGTTTTCCCATACCGCTTCGCGGAAGAGCTTGATTGCCAGCGGTGTCCATAGGCGGGGCTCGCCGTCCTTGTGATACTTGTAAACCCCGCCCGGCGGCAACGTACGGGAAGCGGCTTGCGATTGAGCCAAGCGTTCTGCGGCATCGGCTGCTACGCGCTTCACCCCTGTACCACCTATGCGCGACACAGTACCGGGTAAAAATTCGTTAATAAAGTCGCGGCTCAATCCCAGTGCCTCAAACGCCTGCGCCGAACGGTAACTGCGGAGAGTGGAAATTCCCAGCTTAGACATAATCTTGAGCAGCCCCTTATCCAAAGCCCGAACATAATTACCGGCTGCCGTAACCGCATCGCAGCTAAGCTTACCGGTGCGCGATAGCTCGGTGATACTTTGTAAAGCCAGCCAAGGATTGACGGCTGTCGCGCCATAGCCCAGCAACAGAGCGGCATGCATGACCTCGCGCACTTCACCTGAGCTGACGATGATTCCGACCTCCGGGCGCAGATTACTCTCCACGAGAGCTTTATGCACACATGCCGTTGCAAGAAGCGAAGGAATGGCGGCATAGCCATCGGGCAATTTTCTGTCCGTTAGCACCACAAGGCGTTTCCCCTGCCGCACATTTTCGACGGCTTGTTGGGCTACGTCCTTCATAGCCCGTCTAAGTGCCGAGCCATCACCATCCGGGCTAAACCCGCAGCAAATTTCCGCTGTTTCGTAACCATTCCTATTCAATGTAGAGAGGTGCACTAATTCATCATCCGTCAAAATGGGGCGCCGCAACTTAATGAGCCCGGCATGCTCCGGCGACTCTTCCAGGATATTCCCCTTATTACCGATGTAAGTCATCAGGCTCATCACCAGTTCTTCCCTTATGGGATCAATGGGTGGATTCGTAACCTGAGCAAAACTCTGCTTAAAGTAATTGAAGAGCAACTGCGGTTTGTCGGACAACACAGCCGGTGCAGCCTCCATACCCATGGAGCCAATGGGCTCAGTACCTTTGTTCGCCATCGTTGATAATATAATATCAACATCTTCCCTGCTATACCCGAACAATACCTGCTTTCGCACCAAATCGACCTCGGGTTCCGCCGCCGTAATCTCCGTAAACAGCCCGCGCACCGATAAGCGGTTTTCCTCCACCCAGCGGCGATATGGCTTGCTGCGAGCAAGAGCGGTTTTCACCTCGGCGTCCTCCTGAATGCAATGACGGGGAATGTCCAGCACCAGTATGCCACCCGGTTTCAGACGCCCCTTGCGGCGAATTTGTTCCTGCGGCAAATCCAGCACCCCGGCTTCACTGGACAGCACAAACAAACCATCATAACATTCCGCATATCGCAGGGGACGCAAGCCATTTCTATCCAGCAGAGCCACGGCTCGGCTACCATCCGTTGCCACTATGGCAGCGGGACCATCCCACGGTTCCATCAGCGCAGAATGATACTCGAAAAAAGCCCGAACATCCCGCCCCATGTGGTAGTTCTCCCCCCAAGCCTGAGGAATGAGCATCAGCAAGGCATGCTCCAGCGGTCGCCCGGCGGCTACAAGAAGTTCCAGCATATTATCCAGACAGGCGGAGTCGCTCTGAGCTTCATTGATAAGGGGGAGCAGTTTGTTCAGACGATTTCCGAGCACAGAGCTCTGTAAGAGATTCTCTCGAGCTCTCTGTGCGTTCAGATTTCCCCTCAACGTGTTAATCTCTCCATTATGAGCCAGATAACGGAATGGCTGCGCCAGCGCCCAAGTCGGAAAAGTATTGGTGCTATATCGCTGATGAACAACCACCAGCGGCGACACCATGCGAATATCCTGCAGGTCCGGATAGAAGGAGTCCAGTTGGCAGCCCTGCAACAAGCCCTTATAGACAATGGTGCGAGAAGACATGCTGCATACGTACAGGTCAGGGATTGACTTTTCAAGGCACCTCCTCATGACGTATAGGTTGAGTTCCTGCTCCCCGGGGACTTCCGTGTTGTCCGCAATGAATAACTGGCGGATGCTGGGAACAGTGTCCCGCGCAACCTGACCGATACGCTCCGTGCAGACCGGCACCTGTCTCCACCCGAGAATCCTGCCGCCTTCCCGCCGTATCACTTCCTCGATGGCTGCCTCCTGTCCCTCTCCGCCAAACATCATAGCCACGCCATACTGCCCGGGCGCC
>JAFOZZ010000116.1 GCA_017390945.1 Akkermansia sp.
AGTTGAGTGAACATGTCTTCTATGTCGGCGTCATCCATCCGCTCGACAAATGTTTTTTCCTTTTTGTCGTCGTAGATGACTTCTTCACCATTTGAAAGAGTTAGTCTCCCGTCGGAATAACTTTTTATGAAATATGGATAAGAAATGGTATAAACGTCCCTTGTTATGGATTTTTGTGTTTGTCTTGTTCATGTGGTTAATGTATTGGGGAATCCTTGTTGTTTGTTTTAATCTATCAGGTGAGAATCTCCAAAATTGG
Source organism: Akkermansia sp. (assembly GCA_017390945.1). Classification (GTDB taxonomy): domain Bacteria; phylum Verrucomicrobiota; class Verrucomicrobiia; order Verrucomicrobiales; family Akkermansiaceae; genus Akkermansia. Next base: position 260 of record JAFOZZ010000116.1, read on the forward strand.
ACGACCGCAGGAACCTTTGGCGACATGTTTGGTTGCCTTTCTTGCTTGTTTTCAGGATTGGCATTTGCTGGATTGGTTGTAACGATTCGCCAACAAAAGAGGACAATTGAATTGCAGAAAGAGGAACTGGCTGAAACTCGCCAGGAAATACAAAATCAAACAAAGCAATTTGAACAACAAACAAAGATTTTTAAACAAGAGAATCAGCGTTACGATTTCCAAAATAAAAAGGAGGATATTTATAGAAGATTAGGTATGCTCCGTGATTTGCAGGAGAAAGCATTTTATAATGAAATAGAGGTACACTGGCGTGGAGGCGTAGAATATGAGGTTTGTGTTAAACAGACATACAGAGGGGATAATGCTTTTCTGATTGCTTTGCTCGACGTACTTCATTTAATTGAAGAAATCAAGACTGATAAGATTCAGGAAATCGATAGACATAGGATTGCTGAAAAAATTAAGAATTTAAAGTTGTTTTGTGATAGTTGTCAACCGTGGATGTATGTGTTTGGGGATATTTTACACGACATAAAGATTTATTTCTCGGATTTCGAAGAAGAAGTTGAGCACATGTATCGCATTGCAATAGGCATGCACGGATATTATACGCATGTTTTAATTTGCGTGTTTCGTGGCTTTTTAGTTGATGAAGAAGTTGTGGTGGATGTAATGAGTCATTCTTGTATTCTGCAAAAAGCGGTAAGTTTGTGTCCGTCTGAAATAGACCGTATTACTATTTGTAAATTAATACTAGGAATGACAAGCTTGGAGAGTGAACTGGCTAAAAGCCGTTAGCCGATATAGGTGGAATAAAGATCTCCGCTTCTAGAGTAATGGAACTCTTGATGTGGTGAATCTATATATGTAAGATTGAACTGTTTGCTAGTAAGAGTTGATATTCCCGCTTGACATCCTCCTCCCATAGTGGTATAAAAGCCTTGTTAAGCCATGCTCCAGGAATATTTATCAGCGTTCATACAGTTAGTGGCCGGTTTTGGATTTGCCGGTCTGATTATCGTGCTCAGCGTGATTTTTGGCCGTCGTGCGAAGTTGCAGCCGGCTCAGGATGTGCCGTATGAGTGTGGTAACGTGCCTGAGGGTGAGGGTGCTCCGTCGTTCTTCTCGATTAAGTATTACATCGTTGCCATTTTGTTCCTGGTGTTCGACCTGGAGGTGGTGTTCCTGTATCCGTGGGCACTGGGCTTTAAGGATTTCGTGATGGACAACTGCGCCGCTTTTGCCTCGATGACGGCTTTCATCGGTGTGCTGATGATTGCGTATCTGTATGCCGTGGGCAAGGGTGTAATCGTATGGCACCGCAACCCGGCTGCACGTCGCTAAACCGCGTGACGGTGAACTGACAGCTTTTCTGACGGGCGGTTCCTACCGGAGCCGCCCGCTTTTTAATTCCTTACAATAATAACAGAATGATGGATGCAAAGACACGTGGCGCCTGGCTGCAAAAGGCTCTTGGTGAGCGCATAATCATGCTCGATGGCGGGCAGGGGACGATGATACAGAAGCACCGCTTGCAGGAGGACGACTACCGCGGCGAGCGCTTTGCTGACCGCGCTCGCTACCCGCAGGACCTGCGCAACAACAATGATGTGCTGGTGCTGACGCGCCCAGATATCATCCGCGACATGTGCGAGCAGTACCTGGCCGCGGGCTCGGACATCATCAGCACCTGCACCTTCTCGGCTACGAGTATCGGGCAGCATGAGTTTTTCCACGAAGGCGCGGCGACGGCGAAGCATGACCAGGCGTACTACGACGGCGTGCTGGCGGATGCTCCGCTGGCAGAGCTGGTGCGCGAGATGAACCTGGCGGCCTGCGCCATTGCCCGTGCGGCGGCGGATGCTGCTGCGGCGGCAGATGGGCGTCCGCGCCTGGTGGCGGGTTCCATAGGCCCGATGGCGGTGACGACCTCGCTCTCGCCGGATGTGAACGACCCGGGATTCCGTGCGGTGAACTTTGACCAGCTGCGCCGTGCGTACCGCGAGCAGCTGATAGCCCTGGCCGATGGCGGGGTGGATGTGCTGCTGCTGGAGACGATTTTCGATACACTGAACGCCAAGGCCTGCCTGTATGCCATGGCGGAGCTGCGCGAGGAGCGCGAGCTGCCGCCGGTGATGATTAGCTTCACCATCACCGACCGCGCGGGGCGTACCCTGAGCGGGCAGACGGTAGAGGCGTTCTGGAACTCCGTGCGCCATGCCAAGCCGCTGAGTGTGGGTATTAACTGCGCTCTGGGGGCGGACCTCATGCTGCCGTTCGCTCAGGAGCTCAGCCGCCTGGCGGACTGTGCCATCAGCATGTACCCGAATGCCGGCTTGCCCGACCCGCTGAGCCCGAGTGGCTATGCCCATACGGCGGAGCACATGGCCGGCATCCTGCGCGGCTATGCGGAGCAGGGGCTCTTGAATTTTGTGGGTGGTTGCTGCGGCACCACGCCGGAGTACATCGCTGCTATCCGCGAGGCGGTGGCGGGCTTTGCCCCACGTGCTATCCCTACCCGCGAGCAGGATGGTGTGCTGCGCCTGAGCGGGCTGGAGGCCTACAATCACCGCAGCTCGGATGGCCTGCTGTATGTGGGCGAGCGCTGCAATGTGGCCGGCTCGCCCAAGTTCGCCCGCCTGATTCGTGAGGGTAACTATGAGGAGGCGCTGGAGGTAGCCCGTGAGCAGGTGAAGAAGGGGGCGCGTGTGCTGGACTTCTGCTTTGATGATGGCATGATTGACGGCCCGGCGGCGATGAGCCGATTCCTGAACCTGGTGGCGGCGGAGCCGGATATTGCCCGCGTGCCCTGCATGATTGACTCCTCCAAGTGGGAGGTGATAGAGGCCGGCCTGAAATGCGTACAGGGTAAGGCGATTGTGAACTCCATCTCCCTGAAGAACGGCGAGGAGGAGTTCCTGCACCACGCCCGCATCATTCGCCGCTTTGGTGCGGCCGTGGTGGTGATGGGCTTCGATGAGAAGGGGCAGGCCGGTGGCTATGATGACCGCGTGGCTATTGCCCACCGCGCCTATGATTTGCTGACGCGTGTGGTGGGATTTGAGGATGGCGACATCATTTTCGACCCGAACGTGCTGACCGTGGGCACCGGCCTGCCGGAGCATGCGAATTTGGCGCGCGATTTCTTCCGTGCTTCGGCGGAGATTCGCCGTTGCCACCCGCTTACCCATATATCGGGCGGTATCTCGAACGTGAGCTTTGCTTTCCGTGGCAATAACCCGGTGCGTGAGGCCATGCACAGCGCCTTCCTGCACCACAGCGGGTGTGACCTGTGCATTGTGAACGCGGCGCTGATGACGCCGTACGAGACGATACCTGCCCACCGCCGCAAGCTGGTGGAGGATGTGCTGCTGAACCGCTGTGAGGATGCCACCGAATGCCTGATAGCCTATGCTCAGGAACTGGCGGAGGCCAAGGCTGCGCTGAAGGCCGCAGGTGCCGGTGCCCCCGCGCCTGCCCCCAAAAAGCAGGTGGACCGCAGTGCCATGCCGGTGCAGGAGCGCCTGGCTCAGGCGCTGGTGAATGGCGCCACGGAGCACATCGAGGCCGATACGCGCGAGGCGCTGGAGGTATGCGGCAGCCCCCTGGCTGTGATTGAGGGGCCGCTGATGGATGGCATGAAGCAGGTGGGCGAGCTGTTTGGCGCCGGTAAGATGTTCCTGCCGCAAGTGGTGAAGAGCGCCCGCGTGATGAAGCAGAGCGTGGCTGTGCTCACTCCGCTGCTGGAGGCTGCTCAGTCCGGGCAGCCCGCCGCTGCAACGGTGGTACTGGCGACGGTGAAGGGCGACGTGCACGATATTGGTAAGAATATCGTGAGTGTGGTGCTGGCCTGCAATGGGTTCCGCGTGGTGGATTTGGGCGTGATGGTGCCGTGCGAGGATATCGTGGCCGCAGCGCAGCGCGAGAATGCCGCACTGGTGGCGCTCAGCGGGCTCATTACCCCCTCGCTGGATGAAATGGCGCATGTGGCGGAGGCGTTGCAGGCTGCCGGTATGAGCACCCCGCTGCTGGTGGGTGGTGCCACGACCAGTCCGCTGCATACGGCGCTGAAGCTCGCCCCGCTGTATCCGGATGGTATCGTACTGCAAACGGCGGATGCCGGTAGCATCGTGCCTGTGGCCTCGGCCTTGTGTGGCGCCGGGCGTGCCGAGTACATCGCGGAGCAGAAGGCGGAGCAGGCTCGCCTGTGCCGGGAGCATGAGCAGAAGAATGTGCCGCTGTTCTCGCTGGAGGAGGCGCGCAGCCGCGCCCCGCAATGGGCTGAGTCGCAGCCGGAGCCGCAGCGTACGGGCGTGTTCACCATTGGTGTGCCGACCGGGTGCGCCTGCCATACTCCGCAGCCGGATTATCCGCTGAGCTGGCAGCAGCTGAAGGCCGCCGCCGATTGGAATATCATGCTGCATACCTTTGGCATGCTGGGCAAGGGCTCGGATGATAAGGCTCGCGAGGCCGATGCACTGCGGGCGGATGCGGAGGCACTGCTGGAGCGTGCCATTGCCGAGGGGCGCTTGCAGGCACGTGGTTGCTTTGGTATATGGCCTGCGCAGAAGCGTGGGGAGGATATGCTGCTGCCGGAGGGGGTGGCGCTGTACTCGCTGCGCCAGCAGCGCGTGAGCGACGCTCCCCGCCTGGCTTTGGCCGACTTCGTGGCCGAGCAGGGGGGCTATGTGGGCGCCATGCAAGTGGCTATAGCCGGTGCTGAGGAATGGGCGGCAGAGCTGAATGCCGCGAATGACCCGTACAATGCGTTGCTTGTTGCCGCTGTGGCTAATATGTTGGCCGAGGCGCTGGCAGAGTGCACCCAGGGTGTGTTGGAGCAGCTGTGGCCGGTGGAGGGCTCCAAGATGGTGCGTCCCGCTTGTGGGTATCCGTCCCAGCCTGACCACGCCGAGAAGCGTACCGTCTTCGCGCTGCTGGATGCCACTGCGCACACGGGAACCACGCTGACCGAAACCTGCATGATGCAGCCGCAGTCCGCCGTCTGTGCCCTGGTGTTTAATCATCCCCATGCTTCCTACTTCGCCGTGGGTGCCATCGGTGATGAGCAGCGCGCCGATTACGCCGCCCGCACACAGCGCGAGAAACTGAATTTCTGATGCCGTGTCCGAGGTGTAAGGCGTAGAATACGAAAGAATTATCGCAGCATCCGGAAAATCTAAAGTTCAACTTTAGATTTTCCGGATGTGTTTGTAAGTCTCATATAATAAAAGGTTTGTAGC
>JAFOZZ010000117.1 GCA_017390945.1 Akkermansia sp.
AAAATATGAGTTTTTAGAGGCACCCAATTCGTAACTCGAAACTCGCAACTGATAAAGTTTCATCTGCTCTCCTTGTTATTATTTGAGTAATGCCAAACGTAGTAAAGTTTTGCAAGCACGTTGTTTGGCATTGACAAGGAGGGAGGGCTCTGGTATATTGGGCGTACCATGAAGAAGAGACTCCGCAAAAAGTACCGTGTAGGCGAGTTCCGCGAACTCTGCTTTGAGTTTACCTTTGATTACAAGGGCGACGTAGAAAGCCCTGAGTGCGAGGCATTTCTGCGCAAGTTTGTAGACGAGTGCATCGACGCCAACGGGCTGGAGACGAACGGCCTGCTGACCGAGCAAGGCTGCAGCCTGGTAGCATACGCTGCCGACCCGACCCAGACCAACGAAGCCCAGCGCGAGGCTGTGAAGAGCTGGCTGGAGGCTCACGACGAGATTGAAATCAAGTCCTTTGGTGAGCTGGTAGACGCTTGGTACAACTTCTAAAGCACCGGAACCGCGCGGGCCGGTAAAGCCCGCAAGAAATTTTAATAAGCCGGTGCGGACAGCGCCGCACCGGCACTCCTCTTACAAACGAAGAATGAAAGAACAGCATCCATCCGAACAACCTCTTTTTGCCAAGGGACTGAAGGGTGTAGTCGCCAACGAAACCGGCCTGAGTGATGTGCGCGGTGAAGAAGGGCGCCTTCTGTACTGTGGGTATGAAATTGAGGATTTGGTAGACCTGTGCAGCTACACAGAAATCGTCTACTTGCTTCTCAACAAACGACTTCCGAATCGCGACGAGCTCGCAGCCCTCGAGCAGCGCCTGCGCAACGACCGCGAACTGCCGCAACCCATTCTCGATTTCTTCAAGACCGCCACCAAGACAGCCCGCCCGATGAGTGCCCTGCGCACCGCCGTGTCGATGCTGGGCATGTACGATGACCGTACCAAGGACCCGAGCCAGATGAAGGAAATCGGTCTTTCGCTGATTGCCAAGATTCCGGTGATGGCCGCGTACTACTACCGCATTTGCCAGGGGCTGGAGCTGCCGCCCATCCGCACGGATTTGGACGAAGCCGCGCACTTCCTGTGGCTGCTGAAGGGCACGGAGCCCGACCCGCAGGAGGCTCACATTCTGGATGTGGCCTACATTCTGCACGCCGACCACGGCATGAATGCTAGCACATTCTCCGCCCGCGTAACCGCCAGTACGCTCTCCGACATGTACTCCGCCATCACCTCCGCCATCGGTTCCCTGAAGGGGCCGCTGCACGGTGGTGCCAACGAGGCCGTGATTGAGATGCTCAAGGAAATCGGCTGCGAGGAGAACGTGGAAGCCTATGTGAACGAGAAGCTCGCCAACCGCGAGAAGATTTTCGGCATGGGACACCGCGTGTACAAGACCCTCGACCCGCGCGCCCCGCAGCTGCGCCGTATCGCCATCCGCCTGACGCAGACCATCGGCGAGCCCAAGTGGATTCGCATGAGCGACATGATTGCCAAGATGGTGCGCGCACGCAAGAACCTGAACGCCAACGTAGACTTCTACAGCGCCACGGTGTACTACAGCCTGGGCATCCCGACCCGCATGTTCACCACGGTGTTCGCCATTGCCCGCGCAGCCGGCTGGGTAGCACAGATTCTCGAGCAGCTGGAGGACAACACCCTCTACCGCCCGCTCTCCCGCTACATCGGCCCAGACGAGCCCTTGCTCGTGCCCGTGCTCGATATGCGCTAAGCCCCCCCCCTTTCAACCGGCCACCCACAGGTGGCCGGTTGCTTTTTAGGAGGGCTGGACAGTTACGAGTTATCCATCCTTCGCCCGCCTCGCATTGCATGCAGTACCACTGCCACTGACCATCGCTGGTCACATTATGCCACAGAAGTCGCTTCACCCACGGAGCGCACTATGATACAATGAACGGCACGAATATGGAACTTCCGAAAAACTATTACATTCCGACCGTCATTGAGAAGACGGGCCAAGGCGAAAAAGCCTACGACATTTACTCCCGCCTGCTGCTGGATCGCGTTATCTTCATCGGCACCGAGATTGACGACACGGTGGCCAACTCCGTGATTGCCCAGCTGCTGTTCCTGCAGATGACTGATCCCAAGAAGGACATTCACATCTACATCAACTCCCCCGGTGGCTCCGTAACGGCTGGCCTGGCCATTTACGACACCATGCAGTTCATCTCCTGCGATATCAACACCTACTGCATCGGCATCGCTGCCAGTATGGCCTCTGTGCTCCTGGCTGCCGGCACCAAGGGCAAGCGCTTCTGCCTGCCGAACTCGCACGTGATGATTCACCAGGTACGCGGTGGTGCTCAGGGTACCGCTGCCGATGTAGAGCGCACCATCAAGTTCATGTTCAGCCTCGACAAGCGCCTGACCGGCATCCTGGCCAAACACACCGGCAAGGATTTCGACACCGTGAAAGCCGACCAGGATCGCGACAACTACATGACCGCCGAGGAATCCATGGACTACGGCCTCGTTGACCGCGTACTGGAGCACAAAGAGCTTGCCAAAAAGGCATAACAACCGGCACTATGGCAAAGAAAAAAGAAAAGAGAGTCTGCGTATTCTGCCGCGAGCAGGAGGCTGATACATGGCCTGTGCTGACGTGGAATGGCATCGACATCTGTTTTACCTGCCTGGAGAACATGCTCTACCAGATGCTGCGTGAGCCTATGGGCGACCAGGCAGCCCAGCACATGCTGCAACACGTGGGTGAAGCACACCCCCAGCTCATGCCGCAGGACGACGCCGACGGCTCTCCCGTGCTGGAGGTAGAGACGCGCGACATGTCCGAGCTGCCCACGCCGGAGGAAATGCACAAAGCGCTGGACAACTACGTGATTGGGCAGGATTTCGCCAAGCGCACGCTGTGCGTGGCCGTGTACAACCACTACCTGCGCCTGCGCCAGCCGGAGAGCGATGACGGCACGGAAATTGAGAAGAGCAACATTCTGCTGGCCGGTGCCACCGGCTCCGGTAAGACCCTGCTGGCCAAGACTCTGGCTCGCATTCTCGACGTTCCCTTCTGCATTGTGGACGCCACGACGCTGACCGAGGCCGGTTACGTGGGCGAAGACGTGGAAAACATCGTCCTGCGTCTGTTGCAGGCCGCTAACATGAATGTGGCTAAGGCCGAGCGTGGTATCATTTACGTAGACGAAATCGACAAGATTGGTCGCAAGACGCAGAACGTCAGCATCACCCGCGACGTCAGCGGCGAGGGCGTGCAGCAGGCTCTGCTCAAGATTGTGGAAGGCACGGAGTGCAACATTCCCCCCAAGGGTGGCCGCAAGCACCCGAACGAGGAGTACATCCGCGTCAACACCAACAATATCCTCTTCATCTGCGGCGGCGCATTCGTGGGGCTGGAAGGCATCATCCGCAAGCGCCTCGGCTCCGCCTCCATGGGCTTTGCCTCCATCGAGGAGGAGCGCGACACCAAGGAGTACACCGAGGAGGAGGTACTGGCCAAGGCACTGCCGGAGGACTTCTTCATGTTCGGTATGATTCCGGAGCTCATGGGCCGCCTGCCCATCTTTGCTCCGCTCACCACACTGACCGAGGAGCAGCTGGTCAAGCTGCTGACCGAGCCGCGCAATGCTCTGGTGAAGCAGTATGCCAAGCTCCTGAAGATGAATGACGTGAAGCTCGTGGTGGAAGATGG
>JAFOZZ010000118.1 GCA_017390945.1 Akkermansia sp.
AGGGCAACTGGGAGGGCAAGGGCGACTTCCGCACCAAGCTGAAGAACAAGAGCGCCACCACCGACCTGGAGAACGCCGACAAGATGGGCCTGACCCGCGCCGAAATGGAGCAGCGCCTCGGCCAGCTCTCCGAGCAGTACGCCGCCGACAACACCAATCTTCAGGTTGTGAAGGACATCGCTTCCATCTACGAGCAGATGGAGGACTACGCCAACTCCTACTCCTTCTACGCCTACGCTTACCAGCTCAGCGGCGAGGCCGACCTCTCCATCAACGACAAGGCCATGGAGATGCGCGAGAAGGCCATGCAGGCCGAAATCGCCTACTACGAGCAGGTGCTGGCCGCCGACCCGACCAACGAGGAAGCCCAGGCCACTCTGGCCGCCCGCAAGAAGGAGATTGCCGAAGCCTCCGTGGCCGATGCCAAGGCTCGTGTGGAGGCCAACCCCACCGATGCTCAGCTGCAGTTCAAGTACGGCCAGGCTCTGTTCGATGCCGAGCAGTACACCGAGGCTATCGCCCCGCTTCAGCGCGCCCGCACCAACCCGAACCTGCGCATCAAGTCCATGCTCATGCTCGGCAAGTGCTACGCCGCCAAGAACATGACCGATATGGCCATCCGTCAGCTCGAAGACGCCAACAAGGAGGTAATCGCCATGGACGACACCAAGAAGGAAATCCTCTACATGATTGGCAGCCTGTACGAGTCCGCCGGCAACACCGAGAAGGCCGTCGAGAACTTCAAGGTCATTTACGAGGTGGACTACGGCTACCGCGACGTGGCTCAGAAGGTGGAATCCGCCTACTCGTAAAGCCCCCTACACCATCATTTATAGCAAAACCGCGCTCTCATCACTGGGAGCGCGGTTTTGCTGTAAACAGAATTGTTGAATCAGTTTCGAGAAGAGTGCGAGCTCCACTCCTGAGAAATACTTTGTAGATTGTAAATTGTAGATTGTCGATTTATTATATCGGTGCGGAGCCGAACAGCGTGCCATGCGTTTGCAGGGCATACGAATCCGTCATGCCGGATATGTAGTCAATCACGTGCAGGAATCGATAGCGCGCACACTCGCTGCGGGATGAATCAGCGTGCAGAATCGCCCCAATCTTCCGTCCAAGTGCGGACTGCGGCTCACTCACCCACTTCAGGAACAACTGCATGAGATTCTTAATCACGTTAAAGCCTGTAATCTCAATACGCAACACACTCTCATGGCTGTAAATATGCTGTACAGACCACGACTGCACGCGGCGATAATCCTCCGCCATGGGGGAGGCATTCATCAGGCTAGTCAGCAGCTCACCCTGCATCATCTGCGGGTACACCTGCTGCATCGTTTCGCGCAACGCACGTATACAGGCACCCACCGCACGGGCACGCGTGTAGCGTACAGCCGCGCTTGCGCCACTGCGCACACGCTCACGGGCAATGCTTGCCAACGTCCCCTCATCGAAACCGCCCAGCAGGCTCAGCTGCTCAATCACCTCATCATACGTAATAATGCCGGACACATACGCATCCTCCACATCTGCAATGAGATAACTCACATCGTCCGCGGCTTCCATCAGGAACACCAGCGGATGCCTCGCCCACACATTCTCACCCAGTGCAGGCAGACCGCAAGCCGCAGCCACATTCACGAACGCCGGCAAATCATCAGTCGAGATGCCAAACTTCTTGTAACGCGCCGCCGCACCCTTGCGTTGCATTCCCTGCGGACACGGGTATTTGGTGAAGGCGCCGAGCGTTGCCGCAGTCAAATCCAGCCCGCGCTCACGAATCGGGTCACAGGTGCGCGACAGCAGGCGAAAACCCTGCGCATTGCCCTCAAAACGGAACACCGCAAACTCCTCCGGGCACACACCTGCATGTACCGCCTCCGCCACAGCCTCATCGATAGCCGTCTCGCCGGAATGGCCAAAGGGAGGGTTACCAATATCATGAGCCAGGCAAGCCGTAGCCACCACATCGCCCATGGCGGTATAGAGCAGCGGATCAGCCCCCTGCCCATCCGCCTGCATGGCAATATCGGCCAGGTCATTAGCCAGCGCGCGTCCCACGTTCGACACCTCCAGGCTATGCGTCAGGCGCGTACGCACATAGTCATTGCGCCCCAGCGGGAACACCTGCGTCTTATCCTGCAAGCGCCGAAACGCGCTGGAGTACAACACACGGCCATAATCGCTATTGAAAGCAGAACGCCCCGGTGCATTGATACCCACACCGCTCAAACGCTCCGTGCTCAATAATTGCTGCCATTCCATACTCAGCATTGTAACACTCCCCCGCCGCATGTCAACCACAGCGGGTGTCAGTGAGCAGGAGTAATTGAATTATGTTTACCCTCAGTTGTTGTTTGACTTTTTCCTTCGCATATGGTATACCATGTTTAACATAACTCTTTCCATGATTAATCTTGATAATTTCAACTCCTGGCTTTCCAAATATCAATCTGCATGTGCATCCGGCAGAAAAAAGAATATCGAATTATTACTGACGGCTCAAAAGGATTTTCGAGCGGCTTGGACTCAGTGGTCGCATCATCCTGAACAAAGAGAGGGGCTTCTTTTATGCATCGATGCATTGAAATCTGCCATCGAGGTATTCAATGGTATCTATAACCATACTCATGTTTTTGGAGGAAAACGCGGCAAACATGATTACGGCATGTTAGGACTGATGGCGGAAGACTTGCAAAATGAAAACTCTGGCACTGGTGCAAAATCTGTATATGACATGTTCCTTGCTTTGTATGCTGAAGGAGACATTCAAGTGCGATACAAC
>JAFOZZ010000119.1 GCA_017390945.1 Akkermansia sp.
GAGCGCGCCGCTCCAAAGCCCGAAGGTCATGAACGGGAAGGCCAATTTCACCAGTGCATCCGCCGTGCGTTCATCCTGCGCCGCTTTATCCCCACGCAGCGGGCGGATAAGCACCATCAGCGCAGCAACGGTCATCAGCCCATAGGACAGGACATAGGCAATCACATGCGGTGCAAACCAGGGGGATTGCAGCGCAGGCATCTGACGCCATGCGGCCTGCATCGGCATGCAGAGAGCTCCCAGCATGGAAAGAGCAGCCACCAGCGCAAAACTCACCGTCAGGTTAATGCGGCGGCAGCGCTGCATGTAAAAGGCAGCAGGCCCCAGCACAAGGGGGAAGAAGCAGAGCACGTGGCGCATATTGCCAAAAGGCACCGCCCCGGCCAGACACCAATTGGCCACAAACAACGCCAGCGCAGTGCACCAGGCCGCCACAGCCAGCGGCAAGGCCAGCTGCTCCTTGCGCAGCAGCACCACCGCCCCGCAGCCAGCGCTGAGCAGCAGCACCGAAAGAGTCAGCAATGTAATGAAAGCCGTCATGCGAGAGAATCAGGGGTTGAAGGTTCAGCAGCCTGCGGCGTTTCCTTGCGGCGCCACCAGCACCAGCAAGCCGTACAGATAATGAGGCCTACCATACCCGCCAGCGCGGCCAGACGACCGGGAGCCCGGCGCAGTTGCAGCGTCACCAGTGTACTGCGGTTCATGGGCGTGTAGGAGTTGAGGTAAATCAGCCAGCCTTTACACTCCAGCGGCTCATTCACACGCACCACCTCATTGCGTACCTCGCGACGGCCACGGTGTTCCGTCTCGATGTGGCAGGCGGCGCTGTAATCCTTCACTACGCTGGGGTTGCGCATCAGCAAGCGCACAGGCTGCTCCTCCGTAGCAGGCAGCAGCAGGTAGGGCTGCGGCATCTCCGGGCTCAGCTGCAAATCCTCCTTAGCCCACAGCTCATCGCCGTAGCGAAGACAGTCCACCTCCACCACAGGGGAGCCGACCAGCTCCCAGCCCTCGCCCACCTGGCGATACAGGCTGTAGGTATCCTCCTCGTAATATGCCGTGGAGAATGAATCCACCCGCAGCGAGAACGGCAGCACCACCTTGTCGCCCTCAGGCGTCATCACCTCCGCTACCGACACGCGGCCATTGGACGGCAGCTGCACGGTCGCCGTCTGCTCACCGCAGTAGTCCATGTACGCACCCAGCGCCAGCAGGCTCAGGCTCCAGTGCACACCAGCCAGCCACAGGCGCGGCTGCATCAGTTTCCACACAAAAAAGCCAAAAATACAGCAGAACAGCACACCCACGACAGCCGTACAGGCCATAGCCAGCGCACCAAACCACATGGCACCGCCCAGCGTAGCATAGCTCACCGCCTTGCCGCCGTACTGCCAGAACACCATCGCACCGGCAACTGTGAAGAACGTGCTCACCAGCCCCACCACCAGCTGCGGACGCTTGCCGGCAGCAATACGCCAGCCACCCCACAGCGACAACAGAGCCGCCACAATACCCAGTGCCAGCATCAGCCCACTACGGTACACCGCAGGCTCACCCAGCAGGGGAAAACCGCCGGCCAGCAACAACAGACAAGCTGCTGCCAGTACCATCACGGTAGCAGACAGCAGCGTTGAATACAATTTTCTCTCCCTCATAGACTACGTATTCCACCTCACCGTGTTTTACCAGTGCCAGGTGATGCTGAAGGTACCGAGGAAGGTCTCCATCTCCTGCGAGCGGTAAGAATCCGTCTGGTACAGCGCGCCAAAGAAATAGTCGATTCCCTTGTACGTAGCGCCCAGACCCAGCTGAGCCTTGAACACCCACGGCTCACGGCTGCATGTCGGCTCAAAATAGTGGAACACGCCACCATCGATGGAAATATCACGTGCCACATACTCTGCATACACACCGGCCAGAATGAAATACGACGTCTCATCGCGGCGGTACTCAGGTTTCTCCAGCAGGCTGACACCGTAGCTGCCAGCCGCCTTATCCGGCACCTGCATGGCCGGGGGCAGGTTCACACCATAGCGGACATTCATACCCACACCACCACGGATAAAGGCCGTACCCACCTCCTCACGCGTGTAGAGCGTGGCATCCGTCTGCCAGCCGTCGGAGTCCACAAACTCCAGCCAGGGAATGCGGAAATCCTGGCGCATGGACAGCTGGAACGTCATTTCAGCCGGCACCTGGTCATTCCAGCCATCCCAGGTCTCGATACCTGTGGCCTCATGAAAACCATTCTGCGTATAGCGCGAGCCGGAGGCATTACCTGTCGTGCCCACCTGGAACTCGAAAGAGGCACCTACGTCCACCCCGCGCAGCAAGTACGCACCACCCACAGCCAGGTAGCCGCAGTACGGGTGCTCGCCCATCACAGCGCCCTTGGTATGATGCTCCGGGGTGTAAATATCCTGCACCAGGGAAACGCCCCAGGCATCGCCACCCTCCATCAGCTGGGCATAATCAAAACGCGTGGCGTGGGTGTAGTTACCATCATGGCCAAAGTACACATCATTGTCATACACCACGCGCAGGTGGTGCTGAGGGGTTGCAGTGTACCCTTCCTGCCCCGGCTGGGGGATAGGATTCGTATAATCGGCAAGAAGACTGCCGCCTGCCATCAGGGCCCAAGGTAAAACGCTCATGCGGATGGCATACTCCTTTTTTACCAAGCTGTCAAGCATAATATGATATAACATTTACTATTTTTCAACAAAAAGCCAAATTGCGGCGAAAACCTCGCGCGCGCGTGCATGGGCGTTTTTTGCTTGCCATAGAGCGATTTATGTGGTAGAGTGCACGCCGTATGAACATACTCAAGACCATAACAGCCACTGTCGCCCTGGCGGGTGCAATGGCTGCCGGACAAGAGGCCTACACCCCGCACCCCGACTGGGAGAACCCGCAAAACCTGAGTCAGGGACGCGAAGAATCGCGCGCATTTTTCGTGCCATTTGCCAACCGAGCCGAGGCGCTCAAGGGCAAGCGCAGCGATTCTTCACTGGTGAAGCTCCTGAATGGAGATTGGAAGTTCCACTGGGTACCGCAGCCTGATAAGCGCCCCACGGACTTCTACAAGCCTGAAACAGACGTAAGCAGCTGGAACACAATCGATGTCCCCAGCAACTGGCAGATGCGCGGATATGGCATCCCCATTTACAGCAACCAGCGCTACACCTTCGTGCGCGACTGGCCGCGCGTGATGACCAAGCCCCGCAACGCCACGGAAGAAAAGTACACCTGCCCCAAGATGGAGCCGAACGCCGTGGGCTCCTACCGCCGCGACGTAGAGGTACCGGCCAACTGGGACGGCCGCCGCATCTTCCTGCAATTTGACGGTGTGGATTCCTTCTTCTACCTGTGGGTCAATGGCCAGAAAATTGGCTTCTCGAAGGACAGCCGCACAGCCGCCGTATTCGACGTAACGGAGCACATGAAGCCCGGTAAGAATGTCGTGGCCGTGGAGGTATACCGCTACAGCGATGGCTCCTACCTGGAGTGCCAGGATATGTGGCGCCTCTCCGGTATCTTCCGCGATGTCATCATGTACAGCACCCCGCAGGTGCTCGTGCGCGATTTCTTCGTACACACCGACTTTAAGCAGAATGCCGACGGCACCAGCGACTACACCGACAGCCAGCTGCGCGTGGAGGTGGACGTGAACAACCGCACCGCCGCCGCTGCTACAGCCAGCGTGGAAGGCGAGCTGCTGGACGCCGCAGGCAAGACCATCGCCACCATGAAGAGCGACAGCCTGAGCGTGGAGCCCGGCAAGGAGGTAAAAACTACCCTGCAAGCCAAGGTAGCCTCCCCCGCTCTGTGGAGTGCGGAGAAACCCAACCTCTACCGCCTCATCCTTACCCTCAAGGACGCCCAGGGCACCATCACCGAGACCATTTCTCGCAAGATTGGCTTCCGCGACGTGAAGCTGCTCAACGGCCGCTTCCTCGTGAACGGCATGCCCGTGAAGCTCAAGGGTGTAAACCGCCACGAAAGCCAGCACGCCAACGGCCACACCGTGACCGAGGAGGAATGCCGCCAGGAGCTTCTCATCATGAAGCGCGGCAACATCAACCACATCCGCAACTCCCACTACCCGCAGCCGTCCTACTTCTATGAGATGTGCGACGAGCTGGGTATCTACGTGTGCGATGAGGCCAACATCGAGTCCCACGGTTACTACTACGGTGAGCTCTCCCTCTCCCACCCGCAGGAGTGGAAGGCTCAGCACGTATGGCGTAACAAGAACATGGTGGAGCAGAGCAAGAACCACCCCTGCGTCGTCATCTGGTCCTATGGTAACGAGGCCGGCCCCGGTGCCAACTTCGAGGCCGTGCGCGACTGGATTAAGCAGCGCGACCCCTCCCGCCTCACTCAGTATGAGCGCAATAACGACCTGGCAGACCTGTGCTCCAACCAGTACCCCAGCGTCAACTGGACCCGCGAGATTGCCAGCCGCAAGCTCCTGAAGCCCTGGTACATCTCCGAGTACGCCCACATTCTCTGCAACTCCATGGGCAACCTGGCAGATTACTGGGAAGCCATCGACTCCAGCGACTCCATCATCGGCGGTGGTATTTGGGAGTGGATTCACCAGAGCTATGACCAGGAGGTCACCCTGCCCAACGGCCGCAAGGTAACGCGCCAGAGCTATGGTGGCGACCACGGCGAGTTCCCGCACGATGGCATCTTCTGCATCAAGGGTGTCATTTACAGCGACCGCACCGTCACCCCGCTCTACGACGAGATTCGCAAGGTGCAGCAGAACGCCCAGTTCAAGCTCCTGGGGCTCACCGAGGACGGCAAGGGCGTGCGCATCAGCGTGAAGAACAAGCACCTCTTCACCAACCTCAATGAGTTCAGCGGCAACTGGCAGCTCTGCGAGGAAGGCAGCACCGTGATTGCCTCCGGCAACTTCAACCTGGAGGCCGCTCCGCTCGAAACCGTAGAGCTCACCATCCCGGCCAGCCAGATTCCGCACCAGAAGCTGCGCAACGACCGCTTCTACTACCTCACCCTCAACCTGTGCACCAAGGAGCGCACCCCCTGGGCTCACGCCGGTTACGAGATTGCTACCGAGCAGCTGCGCATGCCCAAGGAGTTCAACAGCTTCAGCACCAAGGCTCAGACCATGCAGATGAACGAGGGCGAGAAGCTCAACGTGCGCAACACCGACAATAGCGTCATCATCATCGGCCGCAACTTCACCATCTCTGTGGACAAGACGACCGGTGGCCTGCGCAACTACATCGTGAACGGCCAGCAGCTGCTGGGCGATTCCCCCACGGTGCTGCTCAACTCCTTCCGCGCCCCGCTCGCCAACGACAAGTGGGCCATGAACCAGTGGCTAGCCAACGGCATGCGCGACATGGTACACACCGCCGGCGCCATGCTGGTGGACCGCCTGCCCGGCGGCGCAGTGCGTGTGGCCTGCGATGTGGTCAGCCGTGGTAAGCGCAAGGAAAGCCTCGACAGCCGTGAGTACGACAACGGTGCCTTCGAGGTGACCGACAACGGCCCCATCACCGAGCGCGACTTCCACTACACCACGCAGCTGGTATACACCATCCTGCCCAACGGCTACGTGAGCCTTGCCGCAGGTATCATCCCCAGCGAGAACAACATCGTACTGCCCAAGCTCGGCTACAACATCAGCCTGCCTGAGCGTTTCAATCAGGTGAAGTGGCTGGGCCGTGGCCCCGGCGAGAACTACCCGGACCGCAAGAGCGGCTCCCCCGTAGGCATCTACAGCCAGTCCGTGGACAACATGATTGAACGCTACCCGCTGCCCATGGAAATGGGTAACCGCATGGACACGGAGTGGGTAGCCGTGACGGACAACAACGGCGTAGGTCTTATGGTGGCCAGCACGCAGGGCGAATCCTTCAACTTCTCGGCCATGCCCTGCACCCCGCAGGCACTCTTCATGGCTCCCCACCCGGAGGAGATTAAGCGTGCCGGTGCCACTGTGCTGAGCATCGATAAGCTGACACTCGGTCTGGGCGGTGCCGCCTGTGGCCCGCGCCCCATCGACCGCGACGTACCGCTTACCAAGCCCACCACCTTCACCTTCTCGCTGCGTCCGTTGCTCTCCTCGGACAACGCCGCCGATGTAGGTCGCAAGGCTCTGCCGCTGGCCAGCGCCGTAACCCTCTCCCGCGACGAGCTGGGCTACGTACACGCCTCCTCTACCACGGTGGACGCCAAGATTAACCTGACTCTGGCCGATGGTTCGGAGGTAGAGTACAAGGAGCCCTTCCTCCAGCGCGAGGACGGTATGCTGCGTGCATACGCCACGGCGGAGGGCTTCATCCCCTCCCCCACCACCTACCAGCACCTCAAGAGCTGGCGTCCCGCCAACCTCATGCGCATTGCTGAGTTCTCCAGTACCTCCGGCCGCACGGAATCCGCCTGGAGCCTCATCGATGGCCGTCGCGACACCTACTGGCACTCCCGCTGGCACGAGCCCTGCGCTGAGTACCCGCACCACGTCGTGGTCGACCTGGGTGCTCGCTCCGAGCTCGCCGGCATCAAGATTACGCCGCGTCAGGCTCGCACCAGCTCCCGCGTGAAGAAGCTGGCCTTCTACCTGAGCAATGATGGCCGCAATTGGCCGGCCACCCCCGCTGCCGAGCTGACACTGGTCGACAGCGACGACGAGCAGGCCGTCATGCTGCCCGAGGCTGTTGAGACCAAGTTCATCAAGATGGTGTGCCTGGAGCCCATGACCGCTGGTGAGAAGTATGCCTCCATCGCGGAGATGTCGCCGATTGTTACCGCCATCAAGGGCGAATACCCGGCACACGCCTTCTTCTCCGTCAACTACGTGAGCTCCGATCTGCCGGAAGGCGGTCCCGCCCGCAATGTGCTGGACGGCAACCCCGACACCTACTGGCACACGCTGAAGGGTGTAACCCTGGCCAGCTATCCGCACGAAATCCGCATCAATCTGGGTGGTGAGCGCAACATCCGCGGCATCACCTACCAGGCTGCTCCTGTGGAGGAAGCCCGCATCAAGGATTACGAGGTATACGTCAGCATGGACGGCGAGAACTGGGGCTCCCCCGTTGTAGCCGGCACCATGGAGAATACCGTCAACGTACAGCAGGCACTGTTCTACAGCAGCACTCGCGCCAAGTACGTACGCTTCGTAGCCAAGAGCTCCCACACCGGTGGCGACAGCGCCGCCGTGAGCGAGCTGGATGTCATCCTGGCTGAGTAACCTCACGAGTAAGTTCCATACGCCGCGCCCCACTTTCCGCCTCGGAGAGTGGGGCGATTTGTTTGTAACTGCCCGCACAGCGGGCAATTTCACTAAGCCGTACGGCTTAATTTCACTGCTCGCTCTTGCGAGCAATTTCACTTGCCCGCAAGGGCAAATTTCACTAGAAAAGTTCGGCTCTCGCCTCACGGTGAAGAACGGCGTAGCCGTGGTGAAGAACTCGCTGCGCTCGTGGTGAAGAATTGCTCATGCGAGCAATGGTGAAAAACGGCTTTACAAGCCGTGGATGAGCCGCTGGTGCGGCTCCCCACTGCCCAGCTAGTGCTGGGCAATCTCGTTCACGCGCAAGCGTGAATCTCGTTGTGCCGCCAGGCTCAATCTCACTGCGGCGAGCAGCCGCAATCTCGTCTACTCAACTGTCCGCGCCCGTCTTCGCCCTGCGGGCTACGACGAGGCAAGTCGCGGACAATTTCACTAAGCCGAAAGGCTTAATTTCACTGCTCGCTTTTGCGAGCAATTTCACTTGCCCGCAAGGGCAAATTTCACTAGATAAGTTCGGCTGTCGCCTCACGGTGAAGAACGGCGTAGCCGTAGTGAAGAATTGCTCATTCGAGCAATGGTGAAGAACGGTTCTCGTCGTTGTTTTCAGCCTGGCCAGTGGATTTTTTTGGGGGAGGTAATTGTGTCTGAAAAGAACTATAAAAAAACGAGTGAAATGGATTGACATCCGGTGCAATAGAATGATATAAGTACTATCGAGTTTTTTTTAATTATATCCACATGCACATGAGTTTCATCAGAAATATTCAACTCTCAGAAAACAGAAAAACTTTATTTCTTTCATTTTTGTCTATTATAAGAGGTCGATTGCGCTTCATATATATGTTAAATAGAAATCCGTACATATATTTAAATTTGTTACTCTCTTTTTTATTTTTGCCGCAGGAAACAGCAGCTTCCTCAAATGAAAAACCTCACGATAACATTGGAAGGGTAGGGATTCGCGCTTCTAGTAGATTGGTAGCGAGTTATTGTAATGCGGATTTTGGCGATGAGCGTTTACATGCATATACGGAAGAGAGTAGGTGTGATTCTGAAGGAGGTATGTATATAAAATTGAGCAATCCGTTTGGTAATAAGCAACATCCTCGAGAAGTAAGAAAAGCTCATTATTTCATTGGTGAAAGTTATGGGAGTGGTAGTGGGCTCTATATTGACCCGATACATGCAAAAAACACGTACTGGGATTTCTCGAAAAATGAAGAGAGAACGTTAGATTATTCTGTTTATTTATGGGTATATAACAAACACCCAAAGCTTTTGTTTAATCAGAAGAAAATGAGGATTGATTTGTTATACTTTATTCCCTACATAGAAATTGATGATGCTATATATGTTCTATCATGGAATAAGGAGTCTGAAGTTTCGGGAAGTCTGGAAATAAATAACTATGCCGTTGAATTTCCCAATAAAGGGGAAAACAATTCGAACGTGGGGGTGATTATTGCACCTATGATGAAAATTAAAAAGAACAAAGATGTGTTGGAAATGGAAAGTGATATTCTAGGCGACCGGACCCACCTTCAATTACGTTTTAGAGTATTCGACAAAAAAGGAAAGCCGTGGGTTTTATCCTGGAGAAAAATAAACATAAAGCGTTATACAAATAAAGAAGATGAAGAGATTATAAATATTGAGTTTTAATGCAATATCCCCCTTCGACTAATGTCAAAGGGGGATATTTAAATTATTAGATTAAAAGAATATCATATACTGAATAACTTTGGTTCGTTATAGTAGTTTTAGCAATATGTACACAAGTGTTGTTGAATTTTTTGGGTTTGATTTTGAAGCGAATCTTGGCTTTTTTTGAAATCTATATCTCTCGGCAATGTGTCGCCTAAATAACATGTTATCATTTTGTATTTTTCGCCAAAAAAATTTTGTTTAACTAACTCCTCACCGTTATCTGTTCTCGGTACAATAAAATGAGCGAAGTCTTTATTTGGGGTTAATCTACTGTGGCCTACTGTTATAGCCTTATCGTAATTTCTAGCTTGGTGAGCCATATTTTGACGTAAGGATTCAACTGTTTGAGTGCTATTTAGGATGGTAGACTTTACTTTAACTGTATCTTTTCTCTTGTTTTTGCAAAATAATGGGATAGAATACTAAAAAATCCTTCACATCTTATGAAAACGAAGTTTGCAAACTATGGCTCACTATTCTTTCTTTTGAGCGTGATTGCTATAGGTTTCGTCTTATTCTCAGGTGTTTCCTTTTTGTCTGCTTTTTTCGTTAGTCCAAAAACTGATGCATATGATTATAAGGAATCATTCGTTTTGTTGCAAACATCTGAATTGCCAAAATGCAAAGCTGTTATAGGGAATTCATTCGCTTTGCTACACCCCCCCGAATCAAGTTTTACATATTTGTGTAGGATTGTAGAGATGCCCTATAATAATCTATATACAAAAAATCAATATTGTGCACTCGAATTGTTGTCGCAATGCGATGAGCAAATCGTTTTGGATGATGTTGAGTTTATATTTATAACAACGTCCTCACCGGGAAATCGCCTCGGTTACGAAGAGCCAAAAGATATAGGGCCAAGACTCAGTTCACTTGATATGCGGGTATATAGAACTATTTATTTCGAATATTACGATGTTTACATTTATCACAAGAATAACAAATATGAAAAAGTCACTTTCAAGGTAAGAACTTCTTCGGAAATAGATAATCCACTATGGGATGCTAGACCTTGGTGTTTTTTATATACACCAGAACCACAAAAAGGAGAGTTTCCAATATGGCCCTCAAAAGAAGAACTGTTATTTTTGCGTGATCAATCACCTATTTTAGAAATGAATAATGGTCTTATGCGCGGACGTCCGGAATATTTTTGGATTAATAATGCTGATATATTTCTTTCAGCAATGAAACATGAGCAGAGAATGAAATACGATATATACTATACTCGGATTAAAGAATTGACTATAAAATCTGACGACTCTTTAGGTCCATCGTTTTGGCTAATAAATTTACAGTCTCCTGATTTGCCTTAACTCAAATCAGGAGACTCATAGCGATAACAATTATTTGTTGATACATACTTAGGAGAATTCCAGAAATCAGGATTATAGTCAGGGTTGCATGTGTCTTTTGGCCGTTGTTGGCATCATTCCTCGCTGAAGAATTGTAGCCCCAAATGTATAGGTAAAACCACGCCTGCCACCATTCGGCGTTTTTTGGGCGATTTTTCCGCGTCGGTGGGGCTCCCTCAGCGTCAAAATCGCAAAAAATTAGAATTGGCCATCAACGTGCATAATGGTAACTTAACCACAGCTCCAAGCATTGGCTCTGAAATTCCTTAAACAACGTTGGCGGTGGTCAGAAAACGGGGCGAACCTCACTATTCAAAGCTATATATGAAACAATCGAGAACCCAAACAACAAATTATTCTTATTTTTTTTACGTTGCTTTTATATTTTTGATTTTTCTTTCCTGTACCCCCAGAGAAGCAAGTTGTCACATTTACGATGAAAATAAATTAAACGAGCGTTTGTGTGCACTAGAGAATATAATAAAAATATATGAGCACGAAGTGTGGCGAGTGTGTAAAAATGATAAAATAATAGCCGATTATGCCTGTATTGAGAATGAATTAAAAAAAATGCATGACATCCATTCTCTTTTCGTTATGTGTTTATACTTCGAAAAAATAAAATATCCAACACCTAAAGATCCTATATATATTTCAGAAGAAATTGGTGTCAGAGTTTCTAAAGAATACCATGATTATTATCAATATATTTGTACACTAAATGCACATGCCTTCATTGTTCGAGAATTGTGCATTAAAGAGATCGAATATCGCGCCCTGACTGGGAATATATCGGCTCAATCCATGATGCGCTACATCAACAATTTTATAAAACGACCTAGAGCATGACCGCCCCCTTAGTTCTCAGATGCTTTGCGATCTTTGCCCCTTGCAGGGCAAGCACTTTGCATTTGGCTATCTCCCATGAGCGAGTTGCGTGTACAAAACGTCGGCGCATATAACCTATCTGCCAGGTTATGGAAATATTATCTACTCTTTATTAAGAAAATAGTATTCAAGAACAGCACGCATGTAATAATCTTTGGGCGTTATCGAGGTGGAGGAATGAAATTCAGATACAAAATCTTTAAAATCTTTGTAGCTAACGTAATCTGAATACATTAACCAATAGATAAAGTACCCTCGCATCATTCCGTGTTCACCATCGAAGTCTGCCATCCATTCCATGTAGTACGGCCATATGCTTCTATCTGAGATGTGTTTTTCTAAATATGTGATACATTTCCCTATATTGCGTTTTCCTTCAAACGTTTCCATCGGAAGCGACTGAAGTCTCTTTCTTTCATGTTGCAATTTATTTATGAAAAGAGAATCCAAATCGTCACCGGGGACGAAGTGGTATGTTTTGAGAAAAAACTGTTTTTTAAATTCCAGGGTCGGATTTCTATGCACAAAAGGTCCTTGTTTTTGAGTATCTACCCCAGTACATGAACTTTTGCAAATCGCGTAGTGCCGTAACATCCACATACTCCAGCTTTCGGCGTTCGCGCAGGTGCTGCGTACAGCTATTCGACAGCGCTCGGTAGAGGTAGCAACGCACATTTCGCACATCGCCCAACTCTCGCTCGTGGAGTTTGAGATATAGCTCCTGAATCACATCCTGAGCCGCCTCTCGCTCTCCCAAGCGGTAGCAGGCGTAGCGGTAGAGCGACTGCATCTCCGCCGTGATTATCGCCTCAAC
>JAFOZZ010000009.1 GCA_017390945.1 Akkermansia sp.
CAAGTGAAATTGCTCGCAAGAGCGAGCAGTGAAATTAAGCCGTGCGTCTTAGTGAAATTGTCCGCTGCGCGGACAGTTAGGGAAGACGAGATTGCGGCTGTTCGCCGCAACGAGATTGTTCCCGACAGGCACAACGAGATTCACGCTTGCGCGTGAACGAGATTGCCCAGCTGGGGCTGGGCAGTGAAAAGCTAGGCGGGCAGTCGCCCGCGGAATCTCGTAGAGCCGCGCCAGCGGCTCATCCACGGCTTGCAAGAGCCGTTCTTCACCGTGAGGCGAGAGCCGAACTTATCGGTGAAATTGTCCGCTGCTTGCCTCGGCGACTTGTCTCGGCGTAGCTTTAGCGAAGACGGAAGCCCGCAGGGCGAAGACGGGTTCGGGCAGCAGTGGGGACGAAAAACTTTTTTGTTTTTTCTTTATTTTTTTTATTGCATTTCTCGATAGGCGGGTATATTATGAGTATTGCAGAAAGGTGCTTACTTTTGCACCGATGCTGCAAGAAACAACCAAACCATAGAAGGAGGTACCAACCATGCAGACATCAAATGTTGACACCAACGTTGTCGTGACCGGCCGTCATGTAGATGTGACGGATGCTATTCGTGATTTCGCCACGAAGAAAATTCAGGCCATCCATATTGATTATCCCAAAATCGTGGAGGCACGAGTAGTAGTAGACGTGCAGAAAGACCGCCAGATGGCGGAAATTGTGCTATTCTGCGCTGACCATATTACCATCCAGGCGTCCACTGTTGGACCCGACCTCTATGCCGCCATCGATGAGACGGTGACTAAGATCATGCGCCGCATGCGCAAGCATAAGACCCGCCTCATGAAGCACTTCCGTCCCCACCGCTCCAAGAGCATCCGCACGCTGGAGGAGAAGGTATACGAGGAGGATATCCTTGACTACGAGGATTTCGATGCTCCCGAGGATCCCAAGCCCGTACGCATCTCTCGTGAGGGTTACGAGCTGAAGACTATGTACAAGGAGGACGCCATCATGGAGCTGGAGATTTCCGGCAAGCCCTTCGTGCTCTATCGCAATGCCCGCCGCAATGTGCTGCAGATTGTGTATCGTCTGCGCCCCGGCGAGTACTCGATTATCGAGCTCGGTAGCGAGCTGAAAGCCTGATAACGCCTACTTCACGATACCATTGCACAAGGCTCGGCCGGAGATACGGCCGAGCCCTGTTGTATTTACAATTGACTATTGACAATTGACAAAGTATTGTTCTAGGCGGCTGACGCCGCATATGTTGCAATGCTGATACCACACTTAACGCCCGCGCTTAAGGCGCGGAGCACTAGCCCTTGTAAAGCTTTGCTCCCACCTGCGGGCGCATGCCCGCCAAATTTGAAACTTTGTCAATTGTCAATTGTCAATTGTAGATTCCGAATGACACGGTATTCCTGCGCGCGCGGAATTTCATGCTTTGCAAGGGAGTCGGGATATGCTAATGTATAGGCACATGAGTCATATCAGCATAGTGTGCAAACCCACGGGCGATACCTTTGTGAGATTTGGTATCGTGATGGCGGCGCTGTTTGGTTTTGCCGTGTATTTCTTCTACGATGGTCATACGGGCTATCGCCAGAAGAATGAGGAGATGTGCAGCTACAAGGCGTTTGCGGCGCTGGGGCAGAAGGCTACAGGCTGTGATGCTGAGAGCTGGGCAGCAATGCTGGAGGGTAAGCCACTCATTGAGACCGAACAGGTGGAGGGTGAACTGATGGCTGTGGTGGGCGATGCCCGCTACCCCCTGCCTGCTGGCAGCGAGGCTGCCCGCTCCTGCCCGGCTGAGGTGCTGAACCATGCCGATATGAGCCGCAGCTGGAGTGACTGCTGGGCTGCATACAGCAAGCGCCTGCGTCTGCCTATTACCCCTGGCGACCATCCGTATGACCTGGGTGCTATTCGGGAGCAATGGATTGCCGGTTGCATCTTTACGCTGCTGGGTTTTGTGCTGCTGTACTTTGCTCTGCGTACTCGTGGCCGCGTGCTGGCACTGGAGGGCGATGAGGTAACGGCTGCCGGCCAGAAGTTCCGCGTGTCCGACATTGAGTGCATTGACCTGCGCCAGTGGGGGCCTGGGTTTAAGGGCGTGGCGAGCTTCCGTGTGAAGGGGCGTAAGGTGCGTGTGGATGGCATGACGTATGGCGGTTTCAACAAGGAAAAGGGGGAACCGGCAGAGGCTTTCATGAAGGCTGTACTGGCACAGTACAAGGGAGATATCATTGAATACGAAATTCCTGAGAAGAGCGACTCAGCTAGCTGAGAACGCCTGGCGCCAGCTGCGCAAAGTGTTCCGCCCCCAGGGGCGGCCGGTGCGCTGTGCCCTGCGTGCGACAGCGCGGGCTCTTACCTCGCGCAGCCTGGCTTTGTACGGGCTCAGCCTGTTGATTGTGGCGGAGCTTTGTGTGCTGGGGGTGGGCGTGGTACGCAAGCTGGATGTAGCGGCTGAGCGCACCAACCGAGCGGCGGAGTTGTACATGGCGGCGGTGGAGGCTAAGGCGTTCAGCGAGCAGATGCTGGGGCGCTCCAGCGGTGTGGCCGATATTGGTGCCAAGGCTCCTGCCACTGCCGAAAAAAAACAGGAACCGGAGGCTGGCAATGAGGCCCCGCCCTTGCAGCCGCGCGATACTACCACCATCGTATGGGAGGAGACCGGCGAGCTGCCCGATGAGGAACCTGTGGTGACTCCTGCCGCCCGCCCGGATACACCTGCCGGGCCTACGCTGGCCGAGCCGGTGGATGCCGAGGGAAATCAGCTGGGCGAGGAGGACTTGCAGGAGCTTGAAAGCCTTATCCGTAAAGCGGTTGCGGCGCTGGTGTCGGGCGATATCCGCCTGTGTATCATGTGCCTGGAGCAGGGTACGGCTCTGGCGCCGGAATACCCGCCGCTGCTGTACTACTACGGTATGGCGTATGATAAGCTGCTCAACCCGGACAAGGCGCGTGATTTCTACACCCGCGTGTTCAGCCAGCGCGACAAGGCCGGTAAGTATTTTGAGCGAGCCTCGCGCCGCCTGACCTATGGCATGGAGCAGCCCTCGGCCATGCGTGGCAAGCTCTCGTTCGGGCCGCCGCTGATGAATCATACGTATGATGAGCAGGGCGGGGACAGCGTGGCGCTGCGCCTGCCTATCATGCTGGCACCGGGTGAGGAGGTGCGCGTGGAGGATATCCTGATTCGTCTGCGCTTCTTTGTGCTGGTGAATAACCGCAAGATTGAGTTCTCCTCCATCAAACCGGTGATGCAGTGGGAGAATGAGACGCAGAGCTTCGAGAACTACGAGGAGAACCTCATCGTTACCTACAATCTGCCGCTGCTGGATGAGGAGGAGCAGGGGGTGTATGGCACCCGCCGCTTCTATGGCTACACGGCTAAGCTGTACTACCGCGGTGAGCCGCTGGACTGCATGAGCACCCCGTCGGCGCTTGTGCTGCATGAGCAGATGCTCGATGCCCGTGCGGCGCAGTCGCGCCTGAATAACCATATGCCCAACAGCTTGCTGCCGGATGATGGCTACGAGACGGATGATGGGCTGGTGCCGCTGGATGAGGAGGAACTGCCTTTCCCCGATGATGAAGAGGTGCTGCCTGTGGAGGCACGCGAGGAGGAGGCTGAAGATGAGCAGACGCCTTTCTCCCGCTGGATTGAGGAGATTGACCCATCTGAGTAACAACATTTTACCATAAATTGTGCCCGCACATGCCTGAACCGGATTTCTCAAACCTGCCAACCCGCCTGGGGGTGTACACGCTCACTGAATTGCTGGGCCGGCACACTGTGTCCGACCTCTACCTGGGCAAGCAGAGCCATGTGGAGCGCGGTGTGGTGGTGCAGGTGCTGCGCCCGGGCAGTGAGAAGAAGGATGTGGACTTCTTCCTGCGGGCGGTGCGTGCCAAGAGTGCTACGGAGCTGCCGAATGTGAGCCAGGTGCTCGAGTCCATGATGTCGGGCAACATATGGTTCCTGACCCATGAGCAGCCCAAGGGGCGCAGCCTGGCGCAGATGACGCGCGATGGTGTGCGCCTGAGCTCCAGCCAGGTATGCCGTATCATTTCCGCGGCTGCCCATGTGTTCACAGCGGCTGAGGAGAAGAATATCGCCACTGGACCCTTGCGTGCCGACTCCATTTTTGTGCATGGCGAGGAGAGTGTGAGCTTCCTGTCCCCTGTGCTGCCTGGCGAGCATTCGCCGGAGGGGCAGGTGGAGCAGATGGTGACGCTGGCCGATGCTCTCACGCCGGTGCTGCCGCAGAATGTGCCGGGGCAGACGCGTGTGAGCACGCTGGTGAAGTGGATTCGCGAGGGGTTCGAGGGCGAGTACCTCGATTGGCCATCCGCAGGTGCGACGGCTGACAGCATCAAGACCCAGATTACCCCCCTCCTGTCGCGCAGCTCGGTCGAGCACATGAACTCGCGCACTGTTGCGCTCAAGGTGGAGAACAAGCGAGCCCAGCGCAGGAAGCGCCGTGCGCTCATTACCGCGGCGGTGTCGGCGCTGGTGGTATTGTGTCTGGGTGGGCTGGGCTATGCGCTGGCGCCTGACCACGGCGAGAGCCTGCCTGCATATGAAGGCGGCTATGTGTATGGGCGCGAGGCCTCCGGCAATGGCGACACCCTGCGTGTGCAGTACCGCCTGGTGAGCATCCGCGACTATCAGAAGTTCCTCGTCGTGTACGATGACATTGTCAACACCGGCCCGGCTCGCCGCTCGGCTATCAACAAGGGTGTGCCGGCAGACTGTGCCGACCATACCCCGGCGGAGTGGTCGGCGCAGGTGCAGGCTGCTGCCAATGGTACCGAATGGCAGGGGGAGGTGCTGAGTGCTTCCTCGCCTGTGCGTGGGGTTTCCTACTGGGATGCCCTGGCCTATGCCAATTTTGTGAAGGGCCGCCTGGTGAGCGCGCCTCTGCTGGAGGCGGTGCGGTATGAGGTGGCTGATGAGCGCGTGCCGGAGGAGTGGACTACCACACAGGTGCCTGCCAGCAGTGTGTATGCTGCGGGCTATGTCGTGCTGCCGCCTGCCGGTTCCCCCATAGTAGAGCCTGCCCCCACGGCGCGCCGTGTGAGTCGCGGGTTCCGTGTCGCTTTCCCTGTATCAACCCAATCTGACTAACCCCTGACCATATAGAAGTTATGAAACATATTATCAATACCGTACTGACCGTTTTCTGTCTGCTGCTCACGGCTCAAGCCATTGCCCAGGTGGAGGTGCGTGTGCACCCCCAGCGCCGCGATTTCCTGCTGGGTGAGAATGTGTCGCTCAACGTGAAAATCGATAACTACACGGACCGCGCAGTCACATTCAACAACATACCGGGCCGCAGCTGGCTGCACTTCACCGTGACCCGCAATGGCGAGAGCCACCCCATCAGCCCCAAGGTGATTCCCCACTTCCCCAAGCTGACGGTCGAGGCCGGCTCCTCGAAGGTGGTGCCGGTGAGCCTGAGCCCGTACTACTCCTTCAACCGCGATGGTGTGTACAAGGTAGTGGCGACTGTGCGTATGCCTGATATGCAGAATACGTACAGCTCCAACCGCGCTTCCTTTACGCTGGCCAATGGTGGCTCTGTACGCAACTTCACGGTGCAGTCCCGCGGTAACAAGCTCAATATGAGTGTGCGCCTCCTGCGCGTGGACTCCAAGGATTGCCTGTTTGGCCAGGTGGTCAATGCGGACAGCCACTCTGTGCTGGGTGCTTGCTACATGGGGCAGTTCCTCAACTTCATGAAACCGCGTGTTGTGCTGGACAGCGCTCAGAATATGCACGTGCTCTGCCAGTCCACCCCCGAGTATTTCACCTACTCCGTGATGGATAATTCCGGCAAGCGCCGCGACTACAAGGTCATGAAGCGTACCGGTGGCCCGGTGGATCTGGTGAGCAGTGGTGCCGGTATTCGCGTGATTGGCCTGCGCCCCTACGAGCGTCCGACCTCTACCTCCGAGGGTGTTATCCATACAACGGCTGACCGCCCTGGCCGCTAAAGCTATGGTGCCAGCCCTTTCATCTGTAATAGACTGATTTTTCTGCATTTTTTCTCATGTCATCTCCCACGATAGCTATTGTAGGCCGACCGAATGTCGGCAAATCTGCCATTTTCAACCGCATGGTGGCTCGCCGTATTGCCATTGTGCATGACCAGCCTGGTGTGACCCGCGACCGCCTGAGCGCCCCCTGCCGTATTACGGATTATGAGGCACTGGTGGTGGATACCGGTGGTATCGGCTCCACGCTTGATGACGGCTTTGCCTCCCGTGTGCAGGAGGAAGCCGACATCGCGCTCAACGCCGCTGACCTCATCATGTTTGTGTGCGATTGCCGCGACCACCTCACCCCCATCGACAAGACGATTGCCGCTCGTTTGCACAAGGCTGAGGTGCCGGTGATGCTCGTGCTCAATAAGGCCGACACGGAAAAGCAGGAGCTCAACCTCGGCGAGTTCGCCGGCCTGGGGTTCTCGGACTACGTGTTCACCTCTGCTGCACATGGCCGTGGCTTTGCCCAGCTGGCTGATAAGCTCAACCGCCACCTCAAGAGCCTGGGCGCTACCCCGGTGAAGGCTGAGGCCGACCCCGAGGCTACGCCCGAGGAGGAACCCGACCGCGAGGAAGTGACCAAGGACAGCCCCATCCGCGTGGCTATCGTAGGCCGCCCGAATGCCGGTAAGTCCTCGCTGGTCAACGCCATCCTCAATGACCGCCGCACCATCGTGTCCGATGTAGCCGGCACCACGCGCGATGCTATCGATATACCCTACACCCGCGAGGATCAGCCCTACGTGCTCATCGACACCGCTGGTATGCGCCAGCGCTCCAAGCGCGATACCTCTGTGGAGGTGTTCTCCGCCATGCGCAGCGAGAAGGCCATCCGTCGCTCCGACATCTGCCTGCTGGTGATTGATATGTCGGCCGGTGTGACGCAGCAGGACCGCCGTATCGGCTCCATCATTGCCAAGGAGAGCAAGCCCTGCATCATCGTGGTCAATAAGTTTGACCTCTATTGCGCCGAGGCTCCGCTCTCCGCCCGCAAGGAGGCCGTGAAGGAGCATATTAAGGAGAACCTGTTCTTCCTCGATTACGCCCCCATCGCCATTGTGTCCGCCAAGCTCGGCGAGGGTATGCCCGGTATCTTCAAGTCTATCGCCCGCGTGCAGCAGGAGGCTATCAATATGCCCGGCACGGGTGAGCTGAACCGCTTGCTCCAGCGTGCGATGGAGATGAACCCGCCCGGCCAGCACCGCGTGCTCAAAAAGCGCCTCAAGCTTTTCTATGCCACGACGGCGCTCAATGAGAAGTACACCACCATTCCTGTGCCGACCTATGTGTTGTTTGTGAACGACAAGCGCCTGCTGACGGACAGCTATGCCCAGTACCTGCGCAATACGATTCGCTCGCGTATTAAGGCCGCTGGTGTACCCATTGTTCTTTCGCCGCGCTCCCGCGTGCGCAACGACTGATGCCGGCTATGTTTCGCAGCTTGCTTGCCCTTGCGCTGCTGGCTCTGGCGGCGCAGGGCTATGACTTTGTGCGCTACTCGAACCCCGCCTCCGCTGCGCTGGCTGAGGCGGATAGACTGTACCAGCAGGCGGCTCCGTTGCAGGCAGCTGCGGTGAGCTCTGTGCCAGCCGGGCAGGTGGGGGTGCTGTTGCAGCAGCATTTGAGTGCCGGTTTTGCCCTGCCGGGGGATTGGTTTACGAATGCCGATGGCAGCGTCGTGGTCTTGCTGTCCGAGCCCGGATGCGGCGCTATCATACGCCAGTTCACTGTGTATCACCTGCGCGAGGGGTACTACCGGTATACAGGGACGTACCGCATGCTCACCCGTGCGTGCCGCTGGCTGCCGGGGCAGACGCGCTTTGACACGCTGGGGCAGGGTGGTATGACCCTCGTGCATGAATCCCCGCGCGGCGGGCGCAGCGAGCACCGCTTCGATTTTGCGCTTCCGCGGCAGGTGCACCGCCTGGCACCGGCGCATGCGCCTATTACCCCGGCGGAGGAAAAAGGGCTTTGCCCGCCGCGTCCCATCGGCAGGTAGGCTGCGGGGCTTATTCGGTGGTGTTTCCCTGGTGGCTCCCGGTGAGCAGCAGGAGCGATACCTCAGGACAGCAGTGCAGGCGTATGGGAATGGAGCTGGTACCTGTTCCGCGCGATACATAGATTTGTTGCCCCTTGCGCTTGCCGTGGTGCAGTCCACCCCGCAGCTGGTGGTGCTTCCACATGCCGCGCTGAAATATGGGTTGACCGCCGGGCAGGCAAATCTGCCCGCCATGGGTGTGCCCGCTTACAATTAAGTCGCCCGGCAGAGCGCTGGTCTGGAAGTGCCAGGGGCTGTGGCTGGCGACGATAAGGGGCAGCGCCGGTGCTTCGCCCTGTAAGGTCAGGCGCTTTTTCAGTGGCGCAGTGCTGAGCTGCTCAGCCCGGTAGGGGACTCCGGACAGGGTGGCCTGACAGCCATTGCTGAAGGTGAGGGTGGCGTTCTGCTGCTCCACAAACACGAATCCCTGTGCATCGAAGGCTTGCCGCAGTGCGGAGCCTGCCGCAGCGTCATCATGGTTGCCACTCACATAATATACGGGACAGTGTTTTTGCAAGGGCGCCAGGCGTTGCGCCAGTGTTGCCGGGGGCATATCAGTAGCCGGGGCATTCCTGCGGCCGTAATCACCCAGCAATATCACGGCTTCCGGTTGCAGGCGCGAGGCGGTTTGCACCAGTTCCTGCACCCGCGGCGCATCAGTTGTGCGGGCATGGATATCGGACAGCAGCACCACGCGCGCAGGCGCTGCCCCGGCTGGCCACCCTGGCAGCTCAACCGGCACGGCTTCAACTGTTATCTGGTAAGGCTTCTCCTGCGCGGCCTGCACCAGTGTCAGCGCAGAATACAGCAGCGTGATGGGCGTTACCATAAAACTGAGGGGGTACTGTACCGCAGCTCAGTCAATGATGAGCGACACCGGGCAGTGGTCGGAGCCGGTTATATCAGCATGAATAGCCGCTGTGCCTACCCTGGGCAGTAGGCTCTTGCTCACGCAGAAGTAGTCGATACGCCAGCCCACGTTGCGGGCGCGTGCACCACCACGGAAGCTCCACCACGAGTAGGCGTCCCGCTTGTCGGGGTACTGGTGGCGGAAGGTGTCGATGAAGCCTGCCCCCAGCAGTTCGGTGAAGCCGGCGCGTTCCTCATCGGAGAAGCCGGCGCTGAAATGGTTGGAATCCGGGCGGGCGAGGTCGATTTCCTCGTGGGCGACATTCAGATCGCCGCAGAAAACAACCGGCTTCTTCTCGGCCAGGGAGCTTACGTAGTTGCGGAAGGCGGCATCCCACTCCTGGCGGTAGGGCAGGCGTGCCAGCTCATTCTGGGAGTTGGGGGTGTAGCAGTTGACCAGGTAAAAATCCTCGAACTCCATGGTAGCCACGCGGCCCTCGGTATCGTGCTCGTCGATGCCGATGCCTGTGCTCACGCTCAGCGGTGCCACGCGCGACAGAATGAGCACGCCGGAGTAACCGGGGCGCTGGGCGGGGTTCCACACAGCATGCGGCCAACTGGCCAGCCACAGGTCGCTCACCTGCTCCTGGCGGGCTTTAATCTCCTGCAGGCACAGTACATCCGGTGCCAGTTCGTCCATCTTCTCTGCCAAGCCTTTACCCAGCGTGGCTCGCAGGCCGTTTACATTCCAACTTACCAGTTTCATCCTGCCCCTATACTACCCCATGCCACATGGACTGTCAAAGAAATTATCTACAATCGACAATTTACAATCTACGAAGTTCAAGTTTGGCGGGCATGCGCCCGCAGAATGGAGCAAAGCTTTGCAAGGGCCTGGGCTCCGCGCTTTGAAGCGCGGGCCTGCCTGTCGGCAGGCAGGCGTTAAGCATGGAATCAGCATCGCCCAATTTGTGGCGTAAGCCGCCTGGCTATTACTTTGTAGATTGTAGATTTCTTGCTTCCCCTATAATTCGTGTTTCATACCTTAAAAGGCCCAATATATGGCGGTGCTGGCAAAAAAAGCGTAGAAAATATGGGATTTGGCTACATTTGTGCTTGCCTTGCACGCTAAAAGCTTGTACAATGCAGAAAAACCGAAGGAGTTTAATCATGAAATTCGCATTAGCAAAACAAGTCCTCTTGGATGGTCTGAACAAAGTGGCTGGCGTAGTGTCCACCCGCCCCAGCATGCCCATCCTCTCCAACGTGCTGCTCGAAGCCGCTGATGGCGAGCTGAAGCTGACCACCACGAACATGGAGCTGACCATCCTTGCCAAGGTGCCCTGCATGGTTGATACTCCCGGTGCTATCACCCTTCCTGCCAAGAAGCTCCAGAGCATCATCCGCGAAATGCGTGATGGCGAGGTAAGCGTGGATACCAAGGGCTCCGTGGCCACCATCCGCTGCAACCGCGCTCAGTTTAAGCTCAATGGCCTCATCGCTGAGGAGTTCCCCAGCCTGCCCATTTTCAAGGAAGCCCGCGAGTTCAAGGTGCCCCAGGGCATGCTCAACCGTGGTTTCCGCTACACCGAGTTTGCTATCTCCAACGACGGTACCCGCTACATCCTCAACGGTATCTACACCTGCTTCCAGGATGGTAAGCTGACCCTCGTTGCTACCGATGGCCGCCGCCTCGCTCTCTTCGAGAACGAGCTCGAGTTCCCTGAGTCCCAGCAGGTGGACATCAACCTCCCCAGCCGCGCTGTGGCCGAGGTACACCGCCTCCTGAGCGATGATGGCGACGTTATCGTCCGCATCACCTCCAATCAGGCTTCCTTCGACTTCGGTGATACCCTCCTCGTAACAAAGCTTATCGATGGTAAGTACCCGAACTACCGCCAGGTAATCCCCGGCCGCTACAACGAGCGCATCTACATGCCCGCTGCCGACCTGAACGAGACCGTGCGCCGCGTAGCTCTGCTCTCCGCCGAGAAGGCCAACACCGTGCGCTTCCGCTTCGCTCCCGGCGTTATGGAGGTACAGTCCAGCGCTGCCAACCTTGGTGAGGCTAACGAAGAAGTACCCATCGATTACGCTGGCCGCGAAATCGCTATCACTTTCAACGCTGACTTCATCCTCGCCCCCCTCAAGGCTGTGGGTGATGGCAACGTCTCCCTAGACCTCATCGATTCCTCCAGCCCCGGCGTCATGCGCGTGGCCGATGAGTTCCTCTACGTGCTCATGCCCATGCACCTCAACTAAAGGCTGCTGCGCATAAAGCACCCATCCGTTTTTTCATAATACAGGGGTTTGGGGGCGTGACAGGTTCTTCCTGCCACGCCCCCTTAGTTTTTTGTGATTCGCAGTATAGTATATTACGTTGCTTCCAGAGCCTCCAGAATGCGAGTGGTACGCGTTTGGATGTGGTGCGCGAGGTGAGAGGCTGTTTGGGGAGGCACGCCGTTATTTTGGGCTATTACCTCAACTTCTTCAAGGGAGCTTATGATGTTCCGGGCAACCTGTTTTACGTGATTAAGTACGGTTTTGGCTGGCAGGCTGATATCCTGCGCGAGCTGCTCCCAGCGGCGGCGCGAAACAAAGAATGATTTGTTTTTTCTGCCCACGTACATGGCCTGTCTGCGGAGTAATCGATTGCCGTAGTATGTGGTGCTGAGCAGGTCGTAAAATGGTGCCAGTTTCAGGTGTTCGGCCTGGCGAATCATTGAGATGTTTTTCGCATGTGCATCATTGTTACCTACGCAGCAGTTAAAAGCTGCCCATTTTACTAGCAGGATTAAATCCATGCCGGGTTGTGCAGAGTGTTCACGGATGAGGGTGGCACATTCCGTAAAGGATGGACCACCGTCTTTCTCGTACTTGATGGCAGAGCTGCGGTTGGACATTTGGCAGAAGTCCTCTTGTGGCAATCGCTCCGGGTGAAAATCGCTTCCTTTTCGGTCGTAGCGTTCCACAACAAGTACGGTATATTCCGGTAGCTGTAATATATGGCTTTGAACGACTGGCAGCGAAATGTGCTTAGCTAGTTCGAGACAGAAATGTTCATTTTCAACTGTATGCGAAAATCCGCGGATGGGGAGTTTTACAATGCAGTTGCTGGCTGCTCCACTGCGCGGAAGGTAGAAAATACCATCTTTCAGAAACAGCGGAAGTTTGTGCTGAGCTCCTGCCAGCGATAAGCTTGTTTGCCCTTCGCTGGTGGCCATGGGGAACTGGGGCAACTTGTTCAGGAGTGTTTGGATGCTCTCTGGGGTTAGTTCGGTATAGTCTCCTTTGCTGCCTGGACCGCCTATTGAGAAAGCGCCTGCACAGTCCTGTCCGATGTGTTGCAGTAGTGCGTATACATTGCTTTGGTCAGTTCCGTATTGCAAAGCAAGCGTTTCACGGATGACTCCCTCCGGCAGGATATTTTCAAAATATGTTCTGACGGCACTTCCTGTATGTCTGCGGCTACTGCGGGGAAGTGTTACG
Organism: Akkermansia sp.; assembly: GCA_017390945.1. Lineage (GTDB taxonomy): Bacteria > Verrucomicrobiota > Verrucomicrobiia > Verrucomicrobiales > Akkermansiaceae > Akkermansia. Next base: position 12,426 of record JAFOZZ010000009.1, read on the forward strand.
GAGATTTCAAAACCCTTTCTCTGCCAACTTGCTGTATATTCCAGCTCCAGTTGGCCGTGTGCATCCTGGAGGAGGGTTGCAATCTGTTCTCCCTGGTAATAGATAGGAAGCTGTTTCATCGCCTAATCTCCTCTCTCCCTTTTACATCAACCACGAACCCCAGCAGCGCCATAAGCTGAAGCGTTACACCTATATTGACGCCTCGCTTCCCGCGCTCCAGCTCGCTCAGCAGGCGCGGACTGCACGGCACCAGCATCGCCAGGTCAGCGATGCTTAGCTTCTGTGATTTGCGCCTCTGCCTTATCAGCGCTCCCAGTTCTGCCTCCGTTTTTATCAACATATTCCCTTTTGGGAAAATTATTGAATCGTTCAATATGTTGGGACAGTGGTACAGCATTGACAGTGCACATGCAAGCAGAAAACTATTTTTGCTTGGCTAAGTGCGGATATTCAATCTATAAGCAGTGAGCGGAAAAGGCAAGATAATCCTGACGAGAATAGGCTTATTTGC